>NZ_JAFEUF010000042.1:37556-40307 GCF_016901035.1 Streptomyces durocortorensis
GCCCCCCCCCCCCCCCCCCCCGCGCGGCCCGGGCCCCCCCCCCCCCCCCCCCCCCCCCCCCCCCCGGGGCCCCCCCCCCCCCCCGCGGCGGCCCCCCCCCCCCCCCCCGGGGGGGGGGGGGGCCCCCCCCTCAGGCGTGTGCGGCCCTGGAACCGTCCGGTCGCCGTAGCCCTTCCACGGCGCCGGAGCGTTCAGCGGGCCGGGCCGCCTGCCTGGGGCGGGAGCTGGGGCCGGGGAGCCGCCTGCCGGCCCGGGAGCCGGGGAGCCGCGGCCGACGGGGCGGAGGCCGGGGGAGCGCCGGCCGCGGGTGTGGCGGCGCCGCGCAGGCGGCCCGCGGCGGCGATCGAGGGAGCGGTGGCCGTGGTCGCCGTCGCCGTGGTGGCGGCCGTGGTCCGGTCCGCCGTGAACCGTGCCCGTTCGAGGTAGGGGCCGGGGGAGACCTTCCAGGAGACGACGCTCGGGTCGACCTCCTGGCGGACCACCCGTTCCATGAGGGTGGCCATCTCGACCGGACCGATGCCGCCGGGGACGGGGGTGATGTTCTGCGGGACGGTGTACGCCTCGGCCTGTACGTCGCCGCGCACGCTGCCGTCCGCCTGCGGTACGAAACCGGAGTCGATCACGACGCGGTGGTGCGGCCGGATGTGGTCGGGGGTGAGGATGCCGGGGCTGCCGGTGACGGAGATGACGATGTCGGCGTCGCGGACCCGCTCCAGCCTGTCGCCGTGGTCGAGGGTCATGGGGTCGTGCCCGTTGGCCCGGAGCATGCTCACCACCCCCTGCCCGACGAACCCCTTGCTGCCGACCACGGCGATGGCGGGCCGGTCGGTCGCGAAGGGCTCCGCGACCCGGTAGATGCCCTCGGCGGTCGCGCAGGCGGGGTAGGGGGAGCGCCCTTTGAGCAGGGCGTCGATGTCCTTGGCCGGGTCCATGCCGTCCACGACGGGGGCCAGGTCGCGCGGCGGGGGGAACTGCACGATGATCGCGCGTGTGGCGGGGTCCGCGTTGTAACCCTCCAGGACCTCGCGGAATTCGCGACGGCCGACGCCGGGCGGCAGGACGACGTGGTCCGCCCGGAAGCCCAGGTGCTCGAAGCTCTTGATCTTCTGTTCGGCGGAGATCCGGGAGGCTTCCAGGCGGACGCGCCAGTCGGGCGGGTCGGTGTCGGTGGGGGTGAAGCGGATGACCGCCACCTTCATGCCGGTCGGTTCCACGGCGGGCCGGTAGTGCGCGTACAACGCGCGTGCCTGTCGCAGTACGTCCCTGCCCGAGACCAGCTCCGTCACGTCAAGGGCCCCAGGCCGGCCAGTACTTCGGGCACCGGAGCCAGGGGGTGACCGTGGAAGAGGCGGGTCACCTCGCCGGCCGTCAGCCTCCGGTCGCCCCGGTCGTCGTCCCGGTACCCGTTCTCCGCGACCTTCAGGGTGATCGCGGTGAAGGTCTCCGGGCCGCCGGGGTCGAAGGAGGAGAAGTCCCCGAAGTGCGCGATCCACAGCAGGGAGGCGAGGTGGGGGCTCAGGTGGGCACGGAGCAGGGGGAGTGCGGCGTCGGCGACATCGGCGAAGTCGTAGGTGATGCCGTGGACCGGGCTGTCGGCCAGCTCGGAGACGACGGCCACGGCCTGTCCGGTGGCCGGGTCGTACACGGCGCGCAGCAGGGAGAAGGCCTCGCCGTTGAGCCGGTGCCGCCAGCGGAACAGCTGGGTGGTCTGAGGAAGGGACACGTATCTCTCCAGGGTCGGTTCAGGTCGTCACGTGTGCTTGAGGACGGAGATGAGCAGGCCGTTCACCGGGTGGGGTGTCAGGAAGACCCCGGTGTCCCGCAGGGCCCACTCGGGGACGCGCGTGCCCTCAGGGAGGGCGCGAGGGGTGCCGTCACCGGCGGACAGATCGACCTCGGCCGCACCGGGATCCCCTCCGGGGCCCGCGGCGAGCTCTCCGTACGCGATCCCGTCGTCGGTGATCGACCGGACGAACACGTCGGCCTTGCGGCTCTCGCCCGCCTCCAGGCAGGCGCCGTGGCGGCGCTGGAGGTCGAAGGCGACAGTTCCGACGGCGACGAAACGGCCGTTGGGGGAGGAGACGGCGTCGCCTCCCCTCGGCTGCTCGCACACGATGCTCGTTTCCAGCTTGCCCGTGGCGGCGTTGTGGACGGCGACGAGCGGGGTGGAGAAGTTGCCCCCGGTCTCGGCGTGCCAACGGGTGAGGAGGCGCCCGCCACGCTGGATGACACGGCGTTCCTTGTCCCAGGCGAGTCCCTGACGGAACCGGGCCGCGGTGTCCCCTGCGCCGGGTCAAAGGTCTCCGCCTCGCGCCATGCGCTGTTGCAGCTCCGCGTAGAGCTGAGCGTATTCCCCCGTCAGCATCTCTTTCCGATCATCGTGTGGGTGTGGTTCGTGGGCGGTCAGCCGCGTGCTTGCTTCCTTCGTACGATCTCGTCCAGGTCGTCGTCCGTGATCGTGCCCAGCAAGGCGGCACCGTTGACGAGGGCGAAGACGTTGTCCTGCCCCGTGGGTTCGACGACCAGCTCGTCGTGGACCTCTTCTTCGAAGTCCCAGGCGGCGATGGTCTCGATCATCTCCTCGCGGGGGACGCCGCCCTGGGCGTAGTGCCTGAGGTACGCGCGGAGTGAGGGCTTCTCGGTCATGAGGCGGTCCTTCTCGGTTCTTCTGTGCGGTGTGGCCGTCGGCGGGGGCTGTGTGGTGTGTCGGGTCAGCGGGTGGGGCGGCTGGAGGGCGGTGTGTGGTGCGGG
>NZ_JAFEUF010000430.1 GCF_016901035.1 Streptomyces durocortorensis
AACACAAAAACACCCCCGGGCGGCGCCCCCCCCCCCCCCGCCGCCCCCCCCGGCCCCGACCGCGTCCCCGGCCCCAGGGACCGCACTCACGCCCGTACCTCCTCGGCCAGATCCAGCGCCTGCCGCGCCATCTCGGCGGTCGCGTCCACGTCAGACATCATCAGCGGCACCGCCCGGCAGCGGATCCCCGCCGCCTCGACCTCGCCGACCGCACCGGCGTCCACCGTGTCGACCAGCCACCCGTCCAGCAGCCCCGAACCGTAGTGCTGGGCCACGGCAGCCGCCGTCGACTCGACGCCCACAGCGGCGAGCACCTTGTCCGCCATACCCCGCACGGGCGCGTCCCCGACGATGGGGGAGAGGCCGACGACCGGCACCCCCGCCTCGGCGATCGCCTCGCGGATCCCGGGCACGGCGAGGATCGTGCCGATGGACACCACCGGGTTCGACGGCGGGAAGACGATGACATCGGCGGCACCGATGGCCTCCAGCACCCCCGGAGCCGGCTTGGCCTGCTCCGCCCCGACCGGCACGACCGCCCGCGCCTCGACGGAGGCGCGCAGCTTCACCCAGAACTCCTGGAAGTGGATCGCCTTGCTCTCGCCGTCCATCTCGACGGCGACATGCGTCTCGACCCGGTCGTCCGACATGGGGAGCAGCCGCACGCCCGGCTGCCAGCGGGCGCAGAGCGCCTCGGTGACCGCGCTGAGCGGATAGCCCGCGCCGAGCATCTGCGTACGGACGATATGGGTCGCGAAGTCGCGGTCGCCGAGCCCGAACCACTCGGGGCCCACGCCGTACGCGGCGAGCTCCTCCTTGACCTGGAAGGTCTCGTCGGTACGCCCCCAGCCCTGCTCCTCGTTGATGCCACCGCCGAGGGTGTACATCACGGTGTCGAGGTCGGGACAGACCTTCAGCCCGAACAGATGGATGTCATCACCCGTGTTGCCGATCACCGTGATGTCCGCGTCGGGCGCGGCCTGCTTGAGGCCGCGAAGGAAGCGGGCACCGCCGATGCCACCGGCCAGAACAACAATGCGCATGCACAGCAGTTTGTCAGGCGGGTACGGCGTCCACGGCCGTCGGGGCGCTTTGTGTGGCGTGCATCGGCATCTCGGTCAGGCCCGGGTAGTAGATGTGCAGACTCACGGCCGGTTCGAGCGAATCGTTGACCACTTCGTGGACGTACCCCGGGGCGAAGGCCCGCTGCGCGCCTGCCCCGAGCGACCGCGCCCCGCGCTCGGTGCGCTCGGTCAACTCGCCTTCCAGGACCGTCAGTACGCCGGCGGAGAGGCCGTGGTCGTGGAGCCCGCTGCCCTGCCCGGGCACCCAGCTGAGCAGCCACACCTCGTAGCCGGGGCCCTGGTGCAGGCGGTGGTACCAGCGGGAGGCGGAGTCGTACTGGACGATTCCCGCCCACCGGGCGCGGTCGGCCGCGATGGAGCGGGCCAGGCCGACGAATTCGGAGACGGTGGAGGGGTGCTCGCGAGCGGGCTGCAGGAGGTGCTGGACCTCAAGGATGTCGCCGGCGATCTGAAGGTCGCTGTCGCTGTTCATTGCTGCGGTGTTTCCTCGGCATGGGGGGGTGCGCGTGCGGGGGAGTCGCGGTGAGCGTCGGCAGCTCCGCGGGAGCTGCGGGGAAGTACCGGGAGGTGCGGCGGCTCGACGGAGACCTGGAGAGACCAGGAGGCTCAGAAAAACTCAAGGAACTCAGAGAACTCAGGGAGCCGGAGAGCTGGATCAGAGCTGGAGCGCTAGGGCATCAACAGCTGTGACAGCTGGAACAGCAACAGCGGGCCTGGACAGCGCTACGGAACCCACGGACGTGGGTGACGTGCAGGGCTGCGGTCGCTGGCATGGAACCAAGGAGACCGGCTCGGCCGTCCGCTGTCAACCCAATGCCCGATATGGGGGCAATGTTTCACCCCTTCCGGTCGTCGGATTGGGAGAAAGGTTTATGCGCCCACGACCGGGGACATGTGGCGCATCATCCGTGCTCTCAAACGCGGCTGACACTCCGTGACCTGACTGTGATCTTGATCGCTTCGGTGATCGAATCGCAACACGAGGGCGGCCTCGCTCGTCTTCCTCAAGGGGGGATGCGAGGCTGTGGGGCCTGTGGCATATGTCAGCTTTTTGCTGATTTGAACACTTTCCGCATACGCTTGGTTCCGCAGAGTGAATCCCTGGGCCAATAGCAGATCCTCGCTTGACTGCCCCGGAGCTACACACTTGTAATTTCACTCGTGTCGTTCAGCCGCAAACGGCTGCATCACGGGACGCAAGAGACAGACGAGGGGCGCACATGACCGAGCTGTTCCAGCAACTGCTGGTCGAGGACGCGGACGAGGAACTCGGCTGGCAGGAGCGCGCACTGTGCGCCCAGACCGATCCCGAGTCCTTCTTTCCCGAAAAGGGCGGATCCACCCGCGAGGCCAAGAAGGTCTGCCTCGCCTGTGAGGTGCGCTCGGAATGCCTTGAGTACGCCCTTTCCAACGACGAACGCTTCGGCATCTGGGGCGGGCTCTCCGAGCGGGAGCGACGACGCCTCAAGAAGGCCGCCATCTGACCGACCCCGGGCTCAGCCCGGGCCGCCGTGACCGGGCGGCGAACGCACCCCGGACCACCCCGACCAGGCGCCGGAAGCATCCCCGGACCTCACCCCACCCCATCCAGGCCAGGCCCTTGGCGCGTGCCGCACCCCGCACCCCGACCATCACCGGGCCGCTCACCGGCCGTTCCACCCGCGAGCCGCGGAGCGCCCACACAGACCTGTCTAATATACAAATCTCCGAGCCCACCAGACATGCACAAATGAAGCAATCGGTGCTAGTAGATTAAAAAAATATTGT
>NZ_JAFEUF010000431.1 GCF_016901035.1 Streptomyces durocortorensis
ACGCACTGAGCCTCGCCCTGCGCACCATCGACGTCAGCATCGGTTACGCCGTCTGGGCGGGCATCGGCGCGGGCGGCGCGGCTGTCCTCGGCCCGCTCTTCTTCGACGAGACGCTCACCCTGGCCAAGGGCGCCGGGGGCGTACCGTCGAGGAGCGTCAGACCTGGACCGCGGTGGGCCGGTCCGCCAGGCGCTCAGGCTCCTGGGCCGGGGCAACCGCCTCCGAGGGCTTCGTCCGGTCGGCGAGCTTCAGCCAGATGACGCCGACGATGATGACGGCCAGCCAGGCGCCCTTGGCCAGGGTGAGCGTCTCGTCGAAGAAGAGCGGGCCGAGGACAGCCGCGCCGACCGCGCCGATGCCCGCCCAGACGGCGTAACCGATGCTGACGTCGATGGTGCGCAGGGCGAGGCTCAGTGCGTAGAGCGTCAGCAGGAAGAACACCACGGCGACCAGGGACCAGGTCAGGACGGTGAAGCCTTCGCTGCCGCCGACGGCGAGCGCGTAGCCGATCTCGAAGACTCCGGCGAGCAGGAGCGAGAGCCAGGCGTTGGTGGAGCTCTTGGCTGCGTTGGACATGGGAGGTGGGTCCTCTCTCAAGGGTGTCGTCAGGCGGGGTGCGGGGTGCGCCGCATGCGTTGCGGGCAGGGCGGGGCGGCCGGAAGGCGCGCTCCGGGAGACGGCTCCGGGATCAGGCGGAGCCGCTCAGCTGCAGGCCGACGACGCCACCGATGACGAGGACGATGCCGATCGCCTTGTTCCAGTTCAGGCGCTGGCCGAAGAACAGCGCGCCGAGGATGGTGATGCCGACGCCCGCGACGGACGTCCACAGGGCGTAGCCGACGCCGACGTCGAAGGTCAGGAGCGCCCTGCTGAGGAAGAACGTCGCGGCGGCGCCGCTGGCCAGGGTGATGGAGGTCCACTTGCGGTTCTTGAAGCCCTCGGCCTTTCCGGCGGCGATGGCGACCAGGATTTCGAAGGCGACGGCGATGGCGAGGTAGAGCCAGGGCATGGGAGGTCCTTCCGAGCGGTGAATGAACGAGGAGAGGTGACGAGGAGCTGGGGCGCGCGAGGCGCGCGGGGCACGGTGGGGCCCCGGCCGTCAGCGGCCGTCAGCGGCAGCGGCCGCCGGTGGGGTCAGCCGGCCCGGTTCTGCGTGAGGAAGTCCTGGAACGGCTCCTCCGCTTCGGGGAGGTGCAGCGCCGTGACCTTGAGCGGCCAGTCGGCCGGATCCTCCGCGAAGAGGGAGTACGTGCTCGTGTAGTCGAAGCCGTACCGGGCGGCGGTCCTGCGGTCGGCGGCGTGCACGATGTGGCCGATGCCGGCGTAGCGCGCCGCGAGGTAGCACAGGGCGCAGGGTTCGCCGGAGGCGATCAGGGTGGCACCGGCGACGGCGCGGATCCCGTGCCGGGTGGTGGCCTCCCGGAGGGCCACGACCTCGGCGTGCGCGGTCGGGTCGTTGTCCTCGCGGACCCGGTTGAAGCCGGTCCCCAGGATCCGTCCGTTGCCGACGACCACCCCGGAGAAGGGGATGCCGCCCTGGGCGACATGCTCGCGGCTGAGCCGGATCGCTTCGTGGGCGAAGCCCAGCAGTTCGCTTTCCTGAGTACGCATGAGCGGTTCGTCTCCCGAGTGACTTCCATCGATTACTTGCCTGCACATGCAATTGAGTGCTCACGCGGATCACCGTCGGCGATCCGTTCCGTGGGTACTAATCTTGCATGTGCAAGTAAAGACTGTCAAGCGTGTGCGTGCGCGCGGGCGTTCTCCAAGGTGGCCAGCGGCTCCAGCAGTTGCGGGTCGAACGGGGCCTGGGCACCGCCCGAGGCCACGACGCCCGGCAGGCCGGGGTTGGCCAGGGCGGCGGTCCCGATCGCCAGGACATCGGCGTGCCCCTCGTCCAGGACGCGCCGGGCCACCACCTCCCGGTGCAGCCCGCCGTTGGCGATCACGGGAAGCCCGGTGACCGTACGGGCGAGCCCGGGAAGGGTCGGCCCGTCCGCGGTCCAGTCCCGGCCGCTGCCCGCGAGATGCAGGTAGTCGGCGCCGGCCGAGGCCGCCGCCGCGAAGATGACGCCTGCCTCGGCGTCGCCTCCCGGCCAGCGCCACGCGGGGTCGTTGATCTTCCCCTGGGAGAGCCGGACACCGACCGTGAAGCCGGGCCCGGTCGCACCTCTGACCTCGGCCGTCACCTCCCGCACGAGGCGTGTGCGCTCCTCGGCGCTCCCGCCGTACGCGTCGGTGCGCAGATTCGTGTACGGGGTCAGGAACTGGTCGAGCAGATAGCCGTTGGCCGCATGGATCTCCACGCCGTCGAAGCCGGCGTCCCGCGCGCGGACCGCCGCCGCGGCGAAGCCGTCGACGGCCTCCGCGATCTGGCGGCGGGTCATCTCCATCGGTACGGGCCAGCGGCCGCCGCCGCGGTACTTGGTCAGCTGCTCCCCCAGCGGCCGTACCGCCGAGGGGCCGGCCGCCCGGTCGCGGAACCGGTTGCCCTGCGCGACCGCCCCGGCGTGCATCAGCTGGAGGACGATCCGCGCCCCTGCGTCGTGCGCAGCCCCGACGACGGGCCGCCAGGCGGCGGCCTGCGCCTCGTCCGTCATGCCCGGCTGGTGCAGATAGCCCTGGCTGAACGCGGTGTCGGTGTAGGTCCCCTCGGTGATCAGGAGCCCGAACCCCCCCTCGGCGAAGGCCGCGTAGTACGCGGCCATCTCCCGGGTGGCCCGGCCGTCCTCGGTCGCGGAGACCCGGGTCATGGGGGCGAGGGCGAACCTGTTGCGCAGGTCGAGCCCCGCGAACCGGCAGGCACTGAGGGCGGGGTGGGCGGCTCGGTCGGAGCGGGTGG
>NZ_JAFEUF010000432.1 GCF_016901035.1 Streptomyces durocortorensis
GGGGCCCCGGGGCGCCGCGGCCCCCCCGGGTCGGCCTCCTCCCTTAAAACCGCCCCCCCCCCCTTCGGGGGGGGGGGGCGCCCCCGGGGGGGGGGGGGCCCCCCCCCCCGCGACCGCACCCCACCGTCCTCAGGGCTCCGCGCTCAGGGCTTGGCGCCCCGGTCCTTCAGCATGTCCGCCATCAGCCCGATCTCCGACTGCTGGCCCCGGACCATGCCCTCCGCGAGATTCCGGATGGCGTCCGTCTTCGCCGTACCGGCGGCCGCCTGCGCCATGTCGGCACCCGCGCGGTGGTGCACGGTCATCAGCCGCAGGAACAGCACCTCGGCCGCCTTGCCCTCGGCTGCCTCCAGCGCCTCCAGCTCCGCGTCGGTGGCCATGCCCGGCATCAGCGAACCGTCGTCCGTCGGCGTGAAGGTGTGCCCCATCCACGCCATCGGCGGCCCGGCCGCGCTCTTCGGCAGCCCCCACATCTCCAGCCAGCCCAGCATCATGCCGCGTTGGTTGGCCTGGGTGTTGATGATGTCGTACGCGAGCCGCCGCACATCCTCGTCGTCGGTGCGGTCCCGCACGATGAACGACATCTCCACCGCCTGCTGGTGGTGGATCGCCATGTCCCGGGCGAAGCCCGCGTCCACGGAGTCCTCCGCCGGAGCGGACAGCGAGGACGACGCCCCGGACGGGGAGGCCGCCGAGGGGCGGACCACCATCAGCGCCACCAGCCCCAGCGCGACGAGCAGCACCGAGGCCCCCGCGAGGACCAGCCGGCGGGTGGAGCGGGCGGGTGCGAGGGCGGTCACTTGTCCAGCCCGCCGGTGCAGGCGGCCCCCGGCTCAGGGGTCTGCGGGCCCTGCACGTACTTCGTGAAGAACTGGTCGACCCGGTCGTCCGAGGCGTTCTTGACCGTGACCTGCTTGCCCCAGGCGCTGAGCATCAGCGGATCCTTCTGGTCCTTGACCGGGCTCATCAGGGAGTACGGGGTCGACTTGACCTTCTTGGTCAGCGCCTCGATGTCCGCGTCCGAGGCCTTGTCGTTGTACGTCACCCAGACCGCGCCGTGCTCCAGCGAGTGCACGGCGTTCTCCTTCGGTATCTCGGCGGTGTAGACGTCCGCGTTGCAGTTCATCCAGACCTGGTTGTGGTCGCCGCCGACGGGCGGGTTCATCGGGTAGTCGACCTTGTTCGCGACGTGCTCCTGCGTCAGCTTGTCCCAGCTGCGCTCGCCGGTGACGGGGGAGGTCTTGGCCTGCTGCTCCTTCTCCTCCTTCTCGTTGGCCTGCGACATCAGGTAGCCGCCTCCGGCGACCAGGGCGGCGACCACGGCCACCGACGCGCCGATGGTGATGATGCGGACGCGGCGCTCGCGGGCGCGCTCCTTGCGGCGGGCCTCATCGAGCTTGGCGCGACGCGCCGCGGCCGCGTTGTTCTGGTTCTTGGCGGAAGCCATGGGAAGTCCTCGTCGTTCAACCGATGCATGCGGGGGCATGCATGAGGGGGTAAGGGATGCGGGGCACACGAAAAACCGCTCCCGGGGAGCCGGCGCGGGGCGCGGCGGGAGAGCGGACCCGGCCTCTAGATCCGCAGGACCTGAAGGCGTAGTTGATCGACGGAACGCACACCGTCGTGCGCGGGACCTCTGATGGCCGCCGCCCCCGTGAGCGGGGCGGCCGCGACGAAGGCCACGGGCGAGGGGACGGCCACGGGGGCGGACGACACCGGAAGCACGACGGCCACCGTGTGCGTCGAGCCGCCGTGGCACGACGTCCCCAGACCGCGGTCCGCCGGAGAGACCAGCACGACCGGCTCGACGGCCGCGTCGGGCGTCGGGGTGAACGCGCGGACGGCACTCGCGTCGGCCTGGCCCGCCGCGACCGGCACGGCGGCGGACGAGGTGGCGGCCGAGCAGCAGAAGAGCACGGCCAGCAGGAAGAAGACCCAGCCCAGGGCGAGGGGCGCGCGGGAGCGGTACCGCTGCCGGTCCGTCCGCGTGCTCACCCTGGTCATCGCCCGTCATCGTAGTGGGTACATGAAGATTCAAAGAATGTGGGTCGCGTGGTTCGCGGGACAGTGTGCCCGAGTCGTCGCCGCACGAACAGAGGGTAGGTAATTTACGAGTGTAATACCTGTTAACGTGTATGGGTGAGCGATACACCTACCCGCGCCGGGCAGCCCTCCGTCCGCAAGCTCCCATCGGTCGTTCGAGGCCTTCCGCCCGCTGTACGAAGCCTGCCGTCGGCTGTCCGGAGCCTCCCGCTGGCCCCGGCCCTGCGGCTCTCGCGGCCCTCGGACACCTGGTTCAAGCCCGCTCTCAGCGTGGTCGTCGCCTCCGCCGTCCCTCAGCTGACACTCCTGGCCCTCGGCCGGCTCGACCTCGTCATGTACACCATGGCCGGTTCGCTCTGCGCGCTCTACGCACACGGCCTGCCGTACGCCCGGCGGGCGCGGGCCGTCGCGGGCGTGGTGCTCGGCATGACGGCCTCGCTCGCCGTCTCCCTGGTCACCGCCTCGCTCACCGGCTCGACCGCCGTGCTCATCGCGGTCGGGGCGCTGCTCGCCGCCGCCCAGAAGGTGCTGTGCGACGCCACCCGGATCGGGCCGCCCGGCCACGTGATCTTCACCTTCGTCAGCTCCGCGGCCCTCTTCGCCCCGCAGCGCCCCGATCAGATCCCCGGCCACCTCGCCCTGACCCTCGGCGCGGGCGCGTTCGCCTGGCTCGTCACCGTCGCGCCCGCCCTGGTCCGCCGCGAGGGGCCCGAACGCCGCGCTGTCGCCCGCGCCCTGGAGGCCGCGGCCGCGTGCGCCGCCGACCCCGGCCCCCGCCCCCGCCC
>NZ_JAFEUF010000433.1 GCF_016901035.1 Streptomyces durocortorensis
GCACGGGCGGCTCGGGCCGGGCGGGCTGCGGCCGGGGGGAGTTGCCCCTTCAGGGGGCCCCATTCGTTCGGGTCGGGGACGCCGAGCGGGAGCATCGCGCGGCGCTTGGGGCCGGTGTGGCCCTCCGCCGGCTCCCCCGGTTCCTTCGCCCCGGGCCAGGCCTTGGCGACGCGTGCGGCAAGGACGAAGTCCTTGCGCAGCGGGTGGCCCTCGAAGCCTTCCGGCAGGAGCAGCGGTACGAGATGGGGGTGGCCGTCGAACGCGACGCCGAACATCTCGTGCGTCTCGCGCTCGTGCCACGCCGCGCCCGCGTACACGTCGATGGCGCTGGGCAGGACCGCCGCGTCGTGCGGCACGGTCGTCCGTACCATCAGCCGCCGCACCGTACCCGTGCCCAGGGCCGCGACATGGGCGCAGACGCGGAAGCCGACGCCCGGTTCGTCCACGGCGCTGAGCCAGTCGAAGTAGGTGCATCCGAGTTCGTCGCGGGCGGTCCGCAGCGCGGTGAGCCAGGCGGCGGCGGGGACGTCGACGGTCAGCAGGTCGTACGCCGACTCCGCCGTGGCCTCGTCGCCGAACAGGTCGGTGACGGCGTCCGGCAGTCGGTCGTAGGCCTCGGCGGCCTCGGCCGCGGATTGCGCGGGTCGGTCGTGGTCGCTCATCGCTGCCCCTCCCCGTCCGGTTCCGGAGCCGCTGCGGGGGCCGCTGCAGGCGCGGCGACCAGGCCGCTGCGCAGGGCCTCGGTGGACGGGCCGCCGCCCGTCGCCCCGGTGGCGTACCGCTCGGCGAGCGACTCGCGTGCGATCTTCTCCTGGAGCTTGAGGATGCCCTGGAGCAGTGCCTCGGGCCGGGGCGGGCAGCCGGGGACGTACACGTCGACGGGGATGATCTGGTCGACGCCCTTGGTCACGGAGTACGAGTCCCAGTAGGGGCCGCCGCAGTTGGAGCAGGCGCCGAAGGAGATGACGTACTTCGGTTCGGGCATCTGCTCGTACAGCCGCTTGACGGCCGGGGCCATCTTGTCCGTCACCGTGCCGGACACGATCATGAGGTCGGCCTGACGGGGCCCGGGGGCGAACGGGATCACGCCGAGCCGGATGAAGTCGTGGCGCGCCATGGACGCGGCGATGAACTCGATGGCGCAGCAGGCGAGTCCGAAGTTGAAGACCCAGAGGCTGTAGCGGCGGCCCCAGTTGAGGACGACCTTCATCGGCTCCGGGGCGAGCCGGGAGAGCACGCCGAGGCGTTTGGGCTCGGGGAGGAGCACCGGATCGGACGGGGATGCGGACGGTGACGGGGGCGGGGGCGCGGGCTGCTGCGACTCGGGGGCAGGGGTCGGCCGGCTCGTCAGGCCCATGCGAGGACGCCCTTCTTCCATGCGTAGAGCAGTCCCACGGCCAGGAAGCCGAGGAAGATGAACATTTCGACCAGGGTCGTCGCGCCGTATCCGGGCGCCGCGAACACCGTGGCCCACGGGAACAGGAAGATGGAGTCGACGGCGAAGATCACGTACAGGAACGCGTAGACGTAGTAGCGGACCTGGGTGTGCGCCCAGCCCTCGCCGACCGGGTCGACGCCGCATTCGTAGGTGAGGAGCTTCTCGGGGGTGGGGACGACGGGGCGCAGCAGCCGCCCGGCTCCGAAGGCCACGGCGACGAACAGGACGCCGACCAGGGCGAGGAGGCCGATGACCGAGTAGCTCTGGAAGTACGCGGAGGCGAGTGCGGTGGGTCCGTCCACCGGAACGCCGGAGCCGCCGGACACGCCGGTCATGCCCGCCGCATCCACCACGCCGGTCACGTCCGTAACGTCGGCCACGTCCGCCCCTCGCTCCCTCTTCGTCAGCGTCTGTCCCACGTGCCTGTTCTGAACGCACGGGTTCTGTACGCACGGGAGTCTAGGGCCTGCTAAACGGAGCGTAAGCAGCCGCGTCGGGCATCAGGTGGGGTTATCCCTACTTCACCCCACCCATGAGCCCCATGGTGCGCGGGGGTGCGGCCCGGCAGGCTGTGGGTATGACCATGAGCCCTTCCGTGCCGGACCCCGACCGGCCGCCGCCCGCCCGTTTCGCCCTCGACCGGTGGACCTGGCGGGAGATCGCGTATCTGCTGGCCAACCTGCCGGTGGCCGTCGTCGGGTTCGTCTACACGGTCGTGGTGCTCAGCGTGGGCGCCGGGCTGTCCGTCACCGTGATCGGTCTGCCGCTCCTGGTCGGCGGACTCCAGGGCGCTCGGCTGCTGGCCCGGCTGGAGCGGCGGCGGGCGCGGTGGATGCTCGGTGTACGGGTGGAGGAGCCGAGTCCGCTGGGGCGCGGCCACCGGGATGAGGGGTTCTTCGTCCGGCTCTGGGCAGGGCTGAAGGACCCGGTGGGCTGGCGGGCGTTGTTGTACGGGTTCGTCCGACTGCCGTGGGGCGTGCTGACGTTCGCGGTGACGCTGGTGAGCCTGTTCGTCCTGTGGCCGGTGCTGCCGTTCATCGCGCGGGGGCTGACGGCGGTGGACCGGGCGATGGCGCGCGGGCTGCTGTCTCCGTCGGACGAGCTGGAGCGGCGCATCGCCGAGCTGGAGTCGGACCGGGGCGTGGTCGTGGACACCGCCGCCGCCGACCTCCGCCGGATCGAACGCGACCTCCACGACGGCGCCCAGGCCCGCCTGGTCGCCCTCGCCATGGGGCTCGGTCTGGCGAAGGAGAAGCTCACCGACGACCCCGAAGCCGCCGCCCGCATGGTCGACGAGGCCCACGGCGAGATCAAGGTGGCCCTTCAGGAGCTGCGCGACCTGGCCCGCGGCATCCACCCCGCCGTCCTCACCGACCGGGGCCTGGACGC
>NZ_JAFEUF010000434.1 GCF_016901035.1 Streptomyces durocortorensis
GGGGGGGGGCGGGGCGGGCCGCCGCGGGCGCGGGGGCCGCCCGCGGCACCGGCCTCGGCGTAGGGGGCGGGGGCGGCGTGCGCGGGGCGCCTGGCCGCTTCGGCGGGCCGGTCGTGGCCGGCGTTCCGCTGGAATTCTGTGATGACGTCGTGGAGTACGCGGCGGACCGCCAGGCGTATCGCCGCGACCGCAGGATGGGGACCCATGTCCGGTGCCCTTCGTGGAGTTCGGGAGGTGCGTCGAGCGCCGGAACGCGTGAGTCCCGTCACTCAGAGTGCGTCGATGGTGACAGAGGCAAGCTGTTCATCGAGCATTGCACGCCTTCCCGGGCCTCCATGGTCCCTCGGATGGGTGATTGGGGGGCGAATATCGGTCCCTCGCGCATATCCGGACGGCCCGTTGGTCAGGATTCGGCCTTACGGTGCACGCGCGCGACCCAGTCGGCGGGCTGGGCGATCTCGGCCTTGGTCGGGAGGGTGTTGGGCGAGGTCCAGACGCGGTTGAAGCCGTCCATGCCGACCTCGTCGACGACCGACCGTACGAACTTCTCGCCGTCCTTGTACTGCCGGAGCTTGGCGTCGAGGCCGAGGAGCTTGCGCAGGGCTTGGTCGAGGCGGCCGGCGCCCTGGGCGCGGCGCTGCTGGAACTTCTCCCGGATCTCGGAGACGGAGCCGACGACGTCGGGGCCCACGCCGTCCATGACGTAGTCCGCGTGTCCTTCGAGAAGGGACATGACGGCGGTGAGGCGGCCGAGGACCTCGCGCTGGGCGGGGGTCTGGACGATGTCGACGAGGCTGCGGGTGTCGCTCTCGCCCTGTTCGCCCTCGGGGCGGCCGCCGGAGAGGGACTGGGCGGCCTCGCGGAGGCGTTCCAGGAAGGTCATCGGGTCGACGTCGGTCTCGTCGAGGAACGCCTGGATCTCGCCCTGGAGGTGGTCGCGGAGCCAGGGCACGCCGGTGAACTGGGTGCGGTGGGTCTCCTCGTGGAGGGCGACCCAGAGCCGGAAGTCGTGCGGCTCGACGTCCAGCTCCCGTTCGACGTGGACGATGTTGGGAGCGACGAGGAGGAGTCGGCCGCCGCCGTTCGCGGAAGCGGGCAGCTCTCTGGTGGCGGGGGCGAACGTCTCGTACTGGCCGAGCACCCGGGAGGCGAGGAACGAGAGCAGCATGCCCAGCTCGACGCCGGTGACCTTGCCGCCGACCGCGCCGAGGACGGCGCCGCCGGGTCCGCCGGTGCGGCGGCTCTCCATCTTGGTGAGCAGGGGCTTCAGGAGTTCGCGGAAGCCGGCGACGTTGGCCTTGATCCAGCCGGGCCGGTCGACGACGAGGACGGGGGTGTCCTCGGGTTCGGTCCCCTCGGGGATCATCCGGGTGAAGAGCCGGACGTGCTCCTCGGAGGCCTTGGCGTGCCGCCGGAGCTCCGCGACGACGGCGCGGGCCTCCTCGCGGCTGATGTCGGGCCCGGGCCGTACGAGCCGGGTCGCGGTCGCCACCGCGAGATTCCAGTCGACCATCTGGGCACCACCGATGCTCGTCATGCGTCAACCGTACGTGAGCCTGTCCCCCGGTGGTGGGGTCTTGCACCGCTCTTCGGGTGCGGCCCCGTTCTCAGCCGCCTGTTCCGGCGAGGGCGGTGGCCAGGGCGTCGAGGGCGGGTTCGGCCTCGCCCGCGTCGATGCTGCCGGAGGCGAGGAAGGCGAAGGCGAGCAGGCGGCCCTGGCGGTCGACGACGGTGCCGGCGAGGGAGTTGACGCCGAAGAGGGTGCCGGTCTTGGCGCGGATCAGGCCGGTGCCTTCGGCGTCGGGCGCGTACCGGCCGCCGAGGGTGCCGCTGAAGCCCGCGATCGGGAGGCCGGTGAGGACCGGGCGGAGTCCGGGGCGGTCGGGGTCGGCGGCGCGGGCGAGGAGCGCGGTGAGGAGGGCGGGGGTGACCCGGTCCTTGCGGTCCAGGCCGCTGCCGTCGGCGAAGTGGGCGCCGCCCACCGGGACCTTGAGCTTCTTCAGCTCGTTGGCGACGGCGCGGCGGGCCCCGGCGAACGAGGCGCTCTCGCCCTTGGCGATGGCGGTCTGCCGGGCGAGGGCCTCGGCGATGTCGTTGTCGCTGTTAGTGAGGGTGCGCTCGACGAGGGCGTCGAGCGGGGCGGAACGGTGGGTGGCGACGGTGCGGGCCTCGTCGGCGGCGCGGGCCTCGCGGGGGGCGCCGGTGACCTTGACGCCCGCCTTCTTCAGGGCGACGGCGAAGGTGCGGGCGGCGTCGCCCGCGGGGTCATCGGTGCGCTTGGCGGGGCCGCGGTCCGTGTCGTTGACCCGGCCCTCGTTGACCATCAGGGCGGTGACGGGCGCGATGTTCTCGTTGGGGCTGATCGGGTGGAGCACGGGGCCGGTGTAGCGGGAGAGGTCGTACGTGAGCCGTACGGAGGGCGTGCCGTCCTCGCGGATCGCCTCGGCGACCCGGTCGGCCATCGAGCGCAGGGCCGCCTTGCTGAGCGTGGGGTCGCCGCCGCCGACGAGGGTGAGGGTGCGGGAGTCGGGGGACAGCGCGGCGGTGGTGGCGATGCGGTGGTCGGGGCCGAGGACGGAGAGAGCGGCCGTGGTGGTGGCGATCTTGATGGTGGAGGCCGGGGTCATCGGGGCGGTGGCGCCCTTCCCGTACAGCTGCTCGCCGGTGGCGGTGTCGATGACGGACGCGGCGCCCTTGTCGCCGAGTCCGGGCGCGCCGATGAGCGGGGCGAGGACGTCGCGGAGCCCGGCGGCGTCCTGGGGGGCGTCCTGGGTGGTGGTGCCGAGGGCGGGCAGGAC
>NZ_JAFEUF010000435.1 GCF_016901035.1 Streptomyces durocortorensis
GCGCCTCGCCGGTGGCCCCGGTGTCCGACCCCGCCGCCACCGCTTCGGCGATCGCCGAACTGGAGTCCTGCGCACAGCACTTCACCGACCTGGGCGCCGTCTGGGACGCGACCCGGGCGAGGGCCCTGCTGCGCACCCGGCAGCCGGCCAAGAAGGGCCGCCCTCCCGGACGCCCCTCGCACTCCGACCAGCTGTCCCCCCGGGAGGCGGAGGTCGCACAGCTCGTCTCGTCCGGGCTGACCAACCGGGAGATCGCCGCGACCCTGCACCTCTCCCCGCGGACCGTGGAGCAGCACATCGCCGGGGCCATGCGGAAGACCGGCGCGCTCTCCCGCCGCGACCTCGCCCACCGGCTCTGACGGTCACCCCTGGGGCTGGGGCCGCTGAGGCAGGGGCCGCGCTACGAACCGTTCCCGGGGCGCCCGTCCCCCACGGGCAGGAACGACCGGTCGGCCCAGAAGCTCCGGTCGTGCCGCCAGACGGCCACGGTCGCGGCGGTCCAGTCGAACACCCAACCGGAACGCACCCCGCGTGCTCCCCAGCCGTCCGGGCGCCGGCGCGGAATGGCGAAGCCCGCCTTCTGTGCGGCGACCGCCGCGTCGCACGCCTCGCGCGCGATGCGCAGGGCGTCCGACTCGGTCTCGGCGGACCCGGTGAAGACGTGCAGGCCGCACCGCTCGGGCTGCACGGAGTTCCGGGTGGGGACATTGACCTGGAAGTAGAGCTCGGCCATGACGCCATCTCCTCGGTGTCGCGGTCTCCCGCACTACCGGCACGGGCTGCGACGGATACGCGCCGGCAGGGCTGAGTTCCCTTGCCGCGGATCCACCGCTGACAGGTTCTCCCAACGTACGAGGCGCACCCGCTCGTCAATATCCGGAACGGCCCGATCACCTATACGTAACCCCTGCGCCTCCCGTACGTGCCCCGCGCGTCTCCCGTATGTGCCACGACGCCGTATCCGTGATTCACGCCTACGGATACACCTGCGCACGCTCTGTCACTGGGTTCCATCCACCGACACCCGGAATTGCCACCAGAATCGCCATGCCCATGACCAAGGGAAGCATGAGCACCTCCATGAGATTCATCCGCCTCGGAACCGCGGCAGGGGCATTCGCCCATCGCGAAGGACGCTCCCCTGATCCCGGTCTGGCACCGGCAGCGCCAGGTGGTGACGCGGTCCACGGTCCCGGGCGGGCATCTCCTCACCGAGGACGCGATCTGGCGGCTGTGGGAACTCCGGCGGCTCTGAGGCGCTTTGAGCCTCTGGAGCTCCTCTCGCATTATCTGCGTATCCGTGAATGCGCCGCTCCGGGTATCCCGGGGCACGCCGGGCCTCAATAGTTCGGCTCGCGGCGAGTTCTGAACTCGCCGTCGGCCAGGGCCCGGCGCTTCACCCCCCATACGGGTCTCCGGCCGTCATCCGGAAGGAATCAGCGTGCGCAACACACGTAAGTACGGCCTTGCCGCCGCGGGCGTCCTGCTCTCGGCCGCCACCGTTCTGGGAACCCAGAGCATGGCCCAGGCGCAGGACTCCGCGACCACGCCCCGCTACCAGCCCGAGATGGTCCGGGCGTTGGCCGCTTCGCTCGGTGTGAGCGAGAAGGCCGCGGTCGACCGGCTGGACCGGCAGGACGCCCAGCAGGGCAAGCTCGCCGAGCTGCGGAAGCGCGGCATATCCGGCGACGGGGCGTTCTTCGACGCCTCGGGCCGGCTGACCGTCAACGCCGGCGACCAGGCCGAGGCGGCCCGGATCGAGAAGGCCGGGCTCGATGCCCGCGTGCCCGCCAGAGGCCAGGCAGCGCTCGACAGAATCAAGGCCGAGCTGGACCGCCTCGGCGCCGGGAAGACCCCTTCCGGTGTGGTCGCCTGGTCCGTGGACCTGCCCGCCGACCAGGTGACCGTGAAGGTCAACAACGAGCGGGGGGCCGCCGCCAAGGCGTTCATCGCCCAGGCCGCCGAGCACGGCTCCGCCGTCCGGATCGTGCGCGGCCAGGAGAAACTGGAGGCCAAGGCCGCGATCTACCCCGGCAGCAAGATGACGTTCAACAACACCACCCAGTGGTGCTCCGTCGGCTACGGCGCCCGTGACAGTTCCGGCAGGCAGTACCTGGTGACCGCCGGGCACTGCGTCACGAACACCCTGCGCTACGACGGGGCGGCCTTCGCCCAGGGCTACAAGACCCGGTACGCGCTCGGCACCCGCAGCGTCGACATGGGGATCCTGACCATCAACTCCGGTCACTCGATCACCACCAGCGTCGGCACCTGGGGCAACAGCAACCCGGTCGCCGTTCGCGGCGGCACCCGCGCCTCGTCCGGCGCCGCGGTCTGCAAGTCCGGTGCCACCACCGGCTGGACCTGCGGCACGATCGGCTCGTACAACAACACCGTCACCTACGTCGACCGCAACGGCGGCCCCGACACGGTCGTCAGCGGCCTGGCCACCTCCAGTGTCTGCGTGGAGGGCGGCGACAGCGGCGGCGCGTACATCTCCGGAAACCAGGCCCAGGGCATGACCTCCGGCGGCCCGACCGACCAGCGGTGCACCGGCGGGGTCAACTCGCGCGGCTCGTCCTACTTCCAGCCGCTCGACGACGCCCTCCGCTACTACGGGCTGACGCTCAACACCAACTAGGCACCCACAAGGCGCCAACGGGGACACCCCTCACAGAACCGGCCGGGGGGGGGGCGCGCAGCGCGGCGGCGGGCCCCCCCCCCCGCCGCCGCGCCGCGCGCCCGACCGCGGCCACCGCGTGGGGCTAGCCAACGGCGCCGCCCCGGGG
>NZ_JAFEUF010000436.1 GCF_016901035.1 Streptomyces durocortorensis
CCGGACCCCGACGCCGTCCCCGACACCGCCTCCGCCCTCCTCAACTTCGACGGCATCAGCTACGCCAAGGGCGCCTCCGCGCTCCGCCAACTCGTCGCCTGGCTCGGCGAGAAGGACTTCCTGGCCGGGATCAACACCCACTTCGCCCGCCACAGGTTCGGCAACGCCACCCTCGCCGACTTCATCGACAACCTGGCCTCCGCCACCGACCGCGACGTCCACGCCTGGGCCGAACAGTGGCTGCGCACCACCGGCATCGACACCCTCACCGCCGAGATCGGCGCCCCCGACCCCACCGAACCGGCCGGCCCCCCGGCCAACGGCAACGGACAGTCCTGGGCCCTCACCGTCACCCGCGACGGCTCCCGCCCCCACCGCATCACCGTCGGCGCCTACGACCACGCCCTCAACACCCAGGCAGGACCCGGACACCTCGCCCTGCGCGACCGCTTCGAGACCGACGTACCCGGTGACGGAACACCCACGATCCGCCCCGGCCACCGCCCCGCCCTCGTCGTCCTCAACGACGGCGACCTCACCTACGCCAAGGTCCGCCTGGACACCGCCTCCTGGGACACCGTCCTGACCGGCCTCTCCGGCATCCCGGACGCCCTCACCCGGGCCGTCCTGTGGAACACCGCCCGCGACATGGTCCGCGACGGCGACCTGCACCCCGCCACCTACCTCACGACCGCCCGCACCCACCTCCCGTACGAGAGCGACCTCGCCCTCGTCCAGGGCGTCCTCACCTTCGCCGCCGGCCAGATCGCCGACCGCTACGTCGCCCCCGAGGACCGCCCCGCAGCCCTCGCCACCCTCGCCGACCTCTGCCGCGACCTCATCCGCCGCACCGAGGACGGATCGCAGCCGGGCCTGCGCCTCATCGCCGTACGCCACTTCATCGACGCCGCCACCCAGCCCGACACCCTGCGCAGCTGGCTCGACGAGGGCACCGTCCACGGCGGACCCGAACTCGACCCCGAGCTGCGCTGGCGCATCCTCACCCGGCTCGCCGTCCTCGGCGCCACCGACGAGGCCGCCATCGCCACCGAACTGGCCGCGGACCCCAGCGCCACCGGCCGCGAAGGCGCCGCCCGCTGCCGCGCCGCCCTGCCCACCCCCGAGGCCAAGGCCGCCGCCTGGGACGCCCTGTTCACCGACGACACCCTGTCCAACTACCTCTTCACGGCCACCGCCCAGGGCTTCTGGCAGCCCGGCCAGGAAGAGGTGACCGGCGACTACGTGTCCCGCTTCTACCCGGACGCCATCGCGCTCGCCGCCCGCCGGGGCCCCGCCATCGCCGAGGCCGCCGGACGGTACGCCTTCCCCGCGTACGCCATCGACGCCGACAGCCTCGCCACCGGCGCCCGCGCCCTGGAGGACCCCGCCCTCATCCCCGCCCTGCGCCGCAAGCTCGTCGACCAGCTCGACGACCTCCGCCGCGCCCTCGCCGTACGGACGGCCGCCACCGGCTGAGCCGCTACGGGATGTCCTGACGGCCCGGGCGAGCATCGTCCGGGCCGTCGCCGTCCGACCGCAGATCGGCCAGCAGCTCCGCCTGGCCCGCCAGCACCCCGGTCAGAATCGTCCGCGCCACCCGCAGCAGCTCCGCCACCCCCGGATCGGCCAGCGTGTAGTGGACGGCCGACCCCTCCCGCCGGGCCGTCACCAGACCGGACCGGCGCAACACCGCCAACTGCTGCGACAGATGGGCGGCCTCCACCCCCACCTCGTTCAGCATCTCCGAGACCGCGTGATCGCGTTCACTGAGCAGTTCGAGCACCCGGATCCGGACCGGGTGCCCCAGCGTCTTGAAGAACTCCGCCTTCAACCGGTACAGCGGCGTGCTCACCTGCGGCACCCCGTCCCGTACGACGGGAGCCCGCCGCACCACTGCTGACCTGAACTCGTCTCCATGGGCTCATCCTCGCGCCTCCGCACCCCGGGCGTGCACCCGAGGGTCACCGCAGGCCGCGCCGCAGCGGCAGCGTGACCCAGATGCTCTTGCCGCCCTCGTCGGCATCGCCCCGCACCACCGCGCTGCCGCCCAGCGAGTGGGTCAGCTCCATCACGGTCGCCAGCCCTCGCCCCGGAGCTGTCCCGGCGGACGCGAACAGGACGGGACGGTACGGATGGCGGTCGTGCACGCCGAACGCGAACGTGTCGGGGCCGCCCGCGAACACCACCGTCACCTGCGGCGACAGCGCCGCCGCATGGCGCACGCTGTTGGCCACCAGCTCGCTGAGGATCAGCAGCGCCGGACCACGGCACGGCTCCCGCGCCGGCACGCCCCACTGCGCCAGCACCTGCTCGGTGGTCTCCCGGGCGACGCGCACCGCCTGCCCCGTCGTGGGCAGCGTCAGCACATGCCGGTAGGGCAGCGGATCGGACGGCGGTTCGGACGGCGGTTCGGGCTGCGGTTCGGGCAGCGGTTCGGGCGGCGTGAGCATCGCGCGGGCTCCCTGTCAGGGCGGAACGGCCCGTACAGCATGTAGTGAATTGCATAAATCTGCAATTCACTCATTGGGCAGGTGAGGGGCTGCCCCCGCACCCCGGTCCGGGAACTGCCCCGCACACCGGTCCCGAAATCGCACACCGATACCACCCCCGCCCGCCCCACCCCGGCCGCCAGCCGCGCCGCCCGGGGCTGGCTGGGCCTCGCCCCGCCCCCCCTCTGCCCCCCCGCCGCGGGCGGCCGGGGGCGCCCCTACCCGGACATGGTGCTGGCCGCCTTCCTGCGCACGGGGGCGGTGGACGA
>NZ_JAFEUF010000437.1 GCF_016901035.1 Streptomyces durocortorensis
ACACCCAGATCTAAACCTATTTATTCGTCGGCTTCGTCTGATTTGTATAAGAGACTGGGGGGGAGAGGCTCCTCACGGGGTGCGGGCAAAGCTATGGGAGAGCGCTCTCCCTCATGGGTGCGGTGCACCCATGAGGGAGACGCCATGGGGTGGGGCCAGAGGTCAGGACCGGGGCAGTTCGTAGTTCTCGTCCAGGGCCGCGCCCTCGCCCGGGTTGTTCTCGTCGTAGCCGCGCGCGTTGCACTGGAGGGCGCCGACGATGCAGTGGTCGACCAGGGCGTCGAGCGTGGCGTCGTCCCAGGCGTTGAAGAAGTCGTAGTGGAAGGAGTGGCCGGTGCCGCTGGCCAGCCTCACCTGCGACATGTCGCCGTTGACCGGCCACGCCATCTTGAACTCGATCATCGGCAGGGCGACCGGGTGGCTCGGCGGGCAGACGTCCTGGTTGGCCCCCGTCACGACCGGATAAGCCATGTGGGCCTTGTGGTCGGGGGTGTCCAGGTACGTGCCGTCCCAGCAACTGGGCGCCTGCATACGCAGGTTGAGCTGGGTGTCCTGGCTGGTCGGGCAAACGGCCGGGAAGTCGTAGTTGTGGTAGCTCTCGCCGCACTCGTACCCCTCGACCATGCCGGGGTGGTTGCGGAACTCCTCGGCGGTCTGCGTGGGGCTGCCGACGACGAACCGCAGCCCCTTGGGGAAGGGCCGCACCGTCCGGTAGTCGGTGACTCCGGCCTTGTAGTAGATGGTCTGCGGGCCGACCGGGCGGATCTCCTCGCTCCCGTTGTAGAGGGTCGGCATCCAGTAGGCGGACCGGTCCCCGGGTGCCAGGCACTTGGTGCCGCCGGCGCTCAGGGAAGCGGTGGTGCTGTTCGCGTTCGTGGTGTCGTTGCCCATGAACGTGTGGTCGTGCGACGCGCCGGCCTGGCCCGGGTAGACGATCGGGTCGTCCGGGGCGGTGTGGTTGACCGAGCAGTTGGCCTGGAACTCGTGGAAGTAGCGGTGCGGCGGGATCTCGTCGGACGGCTCCACACCCGTGACCGGCGGGTCCGCGGGTATGTAGCCGTCGCCGTCGGGGTCGTCCCCGAAGGCCACGGGCTTGGCCGGCGCCATCTTGTGCCCCTGCATGACGTGCGAGGCCGCGGCGGGCTTGTCGGCCGCGGGCGGGGCCGCCTCGGCGGCGGTGCCCCCGGCGTTCGTGATCGCGGACAGCCCGAGCGCGACCAGCGCCAGGGCGGTGGCAACGACCAGTACGGACACCAGGGTTGATCGGTTGAGTCTTGTCACCATAGGGACCTCCATGCCGCTCTTCATCCCTGCACATCGGGTGCACGGTGGGGGGAAAGGGTGAGCTGGACGGTGCAGCCGGGAAGAGACTCCACCCTGCGCGTCACGAGGCCGACGGACCGCGGGATCCTCCGGGAGAGCGCTCTCCAAAGCGGTGTCAGTGTTGCGCCGAGGCTGAGAGGGTGTCAATAGCTTGTGAACGATGAGGTGCCCAAGGACTGTTGAGCGACGAGGCGGACGCGCCGCCCGGGACTCCGCGCATCCCTGCTCGCCCGCGCAAGAAAGCGGCCCCCCCCCCCGGCGGGGCCGCTCACTGGAACTTACGTCGTACAGTCGGGAGCCGCTCCGCCGGGGAGGACGGCGGGACGGCTCCCTCGGATCAAGCGGTGTGCAGCCGCAGGCCGTACCGGTTGAGGATCTCGTTGATCGGCTGGTACCAGGTCTCGCCGCCGCTGGTGCAGTTGCCCCAGCCGCCGGAGGTCACGCCCTGGGCCTGGTCGCCGCTGATGAACGAGCCGCCGGAGTCGCCACCCTGGGCGCAGACGCTCGTCTTGGTCATCTGGTGGACGGCGCCCTGGCTGTAGTTGACGGTCTCGTTCTTGGCGAGGACGCGGCCACAGTGCCAGCGCGTGGTGGAACCGGAGCGGCAGATCGAGGCGCCGATCGGGGCCTCGTTCGAGCCACGGACGAGCTGGTCGGGAACGGCGCCCCAGCCCAGCACCACCGGGACGGTCCACCAGCCACTGCCGACGTTCACCCAGGCGTAGTCGTCACCGGGGAAGGACGAGCCCTGGAAGTTGCCGATGTAGGAGTTGTCCCAGCCGCGGACCTGCTGGCCGGTGCCGCCGCAGTGCCCGGCGGTGACGAAGCCGCCGTGCACGGAGAAGCCGATGGAACAGCGGACGTTGCCCGTGTAGTACGGGTCGCCGCCGACCGTTCCCGCGGCGAAGGTCTGCGGAGCCTGGGCGGTCGTCTTCACCGTGACGGGGCCGGCCTTGCGGGCCTTGGCGACGAAGGAGCGGACATCGTTGTCAGCCTGCTCGGCCGCGACGACGTTCACCACGACGCGGCTGGTGGCCGGGTCGACGTGCCAACTGCTCACACCGGAAGGAGCCTTCAGGGCGTCGATCCGCGCCTTGGCCGCGTCGAGGCTCTTGGCCGAGTGCTCGACGAGCCGGGTCTCGGCACCGGTCGCCCGTACGGCTTCGGCCTTCTCGGCGGCGGTGACCGCGACGGTCAGCCTGCCGGTCTTCGCGTCGAGCCAGGAGCCCCCGAAGGCGGAGCCGGCGGCGCGCTGCGCCTTCTTCTCCAGAGCGGTGGCGGCCTTCTCGTCGGCGAGCCGGGTGAGGGCCTGCTTCTCGGCGAGGCCGAGGTCGCGCTGCATCGCGGAGAGCAGGGCGGCGGAGGCGGGGGGTTCGGCGGGGACGGCGGGCGGTGCGGGGTCCGGCGGGG
>NZ_JAFEUF010000438.1 GCF_016901035.1 Streptomyces durocortorensis
CTCCCCACCCCGGAGCAGGCCCTGCGCGGCCGCCCCGTCCCCGAATTCACCGTCCCCTCCCGCCACACGGTCCTCGGCAACCCCCTGGTGGGCCCGTACCCGGAGGGCCTGGAGGTGGCGGACTTCGCGCTCGGCTGTTTCTGGGGCGCGGAGCGGAAGTTCTGGCAGACCGAGGGCGTCTGGACGACGCTCGTCGGCTACCAGGGCGGCTACACGGAGAACCCCACGTACGACGAGGCCTGCTCGGGCCTGACCGGCCACACGGAGGCGGTGCGCGTCGTCTTCGACCCGGCCGTCGTCTCGTACGAGGAGCTGCTGAAGCTGTTCTGGGAGTCGCACAACCCGACCCAGGGCTTCCGCCAGGGCAACGACGTGGGCACCCAGTACCGCTCGGCGATCTACACCCACTCCCCCGCCCAGGCCGCGGCCGCCGACGCCTCCCGTGAGGCGTACCAGAAGGTCCTGACGGCGTCGGGCCACAAGGAGATCACCACGGAGGTCCTCCCGGCCGAGGGCCGCCCCTTCTGGCCGGCGGAGGCGTATCACCAGCAGTACCTGGACAAGAACCCGGGCGGCTACTGCGGCATCGGCGGTACAGGGGTCTCCTGCCCGATCGGCGTGGCCCCGGCCGAGGGCTGAGCCGCACGCGGGAACTGCGGATCTCCCGTCCGGCCCGGGCCCCGCTTCAGCCGGTCAGCATCGCCGGAAGCACCCGCCGCAGCAGCCGTACGAAGAGGGCGTCCCGGTCGCCGGGGCCGGCCGTGGGCGGGGCGCCCGCCGCGGTGAGGGCGGCCAGCAGGTGCGGGTGGCGGCCTTCGGCGGCGACCATGGCCAGGTGGGACGCCTGGGCGGACCGGTCGCCGCCGGTCGTCCCGGCGGACCGGTCTCCGCCGGTCATCCCGGCGGACTGCTCGTCGCCGGTCGCCCCGGGGGACTCGCGGCGGGCGAAGAGGGCGACCAGGGCACCGAGCAGGCCGATGGCCTCCAGCTTCTGACCGGCGGTGCCGGGCGCGGGGGCCAGGATGCCGAGCGCGTGGTCGAGGTAGTCGATCGCGTGCGGGCCCAGCACCTCGCCGCGCCGGTCGTTCAGATCGGCCAGCCACGGGTGCCGGACGTGCGCGGCCTTGGACTGGAGGGCCAGGCCGACGAGGTCGTCCAGCCAGTCGCCGGTGGGGGCCCCGGAGAGGTCCAATTCGGCCGCGACCGCGTCCGCCATGAGGTCCAGCAGTTCGTCCCGGCTGCCCACGTAGCGGTAGAGCGAGGCGGGTCCGGTGCCCAGCCGCTGCGCGAGCGCGCGCATCGACACGGCCGCCAGGCCCTCCGCGTCCGCGAGGGCGACGGCGGCCGCCGTGATCTGGGAGCGGCTCCGTTCGGGTGCGGGGCCGCGCGCGCCCCGCTCGGGGCGGGACCAGACGGTCGTCGGCCGGGTCTCGCGGTCGGCCACGGGTCCGCCACCTTCCCATCGGTAGTTCTGGAACTGACTGTAGTCTAATACTGCGAACAACGTTCGCAGTATCTTGCCGCTCGTCGCCGAAGGAGCCCGCCATGACCTGGACCGAACGCCGCTTCGCCCGCAACGGCGCCGTCGAGCTCGCCCACGACCGGCTCCGGGAAGGCGCGGACGGCGAGCCGCTGCTCCTGGTGATGGGGCTTGCGGTCTCCCGCCACTGGTGGCCCGGGGAGCTGTGCACCGCCTTCGCCGACGCCGGGTTCGCCGTCGCCCGTTACGACCAGCGGGACGCGGGCGAGTCCACCCGGCTGCCGAAGCGCGCCGCCCGGGGCAACCCCTTCGCCGCCCTGGCCGCCGGACGCGGCGCGGCCTACACCGCCGAGGACATGGCCGACGACGCGGTCGCCGTCCTGGACGCGCTCGGCTGGGAGTCGGCGCACCTCTTCGGCCACTCGCTGGGCGGGGTCGTCGCCCAGCGCGTCGCCCTGCGCCACCCGGACCGGGTGCGCACGCTCACCTCGTCCGCCGCGCTGCCCAGCGATGTCGGCGGGCTGGGCGCCTTCCGCCATCTACGGCTCGGCACGCTCGCGAAGTTCGCCCGCATCAAGCCCGCCCGGGGCCGGGAGGAGCGCATCGCGGCCGGGCTCGCGGTGGCCCGGCTCTGCGCCTCGCCCGGCTACCCGTTCGACGAGGCGGAAGCCCTGGAGAGGATCACCGCCGACGTGGACACCGGCATCGCCGACCCGGACGCCCAGTCCCGGCAGATCGGCGCCCCCTGGCACGGCCCGGCCCTGGCCGAACTACGCGTCCCCGCACTGGTGCTGCACGGCACGGACGACCCGCTGCTCAAGCCCTCGGCGGGCCGCGCCACCGCCGCCGCGATCCGCGACGCCCGACTCGTCCTCCAGCCGGGCGTCGGCCACGACATCCCGCGCGAGCGGCACACGGCGGTCGCGGCCGAGGTACGGGCACTCGCGGACCGGGCAGACCGGCGCGACGACCGCCCGTGACACCCCTCGCCGAGCCGGGCGGCCGCACGTCGTACGCCTCTCGGGCACGACCGCCGCGCGCAGCGTCTCTCCCTGGGCCAGGCACGCCCGCACGCCACCCGCCCTCCCGGGTCAGGCGGCCAGCAGCACGCCACCCATCGGGCCCGACGGGTTCACGGGCCGCCGCCCCCCCCCCGCCCCCCCCCCCCCGGGCCCGGGGGGCCCGGCCCTGAGCCGCCCCCCCCCCACCCCCCCCCCCGCCCCGCCCACGGC
>NZ_JAFEUF010000439.1 GCF_016901035.1 Streptomyces durocortorensis
CCGGCTGTGCGGTCACGGTGGGGCTGCTGCTCGCCGCGCGCCGTTTCCTTCCCGCGTCGGCCGGAGGCCCGTTCCCCCCCCCCCCGCGGGGGGGGGGGCCCCCGGGGGGCGCTCGTCTGCGAGGCGCCCGCGAACTCGCCGACGTAACGGAAGTCCTCGAAGGTGCGCAGCAGCACGCCGAAAAGACCCAGCACCGCCGGCCGACCCTCGAACGGCGTGAACTTCACCGGGCTGTAGAGCCGGATGTCCTCGGTGAACAGATCGTCCAGGGCGCCGAGGTCGCGGTGGTCGACGGCGGCGCGGAAGCGGTCCACTGCGGTGGTCATGTGTCCTCCTCATAGTCATGAAAGTGACTAGTCAGTTTCATGACTATCATGAGGGCCGGTGATCCGGACAGGGGTGGACGGGATCCGCTCCGGCCCGGCTGAGAGGGAGGCGGTCCGATGGCGTTGCGCCATGCGGTGCTGGCGGCGCTGCTCGACGAGGAGTTGAGCGGCTACCAGGTGACGAAGGCGTTCGCGGCGGGCGTCGCGAACTTCTGGCACGCCCTGCCGCAGCAGGTCTACGCGGAGCTGGCCAGGCTGGAGAAGGAGGGCCTGGTCGCCGGGCGCGAGGTCGTCCAGGAGGGGCGTCCCAACAAGCGGCTGTTCCGCGTGACCGGGGAGGGGCTGGCCGAGCTGGAGGACTTCGCGTCCACCGCCGCCAAGCCCGCCTTCCTCCGGGAGGACCTGCTGGTCCAGGTCCAGGCGGCCGACCATCTCGACGCCGGCGTACTGATCGAACGGCTCACCGAGCGGTACGCGTTCGCCGAGGCCAAGGCCGCGCTGTTCGAGGAGCAGCTGCGCAGGATGCGCGGCGACCTGGACGAGGCGGAGTTCCTGCTCCGCGGTGCGCGCGTCGGCCCGTATCTCACCTGCCGCAGGGGGCGGGACTTCGAACGCGCCAACCGCGACTGGTGCCGGGATGTGATGGAGCTGCTGCGGGCGCGGCGGGGGGTCCGGGGCGAGTCCTGACGGGCGTCGGCCGACACCTCGCACCTTTCCCAAAAATATTCTGCAAAAATACTTTGGGAAAGTGCTCCCGCCGTTCTACGCTGCGGTCATGGACAGCGAAGACGGTCGTCGCATACTCGATCCGGCGCAGGACGGGGCGGCCCTCAAGGCCCTCACGCACCCCCTGCGCCTCACCCTGCTCGGGCTGCTGCGGCAGCACGGCCCGGCCACCGCCAGTGAGCTCGCGGTCAGGACGGGGGAGTCCTCGGCGTCCACCAGCTACCACCTGCGGGTGCTCGCCAAGTACGCCTTCGTCGCCGAGGCCGACCACCGCGACAGCCGGGAACGCCGCTGGAAGGCCGTGCACGACATGACCTCGTGGAGCAACGAGGCGATGCACCGCACCCCCGGCGGCAGCGTGATCCTCAGCGTTCTGCACCGCCGTCAGATCGAGCACCTCCAGCAGTCGCTGGACCGCCATGAGGCGGACCTGGACAGCGGCCGGCTGGGTGAGGAGTGGCAGGAACCGTCGGGCGTCAGTGACTCCATGCCCCGGCTGACCCCGGAGTCCCTCGCCGAGCTGTGGGAGGTGTTCGGGGCGAAGACGGCCGAGCTGACCGCGCGTGACGCCGAGGACCCCCGCGCCGAGCAGGTCGTGCTGTTCACCGCCGGACTCCCGCTGGCCCCGGACCCGGTGGCCGGTACGGACGCCTCGGCTGCCGGAGACGCCTCATGACCGGCGCGCCGGCTGTCGCCGCCCCGGGGGCCGGCCTCGACGAGGCGACCGCGCGTCGCCGTTACGTCACGGTCTCCTTCCTCTTCTGGCTTCCCATCAGCATGTCCATCGCGACGGGCGTGCTCCTCTTCACCGAACGTGGCATGGGTCTCGCCGCCATCGCCGGCTTCTACGCCGTGCACTCCCTCACCGCCGCCGCGATGGAGCTGCCCACCGGCGGCCTCTCCGACGTCATCGGGCGGCGCCCCGTCCTGGCCATCGCCGGGCTGCTCAACCTCACCGCCTTCACCCTCATCGGCCTCGGCGCGGCGGGCTGGGCCATCGCGCTCGGCATGGGCCTGATGGGTCTCGCCCGCGCCCTGTCCAGCGGACCCGCCGAGGCCTGGTACGTCGACACTGTCCACGCCCACGCCGGACCCGGCGCCGATCTGCGTACGGGCCTCGCGCGCGGCAGCTCCGCCACCTCGGCCGCCCTCGCGCTGGGCACGCTGCTCGGCGGCGGGCTGCCCTGGCTGCTCGGCCTCGCCCCCGGCGCGGGGCAGTGGCTGGCCGACGCGACCGGCGGGCTCGTGATCCTGCTCTCCGTGCCCGCCCTGCTCGGCGCGCTGATCGAGGTCGTCTTCGTGCTCTACGTGCTGAGCGCCCTGACCGAACCACCCCGGCCCCGGACCGGTGTACGAGGCGTCATGGGCGGCGTGCCCGCCGCCATCGCCGCCGGGCTCCGGCTCGGCGCCCGGGACGCCCTGATCCGGCGCATCCTGCTGACCCCGCCCCCCCCCCCGCCCGCCCGAGCCGGGCGGGGCAACGAAACCCCCCGCGCGGCCCCCCCCCCCCCGCGGGGCCGCCCCCCCCCGGCGGACCAAGGCCGGGAAGCGGGGCCCGCAACCGCCGTACGGGGCGCGCACCCCCCCCCCCCCCCCCGACACGGGGCGCGGCCGGCGCCGCAGCGCGCC
>NZ_JAFEUF010000043.1:0-32575 GCF_016901035.1 Streptomyces durocortorensis
GACGGTCAGTAGGCGTAGAAGCCCGACCCCGTCTTGCGGCCGAGGCGGCCCGCGTCGACCATGCGCTGGAGCAGCGGGGGAGCGGCGTACAGCGGCTCCTTGTACTCGGCGTACATCGAGTCCGCGACCGAGGCCACGGTGTCCAGACCGATCAGGTCGGCCAGCTTGAGCGGGCCCATCGGGTGGGCGCAGCCCATCTCCATGCCGTTGTCGATGTCCTCGCGGCTGGCGATGCCCGACTCGAACATCCGGATCGCGGAGAGGAGGTACGGGATCAGCAGCGCGTTCACGACGAACCCGGAGCGGTCCTGGGCGCGGATCGGGTGCTTGCCGAGCACGTCCTGCACGACGGCCTCGGCGCGCGCGATCGTCTCGTCCGAGGTGGTGAGCGCCGGGATCAGCTCGACGAGCTTCTGCACCGGGGCCGGGTTGAAGAAGTGGATGCCGATGACCCGGTCCGGGCGCGAGGTGGCGACGGCCAGCTTCACCAGCGGGATCGAGGAGGTGTTGGAGGCGAGGATCGCGTCCTGCCTGGTCACCACCTGGTCGAGCACCTGGAAGATCTCGGTCTTGACCTGCTCGTTCTCCACGACGGCCTCGATGACGAGGTCGCGGTCGGCGAACTCCCCGAGATCGGTGGTGAAGCTCAGCCGGCCGAGGGTCTCGTCCCGCTCCTCCGCGCTGATCTTGCCGCGTTCGGCGGCCTTGGAGAGGGAGTTGTGCAGACGGGTGCGGCCGATCTCCAGCGCTTCGCCGGTGGTCTCGGCGACCTTCACTTCGAGGCCGCTGCGCGCGCACACCTCCGCGATACCTGCGCCCATCTGGCCACAGCCCACCACTCCGACGCGTGCAATGTCGGCCATAAGGTCCGTCACCTCGTGCCTTTCGCTGTTCTCCGTATCGCAGGGCCCCGTGTGATTCCGGGGCCCGCCTCGACCCCACGACGTTACTCCGAATGCCGACGTGGACGCCCCGCGGGTCATGGCGGCTACGGATGGGCATGATGCGGTTACGTAGAGCAATCAGAGCCGGATGTGGGACGTGGCGGAGAGAGGTGGGCCAGGGATGCGGCGGACGGGTGTGGCGAGAAGGGCGTTCGTGCTGAGCGCGGCCGGACTGCTGGCGGCGATGACGACGGCCGGTGACGCGGTGGCCTCGTCGGCGGGGAGGAGGAGAGGCGGTGGGCTGCCGGAGGCGGCGGCGGGGCAGGTGCGCGGCATGTGGGTCGCGACGGTCGCCAACCTGGACTGGCCGTCCGAGCCCGGTCTCACGGCGGCGCGGCAGGAGGCCGAGCTGTTCGCGTATCTCGACCGCGCGGTCGAGCTGCGGCTCAACACGGTGGTGCTCCAGGTCCGGCCGACCGCCGACGCCCTGTGGCCCTCGCCGTACGAGCCGTGGGCCGCCTGTCTCACCGGTACGCAGGGCAAGGATCCGGGCTGGGATCCGCTCGGCACTGCGGTGCGCGCGGCGCACGACCGGAGCCTGGAGCTGCACGCCTGGTTCAACCCCTACCGGGTGGCGAACCACACGGACCCGTCGCGCCTGATCGCCTCCCACCCGGCCCGGAAGCACCCGGACTGGGTCGTGCCGTACGGCGGGAAGCTCTACTACAACCCCGGGCTGCCGGAGGTCCGCCGCTTCGTCCAGGACGCGATGCTGGACGCCGTGCGGCGCTACGACATCGACGCGGTGCACTGGGACGACTACTTCTATCCGTATCCGGTGGCCGGGCAGACCTTCGACGACGACGCGGAGTTCGAGCGGTACGGCGGCGGCTTCGCCGACCGGGCGGCCTGGCGGCGCGACAACATCGACCGGCTCGTACGCGAGACGGGGGAGCGGATCCGGGCGGTCAAGCCGCACGTCCGCTTCGGCATCAGCCCGTTCGCGGTCTGGCGCAACAAGGAGACCGACCCGCTGGGGTCGGACACCCGGGCGGGCGTGCAGACCTACGACGACCTGTACGCCGACACCCGTAAGTGGGTCAGGGAAGGGTGGATCGACTACATCTGCCCGCAGATCTACTGGCATCTCGGCCAGACCGCCGCCGACTACGCCAAGGTCCTCGCCTGGTGGAGCGCGACCGTCCGCGGCACGGGCGTGGAGCTGTACGTGGGGGAGGCGCTGTACAAGGCGGGCGACCCGGCTCAGGCCGAGGCCTGGCAGGACCCGGCGGAGCTTTCGCGCCACCTCACCCTCGCCGGGGACCACGATGAGGTGGGCGGCCATGTGTTCTTCTCCGGGAAGAGCGTGATGGCGGACCGCATCGGGGCGATGCGCCGCGTGGTGGCCGACCACTACACGGACCGGGCCCGGCTCTACCCGGACCGGGGGCGCGCCCGGCCCTCACGCCGGGGCCCGGGACGGGGGTGACCTGCCCGGGGCCGGGCCTCGGGTCGAGCTGCCTGCGCCCGGCCTCGGGAGTCAGCTGTTGAGCTGTCGGTGCCGGCCCTCGGCGTGAGCCGTCGGCACCGGGCATCGGTGTGAGCCGTCAGTGCCGGAGGGTCAGGACCTGCTGCGGACAGCGGTCCCGGCCTCCCGGCGCCGCTGTCCGCGTCGGGCTGCGGCTACCGCGCCTGCCCGTCCTTCGGCGGCGTCTCCCTGTGCTGGACGACGCTGTCGGGGCCCGGTGACATCAGGTGTTCGTGGCCGTCGTCGAAGCGGAGCCGGTACGGGGGAGCGCCCCCGTCGCCGAGCACCTCGATGATCTCGGCGACCCGGTCGTGCTGTCCCACGGTCCTGCCGTGCATCAGCAGCCGGTCGCCCGTGTGTGCCTCCATCGGGAGCGACCTCCTCACAGGGGGAGACGGTGTCCGTGTCGACAAGTCTATGACCGTACGGGACGGGATTCCCGTCCTGCGCGGCGGCCGGCCCGCTGGGTCGCGGCGATGCACACGAGCACGGCCACCGCCGCGACCGGAGCAGCGGCCGACATCTCCTCGCCGAGCAGGAGGAAGGACCACACGAGCGTCAGCAGCGGCTGGGCGAGCTGGAGCTGACTGGCCCGGGCCACACCGATCGCCGCCATGCCCCGGTACCAGACGTACAGCCCCAGGAAGGTCGACCCGGCGGCGACCCAGACCAGGCCGAGGACGCCGTGGGCGTTCAGGTGCACGGGTTCGAGCGGCAGGGCCACCAGGCTGCCCGCCACCGCGAGCGGCAGGCACAGGACCAGCGCCCAGCCGATCACCTGCCACCCCGGCATCACCCGGGCCAGCCGGCCGCCCTCGGTGTACCCGGCCGCGCAGACCAGCAGCGCGCCGAACAGATACAGGTCGCCGGAGGCGAGCGCCCCGCCGCTCTGCTGCACGGTGAAGCCGATCACCACGGCCGCCCCGGCGAGGGCTGCGACCCAGAACGTGCGCGAGGGCCGCTCACCGGTGCGCACGGACCCCAGTACCGCCGTCGTCAGCGGCAGCAGCCCCACGACCACGGCCGCGTGCGAGGTGGTGGAGGTCTGCAGGGCCAGCGTCGTCAGCAGCGGGAAGCCCACCACCACCCCGCCCCCGACCACCGCGAGCCCCGCCCAGTGCCGCCGCGCGGGCAGCGGGACGCGCGCGGCCAGCAGCACCCCGCCCGCGACCAGGGCGGCGAGCACACTGCGCAGGGCGACCAGGGACCAGGGGCCGAAGCTCTCCAGACCCCAGGCCGTGGCCGGAAAGGTGAGCGAGAACGCCACGACGCCGAGGCCGGCGAGCACCGTGCCGCTCCGGCCGGCCGCGAACCCTGCCGCGGGGCCTGCGGCAGGCGTGGTCGTCGGCCCGTCCGCGACCGCTGTCCGGGCGGCCGCCCCGGCGGTCCGCGGAGTGACGGCCGGACCGGCGACCGCTATCGATGAAGAAGGGGTAGCGCTATCCTCTGCTCTCATGCAAGAGCGTAGCAGCGTCGCCGAACTGGTCACTTCCCTGCGGGCCGAGCTGAACCGCTACTCACCCGGTGGAAAGCTGCCCTCCAGTCGTGCCCTCGTCGAACGGTTCCGGGTCAGCCCCGTCACCGTCTCCCGCGCCATCGCCCAGCTTGCCGCCGAGGGGCTCGTCACCACCCGCCCCGGCTCCGGCGCGTTCCGGGCGGAGCCCCGCGCCGCACTGCCCGCCCCGGGCGACACGTCCTGGCAGGAGGTGTCGCTGAGCGGCGACGGCGGACCCGAAGTCGTACCCCGTACGGTCGACGCCTCCGGCGTGCTGGTCACCCTCGCCGCCCCTCCGCCCGGCGTCATCGAGTTCAACGGCGGCTACCTCCACGCCTCGCTCCAGCCCGAGCGCGCCCTCTCCGCCGCCCTGGCCCGCGCGGGCCGCAGGCCGGGAGCCTGGGGCCGCCCCCCGACGGACGGGCTGCCCGAGCTGCGGTCCTGGTTCGCCCGCGAGATCGGCCCCACCGTCTCCGCCGCCGACGTCCTGATCACCGCGGGCGGCCAGAGCGCCCTGGCCACCGCCCTGCGCGCCCTCGCCCCGCCCGGCGCCCCGGTCCTCGTGGAGTCGCCGACCTATCCCGGGATGCTCGCCGCCGCCCGCGCCACCGGACTACGCCCCGTCCCCGTGCCGATGGACGCCGACGGGGTCCGCCCCGAGCTGCTCGCCGACGCGTTCCGGGCCACCGGCGCCCGGGTCCTCGTCACCCAGCCGCTCTTCCAGAACCCCACCGGGGCCACGCTCGCGCCCGCCCGCCGCCCCGAGATCCTGGCCATCGCGCGGGCGGCCGGGGCGTTCGTGGTCGAGGACGACTTCGCCCGCCGGCTCGTCCACGACGACGCCGGACCGCTCCCCGCGCCGCTGGCCGCCGACGACCCCGACGGCGTCGTCGTCCACGTCTGCTCGCTGACCAAGGTCACCTCGCCCAGCCTCCGGGTCGGCGCGCTCGCCGCCCGCGGCCCGGTGCTGGAGCGCCTGCGGGCCATCCAGGTCGTCGACAGCTTCTTCGTGCCCCGGCCGCTCCAGGAAGCCGCGCTGGAACTGGTGGGCTCCCCGTCCTGGGGCCGTCACCTGGCCGCCGTCGCCACCGAGCTGCGCCACCGTCGTACGGCCATGGCCGCCGCCCTCTCCGGCGCGCTGCCGGAACTCGTGCTGCCGCATCTCCCGGCGGGCGGCGGCAGCCTCTGGCTCCGGCTCCCGGGCGGCGCGGGAGGGGGCGCCGACGAGCCGGCCGTCGTCTCGGCCGCCCTGCGCGCCTCGGTGGCCATCGCCCCCGGCCGCCCCTACTTCTGCGCCGAACCCCCGGCCGGACACGTCCGCCTGAGCTTCGCCGCGGTCTCCGGAGCGGCCGAGATCGCGGAGGGCGTCCGCCGTCTCCGTACCGCTTTCGACGGGCTTCCGGGCGACTGAACGCGGCGTCCGGGACACAGGCCCTCTTGACCAAACAGGCGTTCGGCACCACGATCCCGCCATGACGCTTCGGGTCACCCTGGTCGCAGCGGCGCGCACCTCCTCCCGGCTCACCGAACGCTTCGACGACGACCGGCCGCTCGACCAGGCCGACTGGCACGAGGTGCAACTCGTCGCCCACACGCTCGTCCCGCTCGGCGCCGCCGAGCTGCGCTACTGCTCACCCACCCCGCGCAGCCGCGCCACCGGGGACGCCCTCGGCTTCGCGCCGATGGCCCAACCGGCCCTGCGCGACTGGGAGATGGGCCGCTGGCGGGGGATGACCCTGGGCGAGGTCACCGCCCGGGAACCGGCCGCCGTGGACCGCTGGCTCGCCGACCCGCGCAGCGCCCCGCACGGCGGCGAGTCGATGCTCGGCTTCATCGGCCGCGTGGGCGGCTGGCTGGACACCCGCCCCGCCGACGACGCCCTCGTCGTCGCGGTCGCCGAACCCGCCGTGATCCGGGCCGCCCTCGTCTACGCCCTGAACGCCCCGCCCGCCACGTACTGGAACGTCGACGTCCACCCCCTGTCGACCATCACCCTGACCGGCCTGCCGGGCCGCTGGAGCCTGAGCCTGGAGGCGGGCATCCGCTGACCCGCGCAGCGGCGGCCGAGGTCTTCGCCGTTCCCGGACGCCGCCCCTTCCCTCCGGTCCGACCAGTCGGTACGTTGCGGGGGCATCCGGTTCCGCCGCCGGACGCGCGCCCGCGACGAGGACGAGGAGGCCCCGTGCCGCAGATCCACGGCCACTGCGACGACCGGTTCGCCGGAGTCCGGGACGCCTTCGAGGAGAACTTCACGGAGCGCGGCGAACTCGGGGCGGCGGTGACCGTCCTGGTCGACGGCGAAGCGGTGGTGGACCTCTGGGGCGGCTGGGCCGACGCCGCCCGCACCCGCCCCTGGGAGCGGGACACCGTGGTCAACGTCTGGTCCACCGGCAAGGGCCCGACCGCCCTGTGCGCCCATGTCCTGGCCGACCGGGGCCTGCTCGACCTCGACGCCCCGGTCGCCGCGTACTGGCCGGAGTTCGCCGCGAGCGGCAAGGAAGCCGTCCTCGTGCGCCATCTCCTCTCGCACCGCTCCGGAGTGGCCGGGCCCGACACCCGGCTCACCCTGGAGGAGCTGTACGACTGGGAGACGGCCTGCGCCAGGCTCGCCGCCACCGCCCCCTGGTGGGAGCCGGGAACCCGCTCCGGCTACCACGCGATCAGTTACGGATTCCTGGTCGGCGAAGTGGTCCGCCGGATCACCGGACTGCGGCCCGGGGCGTTCCTCCGGCAGGAGATCACCGGACCGCTCGGCATCGACTTCACCTTCGGCCTCCCGGAGAGCGAGACCCACCGGCTCGCCGAACTCGTCCAGGAACGCCCCGACCGGGCCGCCCAGGCGGCCCTCCTGGACCGGATGACCCCCGTCGCCGTCGCCTCCCTGCTCAACCCGCCCACCGGCCGGGCCGCCGCCAACACCCCCGCCTGGCGGGCAGCGGAGATCCCCGCCGCCAACGGCCACGGCACCGCCCGCGCGGTCGCCGCGCTCTACGGGATCCTGGCCGGACGCGGCAGCCTCGGCGCCCACCGGATCCTCTCCGAGAAGGCCGCGGCCCGGGTCGGGGAGGGGCAGGGGGCCTGCCGAGACCTCGTCCTCGGCGACGGCTTCGCCCACGAGACGGAGATCGGCCTCGGCCTCTGGCTGAGCGGCGCGAACCGCTCGTACGGCCCCGACCCGCGTGCGCTCGGCCACGACGGCGCGGGCGGTTCCTGCGGCCTGGCCGACCCGGATGCCTCCATCGCCCTCGGCTACGTCATGAACCGGATGGGCTCCCGGCTCGCCGACGACCCGCGCAAGACGGCACTGGTGGACGCCGTGTACGCGGCCCGCGGGGAGACCGCCGGGAGGTGATCGGAACGGCGCGTCCGACGTGCCGAACCAACCCGGGTTTCCCCTGTGGTTGTCAGGAATGTGAGGATGTCTCCATGACAACCAAGGTCTACTTCGACATCACCATCAACGACGCCCCCGAAGGGCGGATCACGTTCAACCTGTTCGACGACGTCGTCCCCAAGACGGCGGAGAACTTCCGCGCGCTCGCCACCGGCGAGAAGGGCTTCGGCTACGCCGGCTCGTCCTTCCACCGCGTCATCACCGACTTCATGCTCCAGGGCGGCGACTTCACCCGCGGTGACGGCACCGGCGGCAAGAGCATCTACGGCGAGAAGTTCGCCGACGAGAACTTCAAGCTCAAGCACGACCGCGTGGGCCTGCTCTCGATGGCCAACGCCGGCCCGAACACCAACGGTTCTCAGTTCTTCATCACCACGGTGCTCACCCCGTGGCTGGACGGCAAGCACGTGGTCTTCGGCGAGGTCGCCGACGAGGACAGCATGAAGCTCGTCCGCAAGATCGAGGCGCTCGGCTCCGGCAGCGGCCGCACCAGCGCCAAGGTCACCATCGCCGAGTCCGGCGTTCTCTGACCGATCCGGTCCCTGACCGATCCGGTCCCTACGGGCCCGTGGCAGGACCGTTCCACCGGCGTACGCGTACGCATCGGAGGAGCGGACCGGCCGCGGGCCCGCGGCATGCGCCCGCCCGCTGACGGAGAGGCCGAGACCTACCGCTGGTCGTCGGACCGTGCGGCCCGCTCGGCGTCGCGCTCCTTGATGCGAGCGGTCTCCTTGCGCACCTCGGCCTGCGTGGCGCGCTCCTTCTGGAGCCACTCGGGCATCTCGTCCTTGAGCGCGTCGATCTGCTCGGTGGTGAGCGGCTCGGTGACCCCGCCGCGGGCGAGCCCGGCGATGGAGATGCCGAGCTTCGCGGCGACGACCGGGCGGGGGTGCGGACCGGTGCGGCGCAGCTCCACCAGCCAGGCGGGCGGGTCGGTCTGGAGGGCGTTGAGCTCGGTGCGGGAGACGGCACCCTCCTGGAACTCGGCGGGGGTGGCCTGGAGGTACACACCCAGCTTCTTCGCCGCCGTGGCGGGCTTCATGGTCTGGGCGGTCTTGTGCGACGTCATGGGTCCAGGGTATCGACCATGGGACATACCTCCGACCACCGACCGGTAGCCTGGTTCCGTGACAGGCTCGGACATCCCCTCATCCTTCAGGCTCGCGTACGTCCCCGGCGTGACGCCCACCAAGTGGGTGAGGGTCTGGTACGAGCGGCTGCCCCACACCGCCCTCGAACTCGTCCAGGCCTCCGCGTCCGATGCCCCGGGGCTCCTGGTGGACGGCGGCGCCGACGCCGGTCTCGTACGGCTCCCGGTCGACCGGAACGCCCTGAGCGCGATCCCCCTCTACACCGAGACGACCGTCGTCGTGATCCCCAAGGACCACGTGGCGACCGCCGCGGAAGAGGTGTCGCTCGCCGAACTGTCCGACGAGATCGTGCTGCACCCGCTGGACGACGTCCTCGACTGGGAGACCGAGACCCTGCCCGGCCGCCCCGCCGTCGAGCGCCCGGCCACCACGGCGGACGCGATCGAGCTGGTCGCGGCGGGCGTGGGCGTCCTCCTCGTCCCGCAGTCCCTGGCCCGGCTCCACCACCGCAAGGACCTGACCTACCGCCCGGTCCGGGAAGCGCCCGAGTCGCGGGTCGCCCTGTCCTGGCCCGAGGCGGAGGAAACCCCCGACCTGGTGGAGGAGTTCATCGGGATCGTCCGGGGGCGCACGGTCAACAGCACCCGCGGCCGCGCGGCCACCCCGCAGCGCCCCACGGCGAAGGCCAAGGACAAAGCCAAGGACAAGGCCAAGGGCAAGCGGGCCGGCACGGGCGGTGGCGGGCAGGGCGGTGCCCGGAACAAGCCCGCGGCGGGCAGGAAGCCCTCGTCGGGCGGCCGGGCCGGCGGCCAGAGCGGCAAGCGCGGGAAACCGCGCGGCCGGTAGCGGGCACCCAGCCCGCCGGGACCGGCACGCGCGGTGTTCCGGAAACGCGTCGTGTCCCGGAAACCGTCCCCGCGATCCACCACCCCCGCGATCCACCCCCGCGATCCGCTCCGGAACGCCACCCCGCGCCGGTTCTCTCGTTGATGAGGCAACCGCCGTACGCAGGGGAGCGCCCGACCGATGCCGAACATCCGCAGAACCCAGCGCCTTGGCCTCATCGGGATGGTGCTCATCGCCGTGGCCTTCGCCGGACTCCAGCTGACCGCGGTCACCGGACGGGCCTCGCCCGACACCAAGAACTACCTCTCCTACGCCCTGAGCCTCAGCGGTGACAGCCGGGAGGAGGCGGGCCGCAGGGCCATCGCCTACTCCTGCGCCAGCGGGCAGCACGCGTCCCTGAGCCCTGTCCCCTGGACCAACAGGAAGACCGTGGGGGAGTCGGAGGAGAGTTGCCTGCGCCGGCTGAACGATTCGGTCGCGTACTGGACCCGCCACGGCAACACGGAGGGGATGACCGCCCCGTTCGCCAACCAGCGGTTCATGGCCATCTTCGAGGCCAGGCCCGGCTACCCGCTGTTCCTCGTCCCCTTCGTGGCCGTCTTCGGCATGACCTGGGGCCTCTGGCTGGCGGGGCTCGTCGTCGCGCTCGCGGGAAGTGTCTGCGTCCTGCTCACCCTCCGCGCGGCGGGCGCTTCCCGGCGCGCCGGTCTGGCCGGGCAGGCCCTGTTCCTCGCCCTGCCCACCGGCACCGTCGCCATGAACCCCCTGAGCGACGGGCTCTCCCTGGCGCTGGGCACGGCGGTCGTCCTCGGCTGTGTCCTGCTGCTGCGGGACCGGCCCCGTACGGGCGCGGCGTTCGTCGCGGGCGGCCTCGTCCTGATGTTCCTCGTCCGCTACTCGCAGGCACTGCTGCTGGCGGCCGCTCTCGCGGGAGTCCTCGTCCTCCGGTCCGGGTGGCTCCGTCTGAAGCAGCGGCAGTTCACGCCCGTGCTCCGGGCGGCCGGACTCTGCGCCGGCCTGACGGTGGGCATCTACGCCGGGGCACATCTGCTGGGGTGGCCGATGGGCGAGGACAGCGCCCAGGATCTGCTGACCCACCACTACCAGCGGCCCGATCTGCCCAACCCCTGGCCCGAGTTCTTCGTACAGGAGGGGGTGTTCTGGTCGGCGTGGCTGCGCCGCCAGGCCGCCTCCCCCGTCCTCCCCGTCCTGCTCGCGCTCTCGGCCTGGGCGCTGCTGAGGCGGCGCTCCGTGGTGCTGCCCATCGCCCTGGCGGCAGGCGCGGCGGGCCTTCTCAACCAGGCGGGCCACCCGAATCTGGGCCAGCTGTACGGCTTCCGCCTCATCGTGTTCCTCTGGCTGCTGCCCGCCCTGGCGATCCCGCTGCTGCTGGACCGGCCGGCCCGGGAACCCTCACCCGTCCCCGCGCAGCCGGAGGAGGTAGGCAGCGGTCAGCGCGACGGCCGGGTCGGCGTCGCCCAGCAGTCCCGCGAGGGCACGTGAGGCCGTAGCGCCCGGGATACCGGCCAGCGCCTGGGTCAGCCGCCCACGCGCGGGCGGCCCGGTGGTCTCCTCGCCGAGGCGGCCGACGAGGAGGGACGCGATCCGGTGCGCCGCCGCGTCGTCACCGGCCAGGACGCTCAGCACGTCGGCCGCGTCGGTGTCGTTCCTTCCCGCCACGATCATGTCGACGAGCACCGGGGTCGCGGCGGCCTCGCCCTGGGCCCCGAGAGCCAGCGCCGCCCGGCCCCGGACCACGGCGTCGGGGGACGCGAGGGCGTCCCGGAGCAGTGCGGTGGCCTCGGCGCCGGGCAACTCGGCGAGGGACCGGACGGCACGTTCCCGTACCGCCGCCACCGGGGAGCCGAGCCCCTCGGCCAGGAGGGCCGCACTGCCGTCGGACCGGGCCAGAGCCCAGCGCAGGGCCCCGGCCACGACCGGGTCGCTCTCGTCGAGCGCCGCCTCGGCCAGGGCCTCCACCGGAACCTCGTCGACCGGAGCCAGGGCCGCGCGCTGACGGGCGCCGGCGCTCGGGGATCCCAGGGCCCGCAGCACCGCGAGGACGTGGAGGACGTCCTCCCAGCCTGCCGGATCCGTGGCCTGGACCCGGTCCAGCCGGATCAGCAACTCGGTCTCGGCAGCGATACGTTCGCGCGTCCGGCGGATGAGGTCGTCGACCAGGTCGGCGGGCGTGAAGCCGGGATCGTCGAGCGCGCGCCCGATCTCCCGCAGCGACAGCCCCACCGCGCGCAGGCTCTCGATGTGGAAGATCCGCCGGATGTCCTCATCGGCGTACTCCCGGTAACCGGCCCCGGTGCGACCGGAGGGCCGCACCAGACCGAGTGACTCGTAGTGCCGGAGCATGCGGGCGCTGACGCCGGACCGCCGGGCGACCTCACCGATCAACACGCGCTACGACCCTCCCTCGCCGCTGCCCGCCCCGCCCAAGGCCACCACGCGCTTCGCCTCCTCCAGGGCGAAGGCGAATCCGGTGTCCGGGTCGCGCCGCAGCCGCTCGGTGGCGAGCGCGTGCGCCCGTACACCCGGGTCGGGGGCCCTCGTCGCCCCGTCCAGGGCCGACGCCATCACGTCCCCCAGGGCGATCAGCGCCCGGCTGAGGCTCAACTGCGTCTCCCGCCCACCGCGCCCGAGCTGCGTCACCAGCACCCCCGCCAGCGCGGTGCCCTCCCCCTCCGGCACGAGCAGGACCGCCGCCCGCCAGGCGCTCCGCGCCACCTGGTCGTCCGCATCGGTCAGCAGGGCCCGGGTGATCGCCGGCCACGCCCGCGGATCCCCGACCTTGGACAGGGTGTGCAGCGCCTGGCTCCGCGCCTGCGGCCGCTCCGAGCGCACTTCACGCAGCAGCGGGGGCAGGGTGTCGGAGACCGGGTGGCGGGTGAGCGCCCAGGTCAGCATGTCGCGGACGAAGAACTCCGGCTCGACGGCGCTCCGCTCGATCAGCGGGTCGACGAAACGCGGGTCCGGCGTCGAGCCGATCGCCAGAGCGGCCCGCAGCCGCACCGACGAACGCTCGTCCCGCAGCGCCTGGAGCGCCCGTACTTCACTCGTCCCGTGCTGTCCCGTGACCGTCATCGAGACCACCTCCTCGGCGCACAGTTAAGAGCTTGTCACCGTGTCAAGGTCAAAGCGGACGGCCCCGGACCTGCTCAGGGGCCGCGCCAGACGTTGGCGAAGGCGGTGTTCTCGATGGTCCGCCGCTGCCGTACGGCTTCCAGCTCCATCACCGCTTCATGGACGGTGGCGACCACGGTGGTCACCGTCTCGTCGTCGATGCGGGGTTCGTCGCCTTCGGGCCGTCCGCCGTCGAGGCCCACGGCCGATGCGAGGGAGGCCAGGACGGGGTCGCCCTCCTCCCGTCGGGCGACGGCGCGGCGGCGGCCGGGCGTGTCCACCAGCTCCACCTGCTTCGGGCCGAAGGGCAGCAGGCCGCTGCGCTTCTGCGTGAGCTCGCCGTCCCGCTCCAGCGCGTCCTGGTAGGTGGCCGAGAGGTCGCGGCCCCGGCGCCACAGCCAGTCCTCGACCCGCTCGTAGGGCGGCTGCCGGGTGAGCCCCGCGGCGGCCTCGCCGAGCAGTCGGTCGTCCGGTACCGAGGATCCGTCCGGCACGATGAGGTCGCCGTCCACGGTGATGGTCCCCGCGCCGAGGAGATCGAGCAGTTCGGCTCCCGCGAGGGCGAGCGACAGGTCGCCCTGTCCCACGGTGTGCTCCGGTGCCGGGTCCATCGCGATGACGAACAGGTCTTTAGCCGTGGTCATGAACGGCTCCCCTCGAAGGCGGTCGACTCGGGCGTCGACCAAGGATGGGACCTCACCGCCCGAGCCCGCCCGGCGAGGCGACTGCCACGACCAGTATCGCCCCCGCCCGGCGGACGAGGTCCGGCCCCGTCGACCGCGGCGGGGCCACCCTCACCTCCCGGGGCGATTACCCTCACCTCCCGGGCCGGGGTTCTGACGTTCGGACCTGAGCGCAGCACGGGACGGGGGCGACGAAACATGGGCGCTGGAGAGCTGGCGGCAGCGGTTCGGCGGGGGGACGCGGAGGCGGTGACCGCACTTCTGGGGGAGGGAGCGGACCCGGACACCCGCACGGACGACGGCCTGCCGGTGCTGTGCCTGGCGACAGCCGCGTACGACGCCGCCGTGGCGGGGGCTCTGGTCGAGGGCGGCGCGGACCCGGACCGCGCGCTGCCGGACGGAACGACCGCGCTGGTACGGGCCATCGAGGGGGCTCGCCCGCGACGGTGACGGCTGTGCTGGGCCGTGAGCCCCGGCTGCGCCTCCCCGAGGATCGGAGGGCGTACCTCCTCGCCCTGGCCCGGGACCGGTACGAGCGGGGCGCCGAAGCAGTGCTCCGGGACCGGACCGGCGGAACCGGCCCCGTCCGTGAGCGCCGCGTGAAGGACGACGAGTACGACCACGTGACGCAGGTGACGCTCGGCGACACCACGGTCCGCGCCGGACACGGAGCGATTCTCACGGACCTGGAGTGGGCCTTCCGCGTCCTGACGCCCGTGGACGAGCTGGTGACCAGGGCCGTGGCACCCCGCGACCGGGACCATGTGGACCGCTCGTCCGCCCGATGGGTACTCAGCGAACGCCGCAGCAAGGAGACCTGGTCGGCCGTCACGGCGTACCGCCACAGCCCGGACCCCGAGCACCGCCACTTCGTCCTCGACGTGCTCGGCTGCTACCGGCTCACGCAGTCGAGCCGGCGGAACTCCTACGAGAAGGAGACGGCGGACCTGCTCGTGGCCTGGGCGGCGGAGGGGGAGGACGACCCGGGCGTCCTCGCGGAGGTGCTCCGCGCGCTGGGCGAGGTGGAACACCGGGAAGCCGAAGCCGTGGGGCTGCGGCACGCCGGCCATCCGGACCCGCGCGTCCGTGCCCAGGTCCCCTGCCTCCTCCTCGGCTGGGACGGCACACGCCCCACCCTCGGCGCGGCGGCCCGGACCGCCCTGCTGGAACTCGCCGGGGACGAGCACGGAAGGGTGCGCGCGGTGACCGGCGGAGCCCTGGCCGCGGCTCATGACCAAAGCCCCGGGGTCACGGACGCCGTCGTCGCGCTGCTCCGGGATCCGGTGGCCGATGTGCGGGCCTGCACCGTGGAGGCCGCGGCCGACGGTACGGACGGCACGGCAGCGGTCGCCGACGCCTTGGTGGCGCTGCTCGACGCGGACGACCTCGGCACCCGGCTCAACGCCGCCTACGGCCTGCTCCGCCGGAACGACCCGCGCACCGGCGAAGCGATCGCCCGCGTGGGCTCGCACACCCGCCCCGGCTACGAGCACGACCACAGGCTCTCCGCGCTCTGGAGCTGGGAGTGGAACAACCGGGACGCCGGCCGGCGCGACGACCGCCAGGCCTGAGGAAAACCGCTGGCCACCGCCCCGCGCCCGTCCCTAGTCTGAGCCGATGAGCCACGGGAAAACGTCGTACGTCTGCCTCTCCTGCCGGGTGTCGTACAAGCAGTTCCACGACCCGGCGAGGCAGCGGACCTGCCCGAACTGCGCGGAGCCGATGATCCACGCGGGCTCGGCCTTCGCGGCCCCCCGGCGGCGGGACGTCGCGGCGTGGCGGGCCCTCACCGTGCTGCTGAACGCGGGCGTGGGCTTCCACAAGAGCTGTTGTGGCGGGCCCGGTTACCGCCCCCGCGAACTGAGTGAGGTGCGCCGGCGGTTGACGTACGCGCGGCGCAGCGGCACACCGGTCGCCAAGGCGCTCGTACGGTACGACGTGCCCTAGCGGCAACGTGCCCCAGCGGCAACGTGCCCCGGCGCTTCCTGCCCCTGTCGCCCGGTGAGCGTGACGGACCGTTCACGTCGGCTTGAGACAGCAGATCAGGACGCGGGCGTCGCTCGTGCCCAGCAGGATGCGCCCGGGGCCGATGACCGTGACCGCGGTGGGGATGACGGGGACGCCGCGCACAAGGACATGCCCCCGGGCGAGGAACGCGCCGGTCGTCGCCTCCAGAGCGATCAGTTCGCCGCTGCTGAGGGTGACGAGGACGGTGTCGGTGGCCGGGTCGATGTCGAGCGCGGTCGGCGTGCGGTCGACGGGAAAGATCCACGAAGGGATGCCGGTGGAGCCTTCGGCCACCGAACGACGGGTCACGAAGCCCTGCACCGGGAGATCCGCACGGCCGTCGTGGCGGACGGTGGCCATGATCAGGTCCGTCTCGCCGACCCCGACGCCTGGGCCGCCGGAGTGGGTCTCGCCGGGCTCCCAGGACCAGGGGAAGAGGCGTCGGCAGCGTACGGCGGCGGGGAGCGCGAGGTCCGCCGGGTGGCGGGTGTGATGGGTGTCGACCGTCGTCAGCCACACCTCTGCGTCCGGTCCCTGGACGGCACAGGCAGGGCAGCCGCAACGGCAGTCGCAGTCCTCGTCGTCGTCCCAGGGGCAGTCGCACACGCACGGGGATCCGGCGATGTCCCGGAAGATCGCGTGGGGGCCGTGCCGGAACCGGCTCCGGGCCCGTTCTCCGTACCCTGCGCACATCGGTACGAGCAGGGGGCCCTCGGACGTCGTGACCAGCGCGGCCGGGCCAGGGGTGGTGAGGCGTTCGCGTTCGGTCCCGTCGGACAGGTCGATCCGGAGGAACGTCCCGCTGTCGCCGTGCCGGGGCCCGAGGGTTTCCACCCAGGCGGAGTGTCCTTCGGGGAGGGCGACCGAGGTCCGGCCGCCGCCCAGGTCCGGATCGGCGGGTACCGACCACCGGCGCTGCCCGCGCGCCGACCAGCGCTCCAGCAGGACGTGGTCCGCGGTGAGCAGGATGTCCCCGTCCGGCAGGACGGTCAGGGAGCGGATCTCGCCAGGACGCGGCTCTTCCGTGTCCGGTGCCGCGACGGCCGGGGTGGGCTCGGGCAGGGCGGCCGGCACGCGCGGGCCGGTCAGCTCCGTGTCCCGGACGGAGTGAGCCGGGACGGTCCGCCAGTCGGGGCGTACGAGGTCCACGCGGTGACCCTCCCGCCAGGCGGCCCGGTCCTCCCAGTCGTCGTACGGGGCGAGGAGGATCCGGAGGGTGCGGGCGTCCGTCCATTCCAGGGAGCGGACCTCCCGCCGGCAGCCCTCCTCGAAGAGGTGGCGGTGCTCGCCCGTGGCGAGGTCGAGGAGCACGAGTTCACCCTCGAAGAAATAGCCGCCGTCATAGGAACCGGTACCGAGGACGAGCAACGGCAGCGTGGGGTGGAAGGCCGCGGCACGCAATCGCCAACCGGTCCTGAGCCACTGCAGGGCCGGGGGGTGTGCCTGGAGGGCCGAGGTGTCGGCTCCCGGTGCCGGAGCGGCGTAGACACCGATCGGGTAGCCGTCCGCCGAACCCTGCGGATCGTGGCCGCCGAGGACCACGTGCGTACCGCCGGGCGCCGCAACGGTGAGGACGGAGCGGCCGAACTCGGCGCGGGGCCGGTCGGCGAGAATCCGGTCGACGGTGAGGGGAAAGATCACCGGCCTCAGCCTTGCCGATCCGGACCGCGTGAGCAAGGGCTCCGTCGTCGGCCGTACCCTCCCCGACCAGCGGGTCCACCCCGAGACCGTCCGCGTCCACCGAGAGGATCCGCGCGGTCCGGCCCCAGAGACTCTTTGCATAAAACTGCGTCAATGCGTATAGTCATGCCATCGATCAGGAGGGTTACCGATGGTGGTACGAGCAGCAGTGGCAGGGGCGAGCGGATACGCCGGCGGGGAGCTGCTCCGCCTCCTGCTCGCGCACCCGGAGGTCGAGATCGGCGCTCTGACCGGGCACTCCAACGCCGGGCAGGCGCTCGGATCGCTCCAACCGCACCTGCGGCCCCTGGCCGACCGGGTGCTGGAGCCCACCACCGCCGAGGTCCTCGCCGGGCATGACGTCGTCTTCCTGGCGCTGCCGCACGGGCAGTCCGCCGCCGTCGCCGAGCAGCTCGGGGACGAGGTCCTCGTCGTCGACATGGGGGCCGACTTCCGGCTGAAGGACGCGGGGGACTGGGAGGCGTTCTACGGCTCCCCGCACGCCGGGACCTGGCCCTACGGACTGCCCGAGCTGCCGGGCGGGCGGGCCGCGCTCGCCGGGGCCACGCGGATCGCCGTGCCGGGGTGCTACCCGACCGCCGTGTCCCTCGCGCTCTTCCCCGCGTACGAGGCCGGCATCGCCGAGCCGGAGGCCGTCATCGTCGCCGCGTCGGGCACCTCGGGCGCGGGCAAGGCGGTCAAGCCGCATCTGCTCGGCTCCGAGGTCATGGGCAACATGACCCCGTACGGCGTCGGCGGCGGGCACCGCCACACGCCCGAGATGATCCAGAACCTCAGCGCCGCCGCCGGGCAGCCGGTCACCGTCTCGTTCACGCCCACCCTCGCCCCCATGCCCCGCGGCATCCTCGCCACGTGCAGCGCGAAGGCGAAGCCCGGCGTGAGCGCGGAGAGCCTGCGCGCGGTGTACGGGAAGGCGTTCGCGGACGAGCCGTTCGTCGACCTCCTGCCCGAGGGGCAGTGGCCCGCCACCGCCGCGGTGTACGGCTCCAACGCCGTACAGGTCCAGGTCGCGCACGACCCGGCCGCCGGACGGATCGTGGTCGTCTGCGCCATCGACAACCTCGCCAAGGGCACCGCGGGCGGCGCCCTCCAGAGCATGAACATCGCCCTCGGACTCCCCGAGGACACCGGACTTTCGACGATCGGAGTCGCACCGTGAGCGTCACGGCAGCACAGGGATTCTCGGCGGCGGGCATCGCCGCCGGAATCAAGGAGAGCGGGAACCCGGACCTGGCCCTCGTGGTCAACAACGGCCCCCGCCGCGCCGCCGCGGGCGTCTTCACCTCCAACCGCGTCAAGGCCGCCCCCGTCCTCTGGTCGGAGCAGGTCCTCAAGGGCGGCGAGGTCACCGCCGTCGTCCTCAACTCCGGTGGCGCCAACGCCTGTACGGGCCCCCAGGGTTTCCAGGACACCCACGCCACGGCGGAGAAGGTGGCCGAGGTGCTGGAGGGTCACAGCGCCGGCGAGGTCGCCGTCGCCTCCACCGGCCTGATCGGCATCCTGCTCCCCATGGACAAGCTGCTCCCCGGCATCGAGCAGGCCGTCGCCGCCCTCAGCGAGCACGGCGGCGAGAAGGCCGCCATCGCCATCAAGACCACCGACAGCGTCCACAAGACCGCCGTCGCGGGCGGCGACGGATGGACCGTCGGCGGCATGGCCAAGGGTGCCGGCATGCTCGCCCCCGGCCTCGCCACCATGCTCGTCGTCCTCACCACCGACGCGGATGTGGAAGCCCCCGCACTGGACGCCGCGCTCCGCGACGCCACCCGCACCACCTTCGACCGCGTCGACTCCGACGGCTGCATGTCCACCAACGACACCGTGCTGCTCCTCGCCTCCGGCGCCAGCGGCATCACCCCGGAACAGGGCGCGTTCGCCGAAGCCGTACGGGCCGTCTGCGACGACCTCGCCCGGCAGCTCATCGGCGACGCCGAGGGCGCGTCCAAGGACATCCGTATCGAGGTGATCAACGCGGCCACCGAGGACGACGCCGTCGAGGTCGGCCGGTCCATCGCCCGCAACAACCTCCTCAAGTGCGCCATCCACGGCGGGGACCCCAACTGGGGCCGCGTCCTCTCCGCGATCGGCACCACGAAGGCCGCCTTCGAGCCGGACCAGCTCAACGTCGCCATCAACGACGTCTGGGTCTGCAAGAACGGCGGTGTGGGGGAGGACCGCGACCTCGTCGACATGCGCTACCGGGAGGTCAAGGTCACCGCCGACCTCGCGGCGGGCACCGAGTCCGCCGTCATCTGGGCCAACGACCTCACCGCGGACTACGTCCACGAGAACAGCGCGTACAGCTCATGAGCGCCGCGCGGAAGCACACCGCACTCCCGAAGGCACAGACCCTCATCGAGGCGCTGCCCTGGCTGACCCGGCACAACGGCAAGACCGTCGTCATCAAGTTCGGCGGCAACGCCATGATCGACGAGGAGCTGAAGGCCGCCTTCGCCCAGGACGTCGTCTTCCTGCGGCACGCCGGGCTCAAGCCCGTCGTCGTCCACGGCGGCGGCCCGCAGATCAGCGCCCAGCTCGACAAGCAGGGCCTGGTCAGCGAGTTCAAGGCCGGGCTGCGCGTCACCACACCCGAGGCGATGGACGTCGTACGGATGGTGCTCGCCGGACAGGTCCAGCGCGAACTGGTCGGCCTCCTCAACCAGCACGGCCCCCTCGCCGTCGGCATGACCGGCGAGGACGCCCACACCATCACCGCCACCCAGCACCGGCCCACCATCGACGGCGAGTCCGTCGACATCGGCCGGGTCGGCGAGATCACCGCCATCGACACCGGGGCCATCCAGGCGCTGCTGGACGACGGCCGCATCCCGGTCATCTCCTCCATCGCCCGCTCCGCCGACGACCACCACGTCTACAACGTCAACGCCGACACCGCGGCCGCCGCGCTCGCCGCCGCCCTGAACGCCGAGACGCTGATGGTCCTCACCGATGTCGAGGGGCTCTACGAGGACTGGCCCAACAGCGACGACGTCATCAGCCGGCTGACCGCCAGTCAGCTGGAGAAGCTGCTGCCCGAGCTGTCCAGCGGCATGGTCCCCAAGATGCAGGGCTGCCTGCACGCCGTACGCAACGGTGTCGAGACCGCCCGCGTCATCGACGGCCGGGTCCAGCACTCGATCCTGCTGGAGATCTTCACCGACGAGGGCATCGGCACCATGGTCGTGCCGGACGCCCCCATCGACGTACACGGAGTACCTGAACAGGGGGAATCATGACCGGCACAGAGGCTTCGGGACTCACCTCGCGCTGGCAGGGCGCGCTGATGGACAACTACGGCACGCCCCGCCTGCCCCTCGTCCGCGGCGAAGGCGCCCACGTCTGGGGCGAGGACGGCACCCGCTACCTCGACTTCGTCGGCGGCATCGCGGTCAACGCCCTCGGCCACGCCCACCCCGCCGTCGTCGAGGCCGTCTCCACCCAGATCGCCTCCCTCGGCCACGTGTCGAACCTGTTCATCGCCGAGCCGCCCGTCGCACTCGCCGAGCGGCTGCTCCAGCTCTTCGACCGTCAGGGCCGGGTCTTCTTCGCCAACTCCGGCGCCGAGGCCAACGAGGCCGCGTTCAAGATCGGCCGGCTCACCGGGCGCACCCACATGGTCGCGACCGACGGCGGCTTCCACGGCCGGACGATGGGCGCGCTCGCGCTGACCGGCCAGCCGGGCAAGCAGGAGCCGTTCCGCCCGCTGCCCGGTGACGTCACGCATGTGCCGTACGGGGACGTGGACGCGCTGCGGGCCGCGGTGACCACGGACACCGCTCTGGTCGTCATCGAACCGATCCAGGGTGAGAACGGCGTCGTCGTCCCGCCCAAGGGCTACCTGGAGGCCGCCCGGGAGATCACCCGGGCCACCGGGACGCTGCTCGTCCTGGACGAGGTGCAGACCGGGATCGGCCGCTGCGGCCAGTGGTTCGAGCACCAGGCGCACCAAGGCGTCGAGCCGGACATCGTCACCCTCGCCAAGGGGCTCGGCGGCGGACTGCCGATCGGCGCGACCGTCGCCTTCGGCCCGGCCGCCGACCTGCTGAAGCCGGGTCACCACGGCACGACGTTCGGCGGCAACCCGGTCGCCTGCGCCGCCGGGCTCGCCGTCATCGACACCCTCGCGGCCGACGGCGCGCTCGACGAGGTCAAGCGGCTCGGCGAGAAGATCCGCGACGGCGTGGAGGCGCTGGGCCACCCGCTGGTCTCCCATGTCCGCGGCAGCGGCCTGCTGCTGGGTATCGTGCTCACCGGACCCCTCGCACCGCAGGTGCAGCAGGCGGCCCAGGGAGCCGGCCTCCTGGTGAACGCGCCCGCCCCCGATGTCGTACGGCTCATGCCGCCGCTGATCATCGGTGACGCGGAGGTGGACGCGTTCCTGGAGATCCTGCCGGGCGCTCTCGACGCGGCACACGGGGACGGACGATCCGGAGCATGACCCTCCGGAGAATGAGGCGACGACGATGACCGAGGCGCAGGAAACCGAGCACGGCGGGCCGTCCGTGCCGCAGACCCGCACCGCCCGCCACCGCCGGATCGTGGACATCCTGAACCGGCAGCCGGTCCGCTCGCAGAGCCAGCTGGCCAAGCTCCTCGCCGACGACGGGCTGAGCGTCACCCAGGCGACGCTCTCCCGCGACCTCGACGAGCTGGGCGCGGTGAAGATCCGCAACACCGGCGGTGAGCTGATCTACGCGGTGCCGAGCGAGGGCGGATTCCGCACCCCGCAGGCCCCGCTGGGCGGTTCGGCCAAGGAGGAGCGGATGCGCAGGCTCTCGGCCGAACTGCTCATCTCGGCGGAGGCCTCGGCCAACCTCGTGGTGCTGCGCACCCCGCCGGGCGCGGCCCAGTTCCTCGCCTCGGCCATCGACCAGGCCGAACTGCACGACATCCTCGGCACCATCGCGGGCGACGACACGCTGATGCTCATCAGCCGCGACCCGAGCGGCGGCCAGGCGCTCGCCGACCACCTGCTGAGGCTCGCTCAGAACGACCGCTGAACCACCCCGTTCAGTAGCGCGTGATCGCGGTCGGGCCCGAGGAGGTCCCGACCGCGATGTGCGGCCGCCGCTCCGGCTTCGCCCACGCCAGGATCTCCGCCATGGCGTCGGCGGGTACGGACACACAACCCGCCGTCGCCCCGCGCCCGTTCACATGCAGGAAGATCCCCGCACCCCGGTTGCGCACCGGCCGCTCGTAGTTGAAGCCGATCACCAGGGCCCGGGCGTACTGCGTCCCGTAGGACACCAGGTGCTCGGCCTCCGCCGCCCGGCAGTGGGAGGGCCGCGGTTCCACCCAGCGGTTGTACGCGTCCGAGTCGTTGTCCTGGCACCACCAGGAGTCCTCGGTCACCTTCCGGTACGGATACGTCGTCCCCGCCGGGGCGTCCTCGATGCCGAAGGCGTACGGCAGGTCGTACAACCCGGTCGGCGTGGTGCTGGTGCCCTGTTCCCTGGTCGCCCCCTCGGCCAGGCCGTTCGTCCCGAACCGCGCCGGCGCCGACCCCGCCTCCGCCCACCGGCCCCCGCGCCGCTCCCACCAGGTCACCGTGCCGGTGGTGGAGCCGGTGTCGGGGGCCTCGGCGGTGATCAGCTGCGTGCCGCCGCCGGTGTCCGCGAGCCGGTCCGGGAGGGGAGGGGTGTCGGAGGGGCCCGCCCCGAGGGAGCCGAGGGAGAGGGCGAGGAGTGCGGCGGCGGTCACCAGTGGTCTGCGCATGCTCCGGACCGTACGGCGACCGGGGTCCACGCCCCACCTGACCTGCTCCGTACGGCCCAGCGGACCGCCCCGACGTCAGGCTTCGAAGGCGCACCCCGGGCGGGGCATCACCCGTACCTGGATCCGGACGCACCTCCCCGGGCGGGGCATCACCCGTACCCGGGGTCCGGACGCCGCTGCCGCACCGCCGCCCGCAGCAGCCGGTCCGCCGCCACCCGCACCGCGCGCGGCCTCTCCGGCGCACTCCGCTCGCGCAGCAGGTGCTCCGGGATTCCGGCGGCGTCCGGCAGCAGGGCCCGGGTCGCCGCCCGCACCACGGCCGGGCTCGGGTCGTCGAGCAACGGCGTCAGCCGCTCCCGTTCCACCACGTCCAGCGCGCGCAGGCCGCTGATCGCGTGCACCCGCACCGAGGGCAGGGGATGCCCGAGGAGGGCCCACAGTGTCCCGGCGTCCGTCGCGCGGTCGCCGCACTCGCCGAGCCCGGCGGCGGCGGCCGGACGCGCGGCCGGTTCGGCGCACAGGGCCCGGTAGACGGGGAGCGGGTCGATGCCGCCCTGCCGCAGGACGTACCGCGCGCAGGCCCGTACGACGCCCGAACGGTCGACGAGGAACGGCTCCGCGTCCCCGTACTGCCCGGCCCGCCGCAGCGCGGTCACCCCGGCCGCGCGCACCCGGGGCGCGCGGGCCGTCAGCAGCCGGTCCAGCACGGCGGCCGCGTCCGGCCCCTCAGTCGCGCCCGACTTCACGGCGGCCTCCGCGCAGAGGTCCTGGAGCGTGACGTCACCGCTGGCCGCCGCCGTGGCGGCCAGCTCCATCGGCGTCAGCAGCCCGCGTTCCACCGCGATCCGGTACGCGAGTCTGTCCATCGCCCGGTCGGGGTGGGCCGTCAGCGCCAGCACCTCGGCCGCCGGGCCCTCGCGCAGCGCGTCCTCCAGCAGGGCCCGGGCGAAGCCGCCCCGCGAGCGCCGCGACAGCCGCAGGATCAGCTCGGCCAGCGGGAACAGGGCGTCGGCCGGCAGTTCGGCGAGCAGCGCCCGGGCCCGTTCCCGTACCTGAGAGACCCAGTCCGTGCACCGCACCGCCAGCAGCGGACGCAGCTCCGGTTCGGTGCGCGCCGCGTCCAGGGCCGCTTCCCGGATCCGCCCGTCCGGGTGGCACAGGGTGATGGCGGGAGGCACCGGGGGCGAGGTCGGGGGAGCGACCATCGAACGCGTACGTCCGCGCAACCGGTCCAGCAGCGTGGGGGCCGGCCGATCCGGCTCCCCGGGCGACCGGGCCGGCAGCCACGGGCGGTCGTCGAGACACCGGACGTCGGCGTCGAAGTCCAACCACGCATCGGCCGACGCGCCGTCCATCACCTCGGCCGGAGGGGCGCCCTCCCACACCCGCACCACCGGGCTCACGGTCTCCTTGTCACGGCCGTCCACCGTGCCCCCCTTCGTAGGGTGCCGATGCTAGAGCCGTTCCGGTCAAGAAGCCTCGGCATTTCCCGACCGAACGGCCGCGCACACCGCTCTGACCTGCCGCTTTGACAAACAATACGGAGGACCGCATAGTTATACCCATCAGTGATTGCACCGTAAGGAGAAACCCGTGACCGAGCGCGTCGTACTCGCCTACTCGGGCGGCCTGGACACCTCCGTCGCCATCGGCTGGATCGCCGAGGAGACGAACGCCGAGGTCATCGCCGTTGCCGTGGACGTCGGCCAGGGCGGCGAGGACCTGGACGTCATCCGCAAGCGCGCGCTCGCCTGCGGTGCCGTCGAAGCCGAGGTCGCGGACGCCAAGGACGAGTTCGCCGAGGAGTACTGCCTCCCGGCGATCAAGGCCAACGCCCTCTACATGGACCGCTACCCGCTGGTCTCGGCCCTCTCCCGGCCGACCATCGTCAAGCACCTCGTCGCCGCCGCCCACAAGCACAACGCCGGGATCGTCGCCCACGGCTGCACCGGCAAGGGCAACGACCAGGTCCGCTTCGAGGCCGGCATCTCCGCGCTCGGCCCCGACCTGAAGTGCATCGCCCCGGTCCGCGACTACGCGATGACCCGGGACAAGGCGATCGCCTTCTGCGAGGAGAAGAACCTCCCGATCGCGACCACCAAGAAGTCCCCGTACTCCATCGACCAGAACGTCTTCGGGCGCGCCGTCGAGACGGGCTTCCTGGAGGACATCTGGAACGGGCCGATCGAGGACATCTACGAGTACACCGAGAACCCGGCCAACCAGCGCGAGGCCGACGAGGTCGTCATCTCCTTCAAGGAGGGCGTGCCCGTAGCCATCGACGGCCGTCCCGTCACCGTCCTCCAGGCGATCCAGCAGCTCAACGAGCGGGCCGGCGCGCAGGGCATCGGCCGGATCGACATGGTCGAGGACCGGCTCGTGGGCATCAAGTCCCGTGAGGTGTACGAGGCGCCCGGCGCGATCGCGCTGATCACCGCCCACCAGGAGCTGGAGAACGTCACCGTCGAGCGCGAGCTGGCCCGCTACAAGCGGCAGGTCGAGCAGCGCTGGGGCGAGATGGTCTACGACGGCCTGTGGTTCTCCCCGCTGAAGCGGGCCCTGGACGGCTTCATCAACGAGGCCAACCAGCACGTCACCGGCGACATCCGGATGACCCTGCACGGCGGCCGGGCCGTCGTCACCGGCCGGAAGTCCGAGGAGTCGCTGTACGACTTCAACCTCGCCACCTACGACTCGGGCGACACCTTCGACCAGTCCAAGGCGCAGGGCTTCATCGAGATCTTCGGTCTCTCCTCGAAGATCGCGGCCAAGCGCGACCTGGCCTGACCCCACTCGTTGTACAGCCGCCTCCCCGTCCGCACACGGCGGGGAGGCGGTCGCATACCCGCACCGTGTCTTGGCGTTTTGAGGAGCATGCAGTGAGCAGCAACAACGGTGACGTCCGGCTCTGGGGCGCGCGTTTCGCCGACGGACCGGCCGAGGCGCTGGCCAAGCTGTCGGCCTCCGTCCACTTCGACTGGCGGCTCGCGCCGTACGACATCGCCGGCTCCCGCGCCCACGCCCGCGTCCTCAACAAGGCGGGCCTGCTCACCGAGGACGAGCTGACCCGGATGCAGGAAGGCCTCGACCAGCTCGAAGCCGACGTTGCCGACGGCTCCTTCACCGGCACCATCGCGGACGAGGACGTCCACACCGCCCTGGAGCGCGGACTGCTGGAGCGCCTCGGCCCCGACCTCGGCGGCAAGCTGCGGGCCGGCCGGTCGCGGAACGACCAGATCGCCACCCTCTTCCGGATGTACCTGCGCGACCACGCCCGGATCATCGGCGGCCTGATCGCCGACCTCCAGAGCGCCCTGGTCGGCCTCGCCGAGGCCCACCCGGACGTGGCGATGCCCGGCCGCACCCACCTCCAGCACGCCCAGCCGGTGCTCTTCGCCCACCACGTGCTCGCCCACGTCCAGTCGCTCTCCCGGGACGCCGAGCGGCTGCGCCAGTGGGACGAGCGGACGGCCGTCTCCCCGTACGGCTCCGGGGCGCTCGCCGGATCCTCGCTCGGGCTCGACCCCGAGGCGGTCGCCGCCGACCTGGGCTTCGAGCACGGTTCGGTCGCCAACTCCATCGACGGCACCGCCTCGCGGGACTTCGTCGCCGAGTTCGCCTTCATCACCGCGATGATCGGCGTCAACCTCTCGCGGATCGCGGAGGAGGTCATCATCTGGAACACGAAGGAGTTCTCCTTCGTCACCCTCCACGACGCCTTCTCCACCGGCTCCTCGATCATGCCGCAGAAGAAGAACCCGGACATCGCGGAGCTGGCCCGGGGCAAGTCCGGCCGCCTCATCGGCAATCTGACCGGCCTCCTCGCCACGCTGAAGGCGCTCCCGCTCGCGTACAACCGGGACCTCCAGGAGGACAAGGAGCCCGTCTTCGACTCCTGCGACCAGCTGGAAGTCCTGCTCCCCGCCTTCACCGGCATGATGGCCACCCTCACCGTCAACCGCGAGCGCATGGAGGAGCTTGCCCCGGCCGGCTTCTCGCTCGCCACCGACATTGCGGAGTGGCTGGTCAAGCAAGGCGTCCCCTTCCGGGTGGCGCACGAGGTGGCCGGCGCCTGCGTCAAGGAGTGCGAGCAGCACGGCATCGAGCTGGACCAGCTCACCGACGAGCAGTTCGCCAAGATCTCCGAGCACCTCACCCCCGAGGTCCGCACGGTGCTCAACGTGCCCGGCGCCCTCGCCTCCCGCGACGGCCGGGGCGGGACCGCACCCTCCGCCGTCGCCGTACAGCTCGCCGAGGTGAAGGAAGACCTGGCGGTCCAGCACGCCTGGGCGACCGCCCGCCAGTAGGGGAGCAGCTGGTGGCGGTGTCGTAAGAGGTCCACGAAGGGTGTCGCGAGCTACGTTCACCGGGGTAGGAGTAACCGAACCCGACCCCGAGGAGCCCATGATGCCCTTCGCCGCCCTGGCCGCCGCGACGACCCCGACCGCCCACATCGGACTCGGCCTGGCCGCCGTGGGGAGGCCCGGCTACATCAACCTCCACCGGGACCGCGACCTGCCCGCCGACCGCGACCCCGACGCCCTGCGCGCCCGCACCCACGAGCTGCTGGACGCCGCCTACGCGCAGGGCGTGCGGTACGTCGACACCGCCCGCTCCTACGGCCGCGCCGAGGAGTTCCTCGCCGAGTGGCTGAACGCCCGGCCCTCCTTCACCGACCTCGTCGTCGGTAGCAAGTGGGGCTACACCTACACCGCCGACTGGAGCGTCGAGGCCGAGCACCACGAGGTCAAGGACCACAGCCTCGCCACCTTCGAGCGCCAGTACGCCGAGACCCGCGAGCTCCTCGGCGACCGGCTCAGCCTCTACCAGGTGCACTCGGTCACCCCGGACAGCCCGGCGCTCACCGACAAGGAACTGCTCGACCGGCTCGCCGCCCTGGCGGCCGACGGCGTCACCGTCGGCCTCTCCACCAGCGGGCCCGGCCAGGCCGACGCGATCCGGGCCGCCCTCGCCGTCACGGTCGACGGCGAACCCCTCTTCCGTACGGTCCAGGCCACCTACAACGCGCTGGAGACCTCGGCCGCACCCGCGCTCGCCGAGGCCCACGACGCCGGGCTCACCGTGATCGTCAAGGAGGGCATGGCCAACGGGCGGCTCGCCGGGGACGAGGCCCCCGCAGTGTTCCAGGAGATCGCCGCCGGCGCGGGGGTCGGCGGCGACGCGGTGGCCCTGGCGCTCGTCCTGCACCAGCCCTGGGCGGGCGTCGTGCTGTCCGGCGCCGCCACGGCTGCCCAGCTCTCCGGCAATCTGCACGCCGCAGTCGTCGACCTGGACGACGAACAGCGGGCGAGCCTCGACGCCCTGGTCGAGGAGCCGGAGGCGTACTGGCGGCACCGCGCCGGGCTGCCCTGGCACTGACGCCGACCCGGCCCGGCGGCCTCAGGGACTCGTGAGGATCACGAGTTCCCGGGTCGCCCGGGTCATCGCCACATACCGGTCCACCGCCCCCGCCACCCCCTCGCCGAACTCCTCCGGGTCGACGAGGACGACCAGGTCGAACTCCAGGCCCTTCGACAGCTCCGGGGTCAGCGACCGCACCCGGTCCGTCGCCCGGAACGCGGGGTCGCCGATGACGCAGGCGATCCCGTCGTCGTGCGCGGCGAGCCAGCCGGCGAGGACGGTGTCCAGGTCCCCGGCCGGGCCGTGGGTGACGGGGATGCCGCTGCTGCGGACGGAGGTCGGCACATTGGCGTCGGGGAGCACGGCCCGGACGACCGGCGCCGCCTCCGCCATGATCTCCTCCGGCGTCCGGTAGTTGATGGTCAGGGAGGCCAGGGTGATCCGGTCGAGCCCGACCCGATCCAGCCGCTCCCGCCACGACTCGGGGAACCCGTGCCGGGCCTGCGCCCGGTCCCCGACGACGGTGAAGCTCCGGGACGGGCACCGCTGGATCAGCATCTGCCACTGGGCGTCGGTCAGTTCCTGGGCCTCGTCCACGACGATGTGCGCGAACGGCCCCGCCAGCAGATCCGGTTCCACCCCGCTCGGCCGGTCGGCGGTGGCCAGGGACTCCCGCAGATCCGCCCCGCGCAGCATCACCAACGCGCCCTCGCCGTCCGCGTCCGCGTCGACCAGCGTCTCGTCGGCGAGCAGGCTGTCGACGACCCGGTCCATCTGCTCCCGCTCGGCGGCGGCCGCCGCCTCGGGGCGGCGTCGGCGCCGGGACGCCTCCGGATCGCCGAGCCGCTGCCGGGCCGCGTCCAGGATCGGCAGGTCGGACTCCGTCCAGGCCTGCGCGTCCGCCCGCCGCAGCCGCCGGACCTCCTCGGCGGTCAGCCAGGGGGCGCACTTGCGCAGATAGGCGGGTACGGACCAGAGGTCGGCGACCAGGTCGGCCGCCTCGATCAGCGGCCAGGCGCGGTCGAAGAGGGCGAACAGCTCCCGGTTCTGCCGCAGCGAGGCGCGCAGTTGCTCCTCGGGCGCATCGCCGTCGTGCTTGTCCACCAGGATCGTGAGCAGCTCCTCCCAGACCTGGTCGCGCGCCTCGTTGTGCGGGGTGCCCGGATCCGGCGCCCCGAAGGCCGAGGCCCAGTCGGCGGCGCTCAGCCAGATGTCCGACCAGTGCGTCTCCACCCGTACGCCCTCGGAGGGCGGCTCCTCGTAGAACCGGACGGCCGGCTCGACCGCCTTCACCAGCTCCGCCGACGCCTTCAGCCGCGCCACCTCCGGATCGCTCTCGGGCCCCGCTCCCGCGCCCTCGGCGACCAGGTCCCGCAGGGTGCACGTCTGCACACCCTCCTCCCCGAGGCTCGGCAGGACATCGGCGACGTACCCGAGGTACGGCTCGTGCGGCCCGACGAACAGCACGCCACCGCGCCGGTGGGCGAGGCGCGGGTCGGAGTACAGCAGATAGGCGGAGCGGTGCAGCGCGACGACGGTCTTCCCGGTGCCGGGCCCGCCGTCGACGACGAGCGTGCCCCGGGAACCCGCCCGGATGACGGCGTCCTGGTCGGCCTGGATGGTGCCCAGCACATCGCGCATCCGGGCCGACCGGTTGGAGCCGAGACTGGCGATGAACGCGGACTGGTCGTCCAGCGCCGCATGCCCGGCGAACCCCTCCGGGGCGAACACCTCGTCCCAGTAGTCGCTGATCCGGCCGCCGGTCCAGCGGTAGCGGCGGCGGCTCGCCAGGCTCATCGGGTCGGCGTGGGTCGCCCCGAAGAACGGTTCGGCGGCGGGGGAGCGCCAGTCGACCAGCAGCCGGCGGCCCGTGCTGTCGGTCAGGCCGAGCCGTCCCACATACAGCGGCCCGGAGCCGTCCGCGGGGACCATGTGCCCGAGGCACAGGTCGAGGCCGAACCGGCGCAGGGCGCGCAGCCGGGAGGTCAGCCGGTGGATCTCCACGTCCCGGTCCATCGCCTGCCGGCTCGCCCCGCCGGGCGCCCGGCGCTCGGCTGCGAGCCGGGCGGTCAGCTCGGCGATCGACTGCTCCAGGCAGCGCGCGATGGCCGTGAAGTGCTGCTCGTCATCGGCGATCAACGCCGGGTCGGCCTTGGGGGAGAGCCGGTCGGGGAGGTCGAAGGCGCTGGCGGTCAGGGGTGTCACGGCGTCAGTTCCGATCTGCGGTACGTACGGGGGCGGCGTCCCGTCCCGGCTTCGGCGGACGATTCTGCGGCATATGGGGGGTCTTGTCGCAAGGCCCCCCATGAGCTATAAGTTGAGAGTGGCAAGGAGAGGTTCTTCCTCCGGCCGCTTTTTTGTTTCCCGCGCCGCGCCGCCCCCCCCCGCCCCGCCCGCCCCCGCTGTGAGCCCGCACGCTCCTCGATGAGCCCGCACACTCTTCGATGAGACAAAGATGTCTCACATGGGTTATGGTCGTCTCATGACACTCGACCGAGAGCAGGTGCTGCGCAGCGCCGCCGCTCTGCTGACCCGCAAATCGACCGCCACCATGGACGAGGTCGCCAAGGCAGCGGGCATCGGCCGGGCCACCCTCCACCGCCACTTCGCCGGCCGCGACGCCCTGGTGAAGGCGCTGGAGAACCTCGGCCTCCAGGAGTTCGAGGCGGCCCTGGACGCCGCCCGGCTCGACGAGGACACCTCGGAGGAGGGGCTGCGCCGCCTCATCGCGGCCGTCGAGCCCAGCGCCGGGCTGATGTCCTTCCTCGTCAACGAGAACCAGCTGTTCGAGGGCGACGAGGTCAACGAGGGCTGGAACCGGGCCGACGCCCGGGTCTCCGCCTTCTTCCGCCGCGGCCAGGAACGCGGTGAGTTCCGTATCGACCTCACCCCCGCCTGGCTGACCGAGGCCCTCTACGGCCTCGTCGGCACCGGAGCCTGGTCCATCCAGACGGGCCGGGTCGCCGCACAGGATTTCCAGTACATGATCGTCGAGCTGCTGCTCGGCGGAGCACGCCGGAGCGTTGAGCAATGATCAGCACCGAGAAGCAGCCGGACACCACGGACGCGGTACGCCGCCCGGGGCGGTGGATCGCGCTCTCCGTCCTCGTCCTCGCCGTGCTGCTGGTGGCCGTGGACGCGACCGTCCTCGGCCTCGCCACCCCGTTCCTCAGCGAGGACCTCGAACCGACCGGCACTCAGCTGCTCTGGATCGGTGACGTCTACTCCTTCGTCATCGCCGGCCTGCTCGTCTCGATGGGCAGCCTCGGCGACCGCATCGGCCGCAAGAAGCTGCTGCTGGTCGGCGCCGTCGCGTTCGGCGCTGTCTCCGTGCTCAACGCGTACGCGACCACGCCCGAGATGATGATCGTGGCCCGGGCGCTGCTCGGTGTCGCGGGCGCCACCCTGATGCCGTCCACCCTCGCCCTGATCCGCAACCTCTTCCACGACCCGCGCGAGCGCAGCCTCGCCATCGGGATCTGGGGCGCGATGGCCTCGGCGGGCGCGGCCGTGGGCCCGGTGGTCGGCGGATTCCTGCTCGAACACTTCTGGTGGGGCTCGGTCTTCCTCATCAACCTGCCCGTGATGGCGGTCCTCGTGGTCGTCGGCGTCAAGCTGATCCCCGAGTCCAAGAACCCGGCCCCCGGCCCGTGGGACATGCTCAGCGTCGGGCTCTCCCTGGTCGGCATGATCGGTGTCGTGTACGCCATCAAGGAGACGGCATCGCACGGACTGAGCTGGGACTCGGCGGTGGCCGCCGTCCTCGGCGTCGGAGCCCTGACCTGGTTCGTCCGCAGGCAACTGCGGCTGCCCGCGCCTCTGCTGGACATGCGGCTCTTCCACCACCGGGGCTTCTCCGGCGCGGTCCTCGCCGACCTGCTGACCATCCTCGGCCTGTCGGGTCTGGTCTTCTTCCTTTCCCAGTTCCTGCAACTGGTGCAGGGCCGCGGGCCGCTGGAGGCCGGGCTCGCCGAACTGCCCGCCGCGATCGGCGCGGTGACCGCCGGTCTGCTGGCCGGGTTCGCCGCCCGCCGCTTCTCGGTCCGCTCCGTCGTCTCGGGCGGCCTGGCCGCGGTCGGTCTGGCCCTGGGCAGTGTGACCCTGCTCGACCAGCACACCGGCTACCCGCTGCTCGGCGGCATGCTGCTGGTCGTCGGCGTCGGAGCGGGCTTCGCCTTCACCGTCACCGCCGACGTGATCCTCTCCAGCGTCCCGCAGGAGCAGGCGGGCTCCGCGTCCGCCGTCTCCGAGACCGCGTACGAACTGGGCGCGGCCCTCGGCATCGCCCTCCTCGGGTCCATCGTCACCGGCATCTACCGGGGCTTCCCGACCCCGTCCGGCATCCCCGCCGACGTCGAGTCGGCCGCCCACGAGTCCCTGGGCGGGGCGGTCGAATCCGCCGCCGCGCTGCCCGCCGCCCAGGCGGGGCCGCTGGTCTCGGCGGCCCAGGAGGCGTTCGTCGACGGACTGCGGTCGGCCGCGGGCGTCGGCGCGGCGGTCCTGCTGGCGGCGGCCGTCGCCGCCTGGTTCCTGCTGCGGGGCCAGAAGCTTGAGGACGGCGTCGAGCACCCGTAGGCCGGCGGAGTTCCCGTAGGCCGTACGACGAAGGGCCCCCCCCCCCCCCCCCGGGGGGGGGGCCGGGGGGGGGGGGGCCGCCCCCCCGCGCCAGCCCCATACTGGCCGGGAAGTGCCCGCTCAGCACGCGGGGCCAGACGCAGAACAACGCCCCACACCACAA
>NZ_JAFEUF010000043.1:32585-40298 GCF_016901035.1 Streptomyces durocortorensis
GGGGGGGGTGGCGGGGGGGGGGCGTCTACGCTTGTGCGGGGGGCCCCCCCCCGTTCGGCGGGGGTCTTGCCGTCCGCCTTAACCACCCCCCCCCCCCCCCCCCCCCGGGGGGGGGGGCCCCTTCTCGCGTGGTCCCGCCTCAGGCCGCCTTCGCCTTCGTCGCGTACATGTCCACGTACTCCTGGCCGGACAGTCGCATCACCTCGGCCATCACCGAGTCCGTCACCGCCCGCAGCACATAGCGGTCGCGGTCCATGCCCTCGTACCGCGAGAACTCCATCGGCTCACCGAAGCGCACCGTGACCTTGCCCGGCCGGGGCAGACCCGCGCCGCCCGGCTGCAGCTTGTCGGTCCCGATCATCGCGAACGGGATCACCGGCGCGCCCGTCATCAGCGTCAGCCGCGCGATGCCCGTACGGCCCCGGTAGAGCCGGCCGTCGGGGGAGCGGGTGCCCTCGGGGTAGATCGCGAAGGCCTGCCCCTCCTCCAGCACCCGGCGGCCCGTCATCAGCGCCGCGACGCCGCCCCGGCCGCCGTCCCGGTCCACCGGGATCATGCCGCAGCCGGTGAAGAACCAGGCCATCAGCTTGCCCTTGAGGCCCTTGCCGGTGACGTACTCGTCCTTGCCGATGTAGAACACCGGCCGGTCGACGCAGACCGGCATGACCATCGAGTCGATGAACGTCAGGTGGTTGCCCGCGAGGATCACCGGCCCGGTCCCGGGAATGTTCTCGACGCCCTCCACCTGAGGGCGGAACATCAGGCGCAGAATCGGTCCGAGCACTGCCTTGATGACCGTGAGACGGGACAACGGTTCCTCCGGTGTCGTGGCCGGGCCGGCCGCGGTGGAACGGGTTCCAACGGGCGGTGGCCGGTGCCGACGGATGATGGTCGGTGCAGGTGAGGACGATACTCGCGGGTATGCGCTGATCGCACATCGGGTTCACGAAGCGGATACGCGGTGTTGACATGTGTTTCCGCCACGTTGGCCGAAGGTCCGCCCTCTCGTACGCCTCCCAGCCTACGATCGGGCCTCGCTCGACCGGTCCCGGACATCACCAAGCGAGGAGCATTCATGACGGAGCGTGCGTGGACGACCCCCGGCCGGCGGACCCTTCTGGGCGCCGCGGTCCTCGGCACCGCGGCCCTGGGCCTGCCCGCCGCCGCCCAGGCCGCCGAGCGGGGCCGAGGCCACGGCGGCGGTCACGGATCGCTGCGCGACCTGCCCGTGCCGACGGTGATCGGCCATCGCGGGGCCAGCGGCTACCGCCCCGAGCACACCCTCGGCTCCTACCAGCTGGCTCTGGACATGGGCGCGCACATCGTCGAGCAGGATCTCGTGCCGACCAAGGACGGCCATCTCGTCTGCCGCCACGAGAGCGACATCACCGGCACCACGGACGTCGCCGACCACCCCGAGTTCGCCGGCCGCAAGGCCACCAAGAGCATCGACGGCGTCTCCTACACCGGCTGGTTCACCGAGGACTTCACGCTCGCCGAGCTGAAGACCCTGCGGGCCAAGGAGCGCATCCCGGGCAACCGCCCGGACAACACCCTCTACGACGGCCGCTGGGACGTCCCCACCTTCGAGGAGGTCCTGCGCTGGGCGGAGAAGGAGGGCCGCAGGCGCGGCAAGCCCGTCTGGCTGTACGTCGAGACCAAGCACCCCACCTACTTCCGCAAGCTCGGCCTCGGCCTGGAGGAGCCGCTCGCCCGGCTGCTGCGCCGCTACGGCCGGGACCGCAAGAACTCCGCGCTCATCCTCCAGTCCTTCGAGCCCGGCTCGGTCCAGCGCCTCGCCCGCCTCGTCGACACCCCGCGCATCGTCCTGCTCTCCGGCCCCAAGGAGCGCCCCTGGGACTTCGTCGAGTCGGGCGACCCGCGGACCGTCGCCGACCTGGTGAAGCCCGCAGGCCTGAAGTGGATGGCCTCCTTCGCCCAGGGCATCGGCCCCACCCTCGACCTGGTCATCCCCAAGGACGCCTCGGGGCGGCTCGCCACCCCGACCACCCTGGTCCGGGACGCGCACGCCAAGGGCCTGCTGCTGCACCCGTACACCCTGCGCAACGAGAACAGCTTCCTGCCCGCCGACTTCCGGCGCGGCACCGACCCCAACGCCTACGGGGACGTGTTCGGCGCCTGTGCGGCCTACTTCGCCACCGGCATCGACGGCATCTTCGCCGACCACCCGGACACGGCCCTGCTCGCGGCCGCGGACCACGCGGGACGCTGACGGGGCACGGGGTGGCGCGCTTCCCCAACGCGCGGCGCGCCGCGTGCAGGGGAGGCGCGCCGTCAGCCGTACGCCCCCGCATGCCCCGGTCGGGTGGTGTGGCGAGGCCGGGGCAACCGGCCGCCCCCAGCGGCACGTCCGCCGGGGCATGACGCTTCTCGATCATGACCTCGACCCGGCCGCCGCCACCGCCCTCGTCGTCCGCGCGTTACAACCCCTGGTGCGCGCGGAGGCGAGTGCCGAGGCCCCGGCCGCCGGGGTCGATCCCGCCGACCTCGAACAGAGCGTCTGGGTGCGGCTGCTGGAGCGCCCGGCCGCCGCCGGACCGCCCGCCGACGCCGCCCGCTGGGTGCGCGACACCGTACGGGCCGAGGCCCGCCGGGGCCGCCGCACGGTCCGGCGGGAACGCCCGTACGCCGGAACGGAACCCGTCGCCGGACCGGCTGACTGCCCGGAACGCGCCGCGCTCGGGGCCGCCGAACGCCGGGCGCTGCGCTCCGCGATGGCCCGGCTGCCCGGCCGCTGCCCCCGGCTGCTGGAGGCGCTGCTCGCCCCCGGTGACCCGACCTACCGCGAAATCGCAGGGGAGTTGGGTATGTCACAGGGCAGTTTGGGTCCGATCCGTTCCCGTTGCCTTGGATGTCTGCGCAGAATGCTGGCTGCGGAGGTTGTCGCCCCATCCGTGCGGGGATAGGGAGCGGTAGGCAACCGGCGGACAGGTGAGCGGGAGGCGTGCACACATGGGCATGAGCGTGACCATCTCGGCGGCGACGGCACAGGACGTCGAGCAGATCTTCAGACTTCAGTACCTCTGCTTCCAGCGCGAGGCGGAGCTGTACGACAACTACCGGATCGACCCGCTCGTCCAGAGCCTCGAATCACTGCGCGCCGAAGTCGCCGACGACCTGGTGTTCGTGGCCCGGCTCGGCGACGAAGTCGTCGGCGCGGTGCGGGGGTTCACCGACCCCGAGGGCACCGGCCTGATCGGCAAGCTCTGCGTCCACCCCCGCCTCCAGGGCCACGGCCTCGGCGCCCGGCTGCTGCTGGCCGCCGAGTCGGCGCTGACCGCCGAGCGGGCGGCGACCCGCTACCGGCTGCACAGCGGCCACCGTAGCGAGAGCAACCTCCGGCTCTACCGGAAGGCCGGATACGCCCGGGTCGGGGCCGTCACCGGAGCCGACGGCGTACAGCTGATCCTGCTGGAGAAGGACGCCGCCGACCGGGACTTCGTGGCCAGCGCCTGACCGGACGCCGCGCGGGGCCGGGCGGAACGGACCGGGCGGAGCCCCGGGATCAGACCGCCACCGTCTTCGCGCGGCGCAGCCAGATCATCCCGGTGACCGGCAGGATCACCGGGATGAAGAGGTAGCCCATCCCGAAGTCCGACCACACCGTCGAGTCCGGGAACGCGGCCGGCTCCGCCAGCGTCCACGCACCGACGACCAGCACGCCCAGCAGCTCCGCCGCACAACACACCAGCGCCGCCCTGCGGGCCTTCTCCCCGCCGCGCACCAGCGAGTACGTGATGAATCCGTACACCACGGCGGCGACGGCCGAGAGCGTGTAGGCGAGCGGGGCACGGTCGAAGCCCCGGGCCATCTCGACGATCGTGCGCGAGGCCGCCGCGACCGTGAACACGCCGTAGAACCAGACCAGGACCCGGCCGGGACCGGTGCCCAGCTCGAAGGGCGGCTTCGGGGCCGTGGCCACCTCGGAGCGGTCGGTGTCGCTCACGTCAGTTTCCCCAGATGTCATAGAGCCGGACCTCCAGAACCGCCAGCACGACCGCGCCCGCCGCCACCGTGACCGAGCCCCAGCGGGTCCGCTCGGTCAACGACAGGAATCCGGCCGCGGGCACGGCGGCGAACGAACCGATCAGATAGGCGATGAACACCGCCATCCCCTGCTCCGGCCGCTCCCCGCGCGCCAGCTGCACGACGCCCACCACCAACTGGGCCAGCGCCAGTACGGAGACGACCGCCATCCCGATGAAATGCCAGTCCTTCGTCGGCTGGTCCCGGTAGGCGGCATGTCCGCACCAGGCGGCGAGGGCGAGCGCGGTCACGGTGACCGCGACCGTCAGGGCGTCAAGCATGAGTCGAGGGTATTACGGACGGAACGCCCGCCCTCGTGCGGCCCCGACGACCGCGGAGGCGGCTGCCGCTCCGGCGCCGGGACCGTGGCCTTGGCCACAACCGGCGGACGGCATTCCGCTCCCAGCCCGCCGGGCCGACATCGGACCGCGCCCCCGTCCGCACCCCCGTTCACACCTCGTCGTCGCAGGTCACAGGCGTGCGCCGGAGGTCGGGCGGAGGAATCGCAAGGTCGGGATCCGGCCATCCAGCACTGTCCGCTATGCGGACAGCCGGGATCGCGGCGACCTCACGTCTGTTTTACTTGGGCCCATGACCACGACGAGCAGCCGCACCCTTGCGACCGAGGCGATCAGCACGCCCGGTGCTCGTTGTATGTGTCGAATGCGCGCCTTCTGAGGGCCCCCGCCTGAGCCTCGCGCCCCGAAGCGAGACCGAGCCTGTGCCGTTCGCAGTCCACGGAACGAGCCTGCCCGCGCATGTGCTGACCCCCGGCCGATCGCCGCTCGAAGCCATGCCGAGACGTAACCCGGCCCACCAGCCCGAACAGTCTCCTCGACGAATGCCCCGTGCCCGGCGGACACCGCGCCGCGCACTCGACAGTGACGGAAACCCCCTGTGATCACCACGACGGGCCTCACGAAGGTCTACCAGTCGCGCGACCGTGAGGTCACCGCACTCGACGGCGTCGACCTGCACGTCCGCGAAGGCGAGGTGTACGGCGTCATCGGACAGAGCGGCGCCGGCAAGTCCTCCCTCATCCGCTGCGTCAACCTCCTGGAACGCCCCACCTCCGGCACCGTGACGGTGGCCGGTCAGGACCTCACCGCGCTGGCCGGCCGCGGCCGGCGGGCGAGCGCCGAGCTGCGCCGGGCGCGCACCCGCATCGGCATGGTCTTCCAGCACTTCAACCTGCTGGACTCCCGCACCGTCCTCGACAACATCGAACTGCCGCTGGAGATCCTCGGCGTCTCCGGCCAGGCGCGCACCCGCAAGGCCAAGGAGCTGCTCGACCTGGTCGGCCTCGCCGACAAGGCGAAGTCCTACCCCGGACAGCTCTCCGGCGGCCAGAAGCAGCGCGTGGGCATCGCCCGCGCCCTCGCCGGCGACCCCCAGGTGCTGCTCTCCGACGAGGCGACCTCCGCGCTCGACCCGGAGACCACCCGCTCCATCCTCCAGCTGCTGCGCGACCTCAACCAGCAGCTCGGCCTGACCGTCCTGCTCATCACCCACGAGATGGACGTCGTCAAGACCATCTGCGACTCCGCGGCGCTCATGCAGCGCGGCCGGATCGTCGAGTCCGGGACCGTCGGCGAACTCCTCGCCACCCCCGGCTCCGAACTGGCCCACGAGCTGTTCCCGGTCGGCGGGAGTGCCTCCGGCCCGGACCGCACGGTCGTCGACGTCACCTTCCAGGGGGAGTCGGCCTCCCAGCCGGTCATCTCCCAGCTCTCGCGGACGTACAACATCGACATCTCGATCCTCGGCGCCGCGATGGACACCGTCGGCGGCAAGCAGATCGGCCGGATGCGCATCGAGCTGCCCGGCCGGTTCGAGGAGAACGTCGTCCCCATCGGCTTCCTGCGCGAGCAGGGCCTCCAGGCCGAGGTCGTCGAGGACGAGACCGACCCGAAGACCCCCGCCGCGACCGCTCCGGCCGCCGCCCCCGCCGTACCGGAGCAGACGCCCGCCGCGATCACCAAGGAGGGCGTCAAGTGACCTGGTCCGAAATGCAGCCCCTGCTGACCCAGGGCACCTACGACACCCTCTACATGGTGCTGTGGTCCGCCCTGGTCACCGTCGCCGGCGGACTGCCGCTCGGTGTCCTGCTGGTCCTCACCGACAAGGGCGGACTGCTCCAGAACACCGTGGTGAACAAGGTCATCGGCGTGATCGTGAACATCGGCCGCTCGCTGCCGTTCATCATCCTGCTGATCGCCCTCATCCCCTTCACCACCTGGGTCGTCGGCACCTTCATCGGCCCCACCGCGATGATCGTGCCGCTCGCCGTCGGCGCCATCCCGTTCTTCGCCCGGCTCGTCGAGACGGCGATCCGCGAGGTCGACCACGGGCTCGTCGAAGCGGTCCAGTCGATGGGCGGATCCATCCCCACGATCGTCCGCAAGGTGCTCCTCCCGCAGGCCCTGCCCTCGCTCGTCTCGGGCGTCACCACCACCCTCATCGTGCTCATCGGCTACTCCGCGATGGCCGGCGCGGTCGGCGGCGAAGGTCTCGGCTCCAAGGCCGTCACCTACGGATTCCAGCGCTTCGACAACCAGTTCATGCTGATCACCGTCGCGCTGCTGATCGTCATCGTCACCGTGATCCAGCTGATCGGCGACCTCACCGTCCGGCTGCTGGCCCGCCGCGGCCGCACCGTCTCCTGAGGCCCCGCACCGTCTCCTGAGGCACCCCCCGACTTTCTCTCCCCACCGAGCCCGAACTCCTTGTCCGGGCGCACCACCACAAGAAAGAGGCACTTTTCGTGCGCAAGAACATCAAGATCACCGCAGCTGCCGCCGCCACCGCCACCGCCGCCCTCGCCCTCGGCCTCAGCGCCTGCGGTACGTCCTCCGACCCGGCGTCCAAGAGCGAGACCGGCGCGAACGCCGACACCTCCAAGGCCCTCGTCGTCGCCGCGTCCCCGACGCCGCACGCCGACATCCTGAACTTCGTCAAGAAGAACCTGGCGGACAAGGAAGGCCTCAAGCTGGAGGTCAAGGAGTTCACGGACTACGTCCTGCCGAACACCGCCACCCAGAACGGCCAGGTCGACGCCAACTTCTTCCAGCACAAGCCCTACCTGGACGACTTCAACGCCAAGCAGAAGACCACCATCGTCCCGGTCGTCAACGTGCACCTGGAGCCGCTCGGCCTCTACTCCAAGACGGCCAAGGACCTCAAGGACATCAAGGCCGGCCAGACCATAGCCGTCCCCAACGACACCACCAACGGCGGCCGCGCCCTCCAGCTGCTCGCCGAGAACGGCCTCATCACCCTCAAGGACGGCGTCGGCACCAGCGCCAAGCTGAGCGACATCACCGACAAGAAGGGCCTGGAGTTCAAGGAGCTGGAGGCCGCAACCGTGCCCCGCGCCCTGGACGACGTGGACGCCGCCGTCATCAACGGCAACTACGCCATCGAGGCCGACCTGAAGCCCGGCAAGGACTCCATCGCCCTGGAGAAGGCCGAGGGCAACCCGTACGCCAACTTCCTCGCGGTCAAGGACGGCAACGAGAAGGACCCGCGCGTCGAGAAGCTCGCGAAGCTCCTCAACTCCGACGAGGTCAAGAAGTTCATCGAGGACACCTACCAGGGCTCGATCGTCCCGGCCTTCGGTACCCCCGCCAAGTCCTGACCCCCGCCCGGCACTTGCCGACGGAGCCC
>NZ_JAFEUF010000440.1 GCF_016901035.1 Streptomyces durocortorensis
GCCCGGGCCTGGGAGGACGCCGTCGCGGGCGGCGGCGAGCCCGCCGTCTACCGGGGCCCCACCACCCCGCTCGCCGCCGAACGCGCCCGCCAGGCACGGATCGCCGTCGTCGGAGCCGTCACCGAGCGCTGGGCCCCCGAGCAGGCGGGCCCGGTCCACGACAACTGGCAGCTCGCACCCCCGATCGGCCCCTCCACCGACCTGTGGGCGCTCGGCGCGCTGCTCTACCGCGCCGTCCAGGGCCACGCCCCCTACCCCGAGGAGAACGCCGCCGAGCTGGTCCAGATGGTGTGCGGGGAGCCGCCCGCCTTCGCGGAGGAGTGCGGTCCGCTGCGGCCCGTCGTCGAGTCGCTGCTGCGTCAGGACCCCACGGAGCGGCCGGACTTCGAGGAGCTGCGCGGCTGGCTGCGCTCGCTGGTGCGCTCCGCGCCGGAGCCGGAGGCCGGCTCCGACGTCGTGACGCTGCCCGCGCCCGACGCCACCCGGCTCCCCGTCGTACGCCGCCGGGGCGAGCTGGTCCGCCGGCGCCGGGGCCGCTTCGGCGGCGGCGCGGTGCACGGCAGGCACCGCCAGGGGAAGCGCAGGCAGCCGCCGAAGGAGCGCGGCGGGAAGCAGCGGGACCGGCAGGAGGCGCTGCTGCCGCCCGACCGGTCCGTACGCATGCCCGTGGAGGCCTGGGAGGAGGAGCGCCCGGCCCGCACACCGCGTGCGCCCAAGGGCCCCCGGGTACTGCGCGAACCGCCGCGCCGGGGCGAGGGATCGCCGCGCAAGCTGGGCCGGCTGCTGCTCGTCCTGATCCTGTTGTTGATGGTCGCCGCCATCGCCTTCGCCGTGATGTTCATGCCGAAGGAGGAGCCCGGCAAGGACAGCGGGGCTCCGTCCGCACCCACGGGTTCCGCCGCGCCGCCCGCCGCCTCGGGGGAGCCCGAGCCTTCCGCCTCCGCGAGCGGGTCCGGGGAGTCCGGCTCGCAGCAGCCGCAGACCAGCCGGTCCGCCGTCGCACTCGCCCCCGGCTACACGCTCCGCAAGGACGCGGAGGGCTTCGAGGTCGGCGTACCGAAGGACTGGCAGCGCAGCCCCGCCAACGCGGACCGTCAGATCCGTTACGGCAGCGACGGGTTCACCCTGCTCGTGGTGCCCGGCCGCGACACCGTGAAGTCGGCGGGCGGCGATCCGCTGGACTACCAGCGGGACAAGGAGCCCGAACTCCAGCCGTTCCGGGACTCCAGCTGGTCCTCCTCGTCCGGACTGCGCCGGGTCGACATCGGCCGGCAGGCCATGGCCGAGGGGCAGTTCACCTGGCAGGAGAGCGGCGGGCGCGAGGTGTTCGTCCGCAACCTCGCCATGATCGTCGACGGCCGCTACCACGTCATCCAGGTCATCGGCCCCGAGAACGACCGGGACAAGGTCACCGAGATCTACGAGCAGGCCATCGCCTCCTACCGGGTCGCCGGCTGACCGCGGGTCACGGTCGTCCCGCGTCACGGCCGCCCCGCGTCACCGCCTGAGCACACGTCATCGCCGCCGTCCCGCCATGGGCGTTGTGCGGTGCCGACAACCATCACAGTGCGGTCTCGTGGGCGATCCCCCGTATCCCCGCCGCGCTCCGCCTCCGTAATCTGGCCATCCGAGGAACGGGGCGGGGACATCACGTGGATCGATCACAGGGCACGGAAGCCGGACTGGTGCTGGCGGGGCGCTACCGGCTGGGCGACGTCCTCGGCCGGGGCGGCATGGGGAAGGTCTGGCGCGCCCACGACGAGGTGCTGCACCGCACGGTCGCCGTCAAGGAGTTGACCGCCGGGCTGTACGTCGCCGAGGCCGACCGGCTCGTCCTGCACGCCCGGACGCAGAAGGAGGCCCGGGCGGCGGCACGCATCACGCACCCCGGCGTCGTCACCGTCCATGACGTGATCGAGTACGACAACCGCCCCTGGATCGTCATGCAGTACGTCGACGGGCCCTCGCTCGCCGACCAGGCGAAGGAGAGCGGCGAGACCGCCCCGCGCGAGGCGGCCCGCATCGGCCTGCACGTGCTGAGCGCCCTGCGCGCCGCCCACAGCGCAGGGGTGCTCCACCGGGACGTCAAACCGGGCAACGTCCTGCTCGCCCGCGACGGACAGGTGCTCCTGACCGACTTCGGGATCGCCGCGATCGAGGGCGACTCCACCATCACCCGTACCGGCGAACTGGTCGGCTCCATCGACTACCTGGCCCCGGAGCGGGTACGCGGCGGCGACCCCGGACCGGCCTCCGACCTCTGGTCGCTGGGCGCCACGCTGTACACAGCGGTCGAGGGGACCTCCCCGTTCCGCCGTACGTCCCCGATCTCCACCATGCAGGCCGTCGTCACCGAGGAGCCGCCCGCCCCGGTCAGCGCCGGTCCGCTCGGCCCCGTGATCACCGCGCTGCTCCGCAAGGACCCGGCCGAGCGGCCCACCGCAGCCCAGACCGAGCAGATGCTGCTGGACGCCATGGAGGGCCGCGAACCCCGGGCCGCCCAGGCGCATGTGCCGACCCAGCACTTCCCCGAGGACGCCCGGTACGGCTACCGGGACGCAGGCGGCCACGGCGGCCACGGCGCCCCGGCCGATCCGCCCGGCTCTGACGGGGGCACCGCCCGGCTGCCCGGAGCGACCCCCGACGAGGTCGCCCGGCCCGCCCCCCCCCCCC
>NZ_JAFEUF010000441.1 GCF_016901035.1 Streptomyces durocortorensis
TGAGTGGGATGGAGCCCTGGGCTCCGGGAACGGGGCCATGAGCTCCGCGGACGGGACAACGGGCTCCGGGGGCGGGGCCCTGGAGGTGCCGCTGCGGATCGCGGCCTCGTACCGGGCCCGTACCAAGGGGCTGCTCGGGCGGGACGGGATCGAGGGGGCGATGATGCTCACCCCGTGCGGGAGCGTGCACACCTTCCGGATGCGGTTCCCCATCGATGTGGCGTACCTGGACCGGAGGTTCACCGTCCTGGCGGTCACCACGATGAAGCCCGGCCGCCTCGGGCTGCCCCGGCTGCGGGCGCGGCACGTGGTGGAGGCGGAGGCCGGGGCGATGGAGCGGTGGGGGGTGCGGCCGGGCGTACGGGTGGAGCTGAAGGCGGTGTCGGCCACCGCGCCGGACACGGCCTAGGAGCGCACGGCCCTACGGCGGGCCCGCGCCCAGCAGGGTCCAGGCCCCGTAACCGGCGGACGCACAGGCGAGGACGGCGAGCACGGCGGCCGTGCGGCCCGTGGTGCGCAGCCGCAGCAGGGCGACGGCGGGCGGGAGCAGCAGCGGGAACGCGGGCATCATCAGGCGCGGCCGGGAGCCGAAGTATCCGGCTCCGATCAGCGAGATGACGACGATCGTGAGGGCGTAGACGAGGACCGGGAGCGGCTGCCGCTGCCGTACGCACAGCACCACGAGCCACCCCAGCAGCCCGAGCGCCGCGCACAGGCCGAGGGCGGCGGGCCACGGGAGGCCGGCGATGAAGGCGGCGAGCGCGCGGCCGCCGTCGATGTTGTTGCCCCACTGCGCCTGGACGTCGAAGTAGGCGAAGGGGCTGCCTTCGCGTACGGCCACGAACACCACGTACGCCAGCCAGCCCAGCGGTGCGAGGGCCACGCCCGCGATCATCCGGGCGTGGCGGCGCAGGACCGGGCCGGCACGGCGCTCGTCGCGGTACGCGCGTACGAGGGTGACGGCGGCGGTGACCGCCAGGGCCGCGATGAGGGCGGCCGCCGTGGGCCGGGTGAGCCCCGCCAGGACGGACAGCGCGCCCGCGACGATCCAGCGGCCTTTGAGGACGGCGTACAGCGCCCAGGCGGCGAGCGCGGTGAACAGGGTCTCGGTGTACGCCATCGACTGGACGAACGCCGTGGGGTACGCCCCCCAGAGTGCGGCCAGCACCACGCCCGTACGCCGTCCGCGCAGGTGGGCGCCGACGGCGTAGACGCCCCAGGCGGCGAGCAGCCCGGCGGTCCAGGCGACCAGGAGTCCGGCGCCGCCGAGGGTGAGCGGGGTCACCTCGGAGATGCCGCGTTCCAGGGCGGGGAGGAGGGGGAAGAACGCCAGATCGGAATGGACGGAGCCGTCCGGGAGGGTGACGGTGAAGCCGTATCCGTTCTCGGCGATGCGCTGGTACCAGACGGAGTCCCAGCGTCCGCTGAGCGGCCCCAGGGGGTTCTTCCCGGCGGCCGAGGCGGCCGCCCAGAAACCCAGGAGCCCCAGGGCCCGCACGGCGGCGTAGACCGCGAGCGCGGGCGCGGCGGCCCGGAACGCGGCGGCGACCCGGGGCCCGCCGGGAACGCGGAGGGCGGGGGCCGGTGCGGCGGGCGTCCGGGTGCGGAGCTGGTGATCGGACATACGGCCGATTATGACGTCGGCGGCGGGCTCGTCGTGCCAGGGGGAGGTGGGGCCCTCCCCCATACGGGCCGGGCCGCCGTATGACCCGGGCGGTCCGTACGGCCCGGGCCCCCGCACGGACCGGCCCGGGTCATGCGGACCGGGCCCCGGCCTCAGACGCCGTCGAGCACCTCGTTCCCGAACACCTTCCACGGCGACATCTCCACCGCGTCCATGACCGCCAGCTGCGGGTGCCGGGCCGCCGTCTCGTCCCGTACGGCGACGGTGTCCGGCCAGGCGTCGAGGTGCGCGGCGCCCTCGATGACGACGCCGTCCCAGTCGGTGGCGGCCGTCGCGCCGCTCCGGTCGACGACGAAGCCGATACACAGCACCGAGGCCCGCCCGATGGTCCGCCGGACGGCGCTCACCGCGTGCTCCCGCTCCGGCTCGGGCAGCTCCCCGACGGAGAACTCGACGGCGACGACACCGCCCCGGGCGCGCCGGATGCGCACCAGGAGGTCGAGGCCGCCGTCCGTCCACAACCGGAATCCGACCTCGTGCAGCCGCTGGAGGCCGGCGAGGGACAGCAACTGCTCCCGGGTGACGGGCGAACGGGCTCCCAGGGAGGCGGAGTCGAGGCTGACGAGCACGGTGTGGCCGGTCACCGGGTGCGCCGGGCGGAGCCCTTCGGCCTCCAGGTCGCCCAGCAGGGTGCGGGCGTCCAGCCGGGTCCAGCCGAGGTGGTACGAGTAGAAGAATCCGGCACCCACCATCGACGCCCACCCCCATCGCTCTCGCTGCTTCGCGCGGCGTCGTGGTCGGCGACCCCCGGCTCCTCCGAGCGTACTGAGCGGCGGCGGGGGCTGCGTGGGCCCACGGGCCCATGGGCGGCCCCAAGCGGAACGCCCGCCGCCTCCTGGATCAACACAACTGCCGCACACCGCACTTGGGCCCGGGTTTGGGACCGAGGGCCCGGGTGGGGGCAGGTTTTCGGCCGTAGGCTCTCGGCCCGTCGGGCAACACGCGCGGGGTCGAGGAGAGGTGCACTGTGAGGGGTGGCGGGGGCGGG
>NZ_JAFEUF010000442.1 GCF_016901035.1 Streptomyces durocortorensis
CCCCCGCCCTCCTCCCCGCCGCCCCGCTGGTGAGCCGGGGGCGGACGGGGAACGGCGGGCGGCTCAGGCGCCGGACATCCCCAGCGACCGCTTGAGGAAGTCCACCTGGAGCAGGAGCAGGTTCTCCGCGACCTGCTCCTGCGGCGTCATGTGCGTCACCCCGCTCAGCGGCAGCACCTCGTGGGGACGGCCCGCCGCCAGCAGCGCCGAGGAGAGCCGCAGGGCGTGGGCGACCACCACGTTGTCGTCGGCCAGACCGTGCACGATCATCATCGGCCGCACCTCGGAGGCGGGCTCGGACAGCCCGTCGTCGGTGAGCAGCGAGTTGTACGCGTACACCTCCGGCTGCTGCGCCGGGTCGCCGAGATAGCGCTCGGTGTAATGGGTGTCGTACAGCCGCTGGTCCGTCACCGGCGCCCCCACGACCGCCGCGTGGAAGACGTCGGGCCGCCGCAGCACCGCGAGCCCCGCCAGGTATCCGCCGAAGGACCAGCCGCGGATCGCCACCCGGGACAGGTCGAGCGGGAAGCGGTCCGCGAGCCCGTGCAACGCCTCGACCTGGTCCTCCATGGTCAGCACGAGGTTGTCCCGTACCGCCTTCTCCCAGCCCGGCGAGCGGCCCGGCGCGCCCCGCCCGTCCGCCACGACCACCGCGAAGCCCTGGTCCGCGAACCACTGCGAGGTCAGGTGCGCGTTGTGGGCGGCGACCACCCGGCGGCCGTGCGGACCGCCGTACGGATCCATCAGGACCGGAAGCGGACCATCCGCCTCCTGGTAGTCCGAGGGGAGCAGCACGGCGCACGGAATCCGCCGTGCGCCCCCCTCGGTGAGGGTCACGCGGGCGGACAGCACCGGCTCCTGGGCGGAACTCGTGATCCGGGCCAGCCGCTTGCCGTCCCGCACCACCCACGCGGCGGCTCCGGGCTCCTCGGGGACGGACGAGACCACGACCGAGAGGCCGCCCGAGCGGACCGCGGAGTGCACACCCACCCCTTCGGAAATCCGCTCGATTCCCAGCTCGTTCACCCGGTACACATGGATCTGCCCGATCTCCGGCTCGACCGCGTCCTCACCGGCCACCGCGGAGATCAGGATGTCCGACTCCCCGATGTCCAGCACCGACTGGACGTGCAGCTGCGACCCGGTGAGCAGCCGGTCCCCGACCGCCAGCACCCGCGCCCCGCCCTCGTCGGCGATCCGCACCAGCCGCCCGTCCGGCGCCCACGCGGGCACCCCGGGGAAGAGATCCAGCCACACCGGGTCCTCGTCGACATGGACGATCCGGGTCGCGCCGGTCTCCGGATCCACCGCCAGATACCGCTGACTGCGCTGGTCGCGCGCCTGCACCAGCAGGAGCGGAGCACCCGCGGAGGACCAGTGCACCTGGGCCAGGTACGGGAACGCGGCCCGGTCCCAGACCACTTCGGTACGGGCCCCCGCCAGGTCCATGACGAAGAGCCGCACCTCGGCGTTGGGCGTCCCGGCCGCCGGGTAGGCGATCTCGGCGGGCTTGCGCTCGGGGTGCGCCGGATCGGCGATGTACCACCGCTGTACGGGGCTGTCGTCGGCCCGCGCGACCAGCAGCCGGTCCGACTCCGGCGACCACCAGAAGCCCCGGTAGCGGTGCATCTCCTCGGCCGCGATGAACTCGGCCAGACCATAGGTGACCTGGGGGTCCTCCGGCTCGGCCAGCGCCCGGTCGCCCTCGCCGTCCGCGCCCACGACCCGCAGCGCGCCCTTGGCCACGTACGCGATGTGCCGGCCGTCGGGGGACGGGCGGGGGTCGATCACCGGGCCCGGCACCGGCAGCGCCCGCGCGGTCCCGGCCCGCAGCTCCGCCACGTACACCTTTCCGGACAGGGCGAACGCGGCCAACTCCGCCGCCGCGTCCACCGCGTAGGAGACGATCCCGGACGAACCCTCCCGGGTCCGCTCCCGCCGGGCCCGCTCCTGCGCCGACAGCTTCTCCGCCGAACCGCCCAGCAGCACTTCGGGGTCGGCGGCGACGCGCTCCTCGCCGGTCGCCGGGTCGAGCACCCAGAGCCGGTTGGTCCGGTCCGTTCCGGACGCGGACCGCAGGAAGATCACCCGCGTCTCGTCCGGTGAGACGGTGAAGGCGCGAGGTGCGCCGAGAGCGAAGCGCTGGGTCCGTGCTTGCTGGCGGGGAAAGGACAGCTTCTGCGAGGTCATGGCGACGAACCTAGTGCCGAACTCGGCCGCGCGGCACGGTTCGTGCGCCCCTCGTGCTGCCGTGCCCCGATCAATGCGTTGGCACGGATAGTTATGATCCGTAGCGCTCGGTGGGTAGGAACCTGCTGACTCCGCGTACCCCCATTCCGACTGTCCGAACGTACCGATGGAGGTGAACCGCCGTGGCGCTCTCGATTTCGGCGGTAGTGCTGCTGGCGATCATCGTCTTCCTGCTGATCCGGAAATCCGGACTGAAGGGGGGACACGCGGTGGTCTGCATGCTGCTCGGGTTCTACATCGCGAGCTCGTCCATCGCACCGACCATCTCCGATCTGACGACCAACGTGGCCGGGATGATCAGCAGCATCAAGTTCTGACCGGACCTCCCGGGGCCGAGGGCCACGGCCCAGGGGTCACGGGACGGCGGCGGGCACGGGGCCGGGGGCCGCCGCCCCCCCCCC
>NZ_JAFEUF010000443.1 GCF_016901035.1 Streptomyces durocortorensis
GCGTGGGGGGGGGGCCGGGGGGGGGGGGGGCGGGGGGGCGGGGGGGGGGGGGGGGGGCCCGCGCGCCGCGTGCGCCCGGCCCCGGAATATGACGCTCATTGGTCTGGACATGTTCACGTCGCGTCAATAATCTAAGACTTGGTCTAGACCGCAGCACCGCGTCACGCACAGCACTCCGTACCAAGCGCGCAGCAGTCGAGCAATGCTCATGGAACCTCCCCCACGTTCTAGAGGAGCGACAGCCCATGCGGAAAAAGGCAAGCGCGGCCGTGATCGGCCTGGCGATAGCGGGCGTTTCGGTGCTCGCGACCAACACCGCCAGCAGCCACGGCTACACGGACTCCCCGATCAGCCGTCAGAAGCTCTGTGCCAACGGCACGGTGACCGGCTGCGGCAACATCCAGTGGGAGCCGCAGAGCGTCGAGGGGCCCAAGGGCTTCCCGGCGGCAGGGCCGGCGGACGGCAAGATCTGCTCCGGCGGCAACGGACAGTTCGCCCAGCTCGACGACCCCAGAGGCGGCAACTGGCCCGCCACGCAGGTCACCGGCGGACAGGGCTACAGCTTCCGCTGGCAGTTCACCGCCCGCCACTCCACCAGCGACTTCCGCTACTACATCACCAAGAACGGCTGGGACTCCACCAAGCCGCTCACCCGGGCCGCACTCGAATCGCAGCCCTTCATGACCGTGCCCTACGGCAACCAGCAGCCGCCGGCCACCCTGACCCACCAGGGCACGATCCCCACCCAGAAGACCGGCAAGCACATCATCCTCGCCGTGTGGAACGTCGCGGACACCACCAACGCGTTCTACGCCTGCTCCGACGTTAAGTTCTGACGCTTCATCAGTTATCGTGCGGCGCCATGAGGAGTACCGGCACCGTCGCGGAGCTCGTACGACGTCAATGGGGTGACCACCGGCCCGCCCTGAAGCACGGCCCCACCGTGCTCAGTCATCACCAGGTGGTCGAGGGCGCCGCCGCACGGGCGGCGCTCCTCGCGGATCTGCTGCCACGCGGCGGCGAACCGCACCTCGGCGTCCTGCTCGACAACACCCCTGAGTTCCCGCTGTGGCTCAGCGCGGCGGCCCTGGCCGGGGCCGCCGTCGCGGGGATCAACCCCACCCGGCGCGGCCCCGAGCTGGCCCGCGACATCCTGCACACCGAAGCCCCTCTCCTGATCACCGAGCGTGCCCACCTGCCGCTCCTCGCCGGTCTGGAGCTGCCGGGCGTACGGATCCTGGTCACCGACACCGAGGCGTACGCCGCCCTGCTCGCCCCGTACGCGGGCGCACGCCCCGGCGACGCCCGGCTCGCCCCGGTCGGCCCCGGCAGCCGCATGCTCCTCTACTTCACCTCCGGCTCCACCGGCGCGCCCAAGGCCGCGATCTGCACCCAGGGCCGGCTCGCCGGAGCGGGCGCCTCCCTGGCCGGACACTTCGGCGTCAGGCCCTCCGACACCCACTACATCTGCATGCCGATGTTCCACGGCAACGCCGTCCTCGCCGACTGGGCCCCGGCGCTGGCCGCCGGGGCCGCCATAGCGCTGCGCCCCCGTTTCTCCGCCTCCGCCTTCCTCGACGACGTACGCGGCTACGGGGCGACGTACTTCACCTACGTCGGGCGCGCCGTGCAATATCTGCTGGCCACCCCCGAACGCCCCGACGACCGGGACCACCCGCTGCGGCTCGGCTTCGGGACCGAGGCGGGCGCCGTGGACGCGGCCCGGTTCCGGGAGCGGTTCGGGGTGCGGCTGGTGGAGGGGTACGGCTCCTCCGAGGGCGGCGCGGCGATCCAGCACACCCCGGGCACCCCGCCGGGCGCGATCGGCCGGGCCGCCCCGGGCGACGACCTCGCCGTCGTCGACCCGGAGAGCGGCGAGGAACGGCCCCGGGCCCGGTTCGGCCCGGGCGGGCGGCTGCTCAACGGGGACGAGGCCATCGGCGAGCTGGTCAACCGGGGCCCGACGCCCTTCGAGGGCTACTGGCGCAACCCGGCGGCGGACGCGGAACGGGCCCGGCGCGGCTGGTACTGGACCGGCGACCTCTTCTACCGGGACGCCGACGGCTTCCTCTACTTCGCGGGCCGCACCGACGACCGGCTCCGCGTCGACAGCGAGAACCTGGCCGCCGCGACGATCGAGAGCATCCTGGCCCGCTGGGAGGAGGCGGCGGCCGCCGCCGTCTACGCGGTCCCGGACCCGGTCACCGGCGACCAGGTGATGGCCGCCCTCGCGCTCCGGGCGGGCGCGGCCTTCGACCCCGCCGCCTTCACCGCGTTCCTGCGCGCCCAACCGGACCTGGGGACGAAGATGGCGCCCCGGTTCGTCCGGATCCTCGACCGGATGCCGGTCACCGCGACGAACAAGATCCACCGGGTGGCCCTGCGCCGGGAGGGCTTCCGCTGCCCGGACCCGGTCTGGTGGGACGGGGGCGGCGACGGGGCGTACGTACCACTGGAGGGTGAGGGGCTGGCGGCCCTGCTGGGACGGTACGAGGAGCGGGGGACGGCGCTGTGAGCCGCACCCCGGAAAAGCGAAGTGGCGGCCTTCGTGAAGAAGACCGCCACCCCGTGTCGTGCGCCGTCAGGGACTCGAACCCCGGACCCGCTGATTAAGAGTCAGCTGCTCTAACCAACTGAGCTAACGGCGCC
>NZ_JAFEUF010000444.1 GCF_016901035.1 Streptomyces durocortorensis
CCGCCCCCCGCTTTTTGCCACCCCCGCCGCGCCGGCGTGTGGTTCACATTTTTTTTTTTCTCCCCCCCCCCCCCCCCCCCCCCCTTTCCCCCTGTCTCGTGGGCGCGGAGACGCGTCACCCAGCCCCCGGGGCGCGGGCGCGGCGGGCGGCCCGGGAGCGTCGGGAGTGGTGGTGCGTTCCGGTCGCGGTGCTGCTGGCGGTGCTGGGAGGTTCGGTGCTGCCGCTGGGTGGGGGAGCCGTGGCGGTTCCGTTGGTACGCCGGTGGCTGCGGAGGCGGGCCGGGGCGGGGGAGGCGGAGAGGGCCGCGGCCGCGGTGGCGGCGCTGTGCGGAGCCGTGGTCGGGGAGCTGCGGGCCGGCCGCGAGCCGGGACAGGCGCTGCTGGTCGCCCTGCGCGAAGGCCTGGCGCAGGACGGCCTGTTGGCGACGGCCTCTTCCGGCAGCCGGCTGGGGGAGGCGGAGGCCGCGGTGCTGGCGGCGGCGCGGTTCGGCGGCGACGTGCCGAGCGCCCTGCGGCAGGCGGCGGAGGGTCCGGGGCTGGGCGGTCTGTCCGGGATGGCCGCGTGCTGGCGCGTGGCCGTGGACGGCGGGGCCGGCCTGGCGACCGGGCTGGAGCGCCTGGAGGCCGCCCTGCGGGATGACCGGCGCAGACGGGAAGAGTTGCGCGCCCAGTTGGCGGGGGCGTGGTCGACGGTCGTGGTCCTGGCGCTGCTCCCGGTCGCGGGTCTGGGGCTGGGAGCGGCTCTCGGCGCCGAGCCCCTGCGGGTACTGCTGCACACCCCGGGTGGCCTGGCCTGTCTGGCGGTGGGCGCGTCCCTGGAGGCGGTCGGGCTGTACTGGGCCTGCCGGATCGTGCGCGGAGGGGAGGCGGCGTGAACGCGGTGCGCGGGGAAGTTCTCCACAGCCTGGGGATGTCTGCGGCGGTGCTGGGACTGGTGGTGCAGCTGACAGCCGTGATCGCCGCCGGATATCGGAAGCGAGCGGTTCGTGGGCGGGGCGCGCTGTTGTTGGGGGCGGTCGCGGCTCCACGGCCCGGCAGTCGGGGCAGGCTGGCCGCACGGTTCCGGCCGAGCGGTGGTCCGGGCCTTGCCGAGGCCGCTCGGCAGTGGGCGGCTCCGGCCGGGGCCTGGCTGACCGGATGGATTCTGGTCGGCGGTGTGACGGGCTGCGCGCTCGGTGCGGCCGCGGCGTACGGGACGTGGCGGTGGCAGCGAGCCCGACCCCGGAGCCGTCCCGGTGGTGGCCATCCGGAGCGTGCCGTGATCGCCGGGCAGCTGCCGCTGGCCGCGGATCTGCTGGCCGCCTGTATCGCGGTGGGGGCCGGCCCCCGGGAGGCGGCCGAGGAAGTGGGCCGGTCCATCGGCGGCCCGGTCGGAGACCGGCTCGCCCGAACAGCCGCCGAGATCCGCCTCGGCGGCGAACCTGCCGAGGCGTGGGGCCGGTTCGGGGAGATACCGGGAGCGGGCCCGCTGGCCCGCTGTCTGCACCGGGCAGGTGCGACGGGGGCCCCGGCGGCGGAGCCGGTTGCCCGGCTGGCCGAGTCGATGCGCGCCGAGCGAGCCGCTGCGGCGGTGGCGCGGGCGCAACGGGCCGGGGTGCTGATCACCGCGCCGGTCGGCCTCTGCTTCCTCCCCGCCTTTCTGGCGGTCGGGGTGGCGCCGGTGATCATCGGCCTGGCCGGCGACCTGCTGGCCACCGGTGGTCCGGGCCGGTGAGGCTGCGCGCGATCCACGGCCGAGGGCGACCTCTCGGCCATTCACTTTCGCTGTCACTCACGGGTGCTCCGTTCGGGCACCCGAACGCCATCGATGCTCATCGGGGGATGAAATGGAAACGAAGTTCTGGGACCGGGCCGTCGCCGCTCTGCGGGGGAGCCGACTGTTCACGAGGACGCCGGACCGGCCGGCGTGGTCCGCACGGTGGGCGGGGCGGCTCGGCCGGTCCGATCAGGGGATGACCACCTCCGAGTACGCGGTGGGAACGATCGCGGCGTGTGCCTTCGCGGCGGTGCTCTACAAGGTGGTGAACAGCGGGCCGGTGATGTCGGCGCTGCAGTCACTGGTCGAGGACGCGCTCGATGCGAAGTTCTGAGGTTCGGCCGGCCCCCTTCCCTGGGGCCTGGTTCACGGGATCGTGCCGGTGCCTCTCCCGGTGCCTCCCCGGGGGGCGGCACCGGGAGCGGGCCCCGCGCGCCGTGGGGCGCGGCGACCGGGGGGCGGTGACGGCGGAGGCTGCGGTGGTGATCCCGGTGTTGGTGGCGTTCGCCATGGCGCTGCTCTGGGCGTTGACGGCCGTCTCGGACCAGATCCGGTGCGTGGACGCGGCACGGGCGGGGGCCCGGGCCGCAGCCCGTTCGGAACCGGAGGCGGCGGTGCTGGACACCGCGCGTGACGCGGCGCCCGCCGGCGCCCGGGTCGAGGTGGGGCGGGCGGGAGACCTGTGGCGCGTCCGGGTGGAGGCGCCGACCCAGGGGCCGGGCGTGCTGGCCCTGACGTTGAGCGCCGAGGCGGCTGCCCTCGCGGAGGACACGGTGGGGAGTGCTGGGCCATGAGGGCGAGGGAGACCGGGGGCCGGGG
>NZ_JAFEUF010000445.1 GCF_016901035.1 Streptomyces durocortorensis
GTGCCCGCCCGCCCCGTCCGGTCACGGGGCGCAGCCACGCCCGAAGCCGTGCGGCCGATCGAAAGCCGTTTCGTCAACGCGACCGACACCCCCTCCCGCCAGTCGGATCGTCGGCGCGCGGCCACAACCTGTCGCCCCCACAGGCAGATCACGAAGTAATCCGATCAATAAACGGTCACCATGTGCTACTTGATGCGTCACTTAGCGATAAGAGAAGCGACGGAACCGATGATTTAGACAACTGGGTGTAGCGCTGCCTGCACGAAGCGTTATTCTCCTCAGACGCATCACGGAGACCATCACCCGCTACCACGGGTGACGATTTTCGAACTGCTCGTGATGGAAGCTCTGCCTCTGGGAGTCCCGTGTACCCACACGTCGGGGTTGACGCCTCGGGCCTGGCTACGCTGCGTGCATCGGTCATTGACCGCTTGCGCGGCTTCGTCCCCACCGCGTACGCCGTCCCCGCATTTGCCACCCCTGCACCTGCCGGCCCTTGCTACGCCCTGGCCGAACGCAGTGCGGCGGTCGGAAGACGCAGCACCCGCGCCGCCTCGACCACCACGTCGACCGTCCGCCGTCCCACGGCGGACAGCGACAGCGCGCGCATGATGGATCTCGTCGAGCGCGCACAGGCCGGTGAGGCGGACGCCTTCGGCCGCCTGTACGACCAGTACAGCGACACTGTGTACCGGTACATCTACTACCGCGTGGGCGGCAAGGCGACCGCGGAGGACCTCACCAGCGAGACCTTCCTCCGCGCGCTACGCCGTATCTCCACGTTCACCTGGCAGGGCCGCGACTTCGGCGCCTGGCTGGTCACGATCGCTCGCAACCTGGTCGCCGACCACTTCAAATCCAGTCGTTTCCGACTGGAAGTGACCACCGGCGAAATGCTCGACGCCAACGAGGTGGCGCGCAGCCCCGAGGACTCCGTCCTGGAGTCCCTCTCCAACGCCGCACTGCTCCAGGCCGTGCGGCGACTCAACCCCCAACAGCAGGAGTGCGTCACCCTGCGGTTCCTCCAAGGCCTCTCGGTCGCCGAGACCGCCCGGGTGATGGGCAAGAACGAGGGCGCGATCAAGACCCTCCAGTACCGAGCCGTACGGACGCTCGCCCGGCTCCTGCCGGACGACGCCCGCTGACCACGCCCGCTGAACGACCCCCTGACGACGACCCCTGCGTGACCGTCCCGTCACGCACTGGTCCGATCATCTGTCGTGCGTAACCCAAGTGCCGCGCACGTCGTTGTGCCGGTTGCAGGCCCCCTGCCGTCACCCCCTGTCCGCCTCCGCTCACTCCATCGAGTGGAAGCGCTCAAGGTGTGCAACCTTCCGGACCGCCAGGGGAGTCGACCGTCATGACGAGAGGAGGTGCCGCCAGTGATCGCAAACGTTTCGGCACACCGGCGGGCGAACGCCTTCGCCCAGGCCCTGGAGGAGCAGACCCCCCAGGGTGCGGCGGCCGCAGAGCCCGCGGAGCCGGCCGACCAGGCCGACCGCGGACCGCTGTTGGCCCTGGCGAACGGCCTCGGTGAGCTACCGAAGCCGCAGTTGGACCCCGAGGTCAAAGTGGCGCAGCGAGCCCAGCTCGTCGCCGCCATGGAGGCCATGTTCGCCGAGGGCGGCGCGTCCACGGGCCCTTCGGTGCCCGTGCAACGGGGCAAGGGGGCCCACCGGGCCTCACCACTGCGGAAACTGCGCCCCCGCTCCCGCTGGGCGAAGGGACTCACCGCCGGCGGGCTCACCGTCGGCGTGGCCGCGGGAGCCTTCGGCGGAGTGGCCGCCGCCAGCTCCGACGCCCTCCCCGGTGATTCGCTGTACGGACTGAAGCGCGGGATGGAGGACATCAGCCTCGGCATGGCCAAGGGCGACGCCGACCGCGGAGAGGCCTATCTCGACCAGGCCTCCACCCGGCTCAGCGAGGCCCGCAGACTCATGGAGCGCGGCCGCTCCGGCGCCCTGGACCACGAGTCCCTCGGCGCGGTCAGACGCGCGCTCAACGGCATGTCCCACGACGCCTCCGAGGGCCACCGCCTGCTCCGCTCCGCCTACCAGCGCGACGGAGCGATCGGCCCCATCCAGACCCTGGACACCTTCTCCCGCTCGCACCGCGACACCTGGAGCGGCCTCCGCGACCGGCTGCCCGTCCAGCTCACCGACGTCCGCGACGAGGTCACCTCGGTCTTCGCCGCCATAGACGAAGAAGTCGCGCCGCTCCAGTCCCTCCTCCCCCGTCCCCCGGGCGAGGACAAGGACACCGGACGCTCCGACACCACCACCGCCCCGGACACCGGCTCCCCCCGCACCGACGCCACCGCACCTCCGGCCTCCCCCGAGAAGCCCGGAGACCGCACCGACGACAGCGCGGACCCCAAGCCCTCCGGCTCGTCGGGCTCCTCCGACGCCACCCCGGACGACGGGCTGCTCGGCGGCGGCACGGACGGCCTGCTGGACGAGCTCCCCACGGACGACCTCACCCCGCCACCCGCAGAGAACCGCCCGAGCGCACCCGCCGCCCCGGACGTGACC
>NZ_JAFEUF010000446.1 GCF_016901035.1 Streptomyces durocortorensis
ACCCGCCCCCCACCTTGCTCTTCACTCCCCGCACCACACCATCGATCCAGGAGAAACGCCATGAACACCCTCCTCTTCCGCCGCGCAGCCGTCGCCGTGTCCGCAGCAGCCGTGCTGCCGCTGACGCTGACCGCCTGCTCGTCGGACGACTCCTCCAAGGACTCCGCGGCAGGCTCGACGCCCAGCGCGTCCAGCCCGGCGAGCCCCTCGGCCGACGAATCGGCGACCATGGACGAGCCGTTCGGCCCGGCCTGTTCATCGGTGCCGAAGGAAGGCGCGGGCTCGTTCGACGGCATGGCGAAGGACCCGGTCGCCACGGCCGCCTCGAACAACGAGGAGCTGTCGACGCTGGTGGCGGCCGTGAAGCAGGCCGGCCTGGTCGACACGCTCAACAACGCGGAGAACATCACGGTGTTCGCCCCGACCAACGACGCCTTCGCGAAGATCCCGAAGGCCGACCTGGACGCGCTGCTGGCGAACAAGGCCGAGCTCACCAAGGTCCTCACCTACCACGTCGTGGGCGAGAAGCTGACGCCGCAGCAGCTGGAGAAGGGCTCCTTCGACACGCTGGAGAAGAGCAAGCTGACGACGGCCGGCTCGGGCATGGAGTACACCGTGAACGACTCCTCCAAGGTCGTCTGCGGCAACGTCCCGACCGCCAACGCGACGGTCTACATCGTCGACACGGTCCTGATGCCCCCGAAGTAACCCCCAAGGATCCCCCATCGACGAGGGGCGGGAAGCCGCGTACGCCGCGGCTCCCCGCCCCTCGTCGTCGCTCATCGCCTCTCCCCCGTGCGGGCGTCGGCCGTAGCCTGACCGGATGACGCACCGTGAGTTCATGGGCCGCCGCGACCGCGTGGCCGGAGCCGTGATCGGATCCGCCGCCGGGGACGCGCTCGGCGCCCCGTTCGAATTCGGCCCGGCCGGGGTGTTCGCCGCCCGCTTCCCGGACGGCGTCGGAACGCTGTGCGGAGGCGGCGGCTGGGATCCGGGTGAGGCGACGGACGACACGCAGATGGCCGTGCTGGTGGGCGAGTCGCTGCTGGAACGGGGCGGCCCGGACCTGCCGGACATGTTCGGCAGATTCCAGCGTTGGGCGGCGGGCGAGCCCAAGGACATCGGCCTGCAGACCGAGGACGTGCTGACCAACGGCCAACCGTGGGACCTGGCGGCGGGGCTGCACTTCCAGCTCAACGGGCGGGCCGCGGGCAACGGTTCACTGATGCGGGCGACCACATCGGCGGTGTACTTCGCGCACGCCGGGCGCCGGGCGACGATGGCGGCGGCCCGCCGGATCGCGGCGCTGACCCACGGCGACCGGGCGGCCTGGGAGGGCACCGCCGTCTTCCATGAGCTGGTCCGGGTGGCCCTGGCGGGCGACGACCCGCTCGCCGCCGTACCCGGGGCGTTGGCCCAGGTGCACCCCGATCATCGGGCCCGCTGGGCGACGGTGCTGGCGTCCGACTGGCACCCGGGCCTGGCGACCGAGTTCAACGGTGCGGTGTGGCCCTGCCTGGGCACCGCACTCTGGGCGCTGCGCACGACGGACACCTTCGAGCGGGCGTTGGCGTGCGCCGTCGACGCGGGCGGGGACACCGACACGGTGGCGGCCGTGACGGGCGGCCTGGCGGGAGCGGTGTACGGCATCGGCGCGGTCCCGGACCGCTGGACCGAGACCCTGCACGTACCGCTGCCCGGCTACGGTGACCGCCGCCTGACCGCGGCGGACCTCCACGCCCTGGCTACCCGGCTGGACGCCGAGGGCCCCCGGGTCGCCTGAGGATTCCCCTCCGAAAACATCGCCCGAAATGTACACATAAGCGCCAGATAAGAGCACTATGGAGGAAAGGGTGCCTGCCGCATCCACCGCACGGCGGCGGGGCCCGCAGGAGCGAAGGAGACGAAATCTCATGAGCAACGTCTCACACGCGAGGAGTGACATATCGGGCCACCCCGATGCCTCCGAGATGCGTGCGCGGTACGACCGCGTGATGGGCGGTCGTGATGTGGCGCTGGTGGACGCGCCGGTGTTCCTCGTCGGCCTGTACTGTGCCGTTTCCCCTTGGGTGCTCCACTTCACGGCGAACCAGCCGGCCCTGGTCACGCACAACCTGCTGATGGGTATCGCCATCGCGGTACTGGCCCTCGGCTTCACGGCGATGCCGGAGCGCATGTACGGCCTCAGCTGGGCGATGTGCGCCATGGGTGCGTGGATCATCGTGTCGACCTGGATCGTGGGCAACAGCCCGGACGTCGGGATCGTGATCAACAACATCATCGTCGGCGGACTGACGATACTGCTGGGAATGGTCTGCGCAGGAGCAGCGGCCAAGACCCGCAGCACGTAACACCACCACCGGAACAGCCCCGGGCCTGTTTCAGCCCGTCCGGCGTTTGAGGAGCGGGGTCCGGGGGGGGGCCCCCGCGGGGGGTTATAAAAAAAAAACCACCCCCCCGCCA
>NZ_JAFEUF010000447.1 GCF_016901035.1 Streptomyces durocortorensis
CCACCACCTCGACCGCCAAACCGCCGGTCGATCCCCCGCCGCCGTCCTCCGAGCCGGAGCCGACCGCCCCGACGGTCCCGCCCGCCGAGAACCCCGACCCGCCGGTGCAAGAAGAGAGCGCCCCGTAAATGAACTCCCCCGCCACGCGGGGCAGGAACGGCAGCAAGAAGAGGAAGGCGTCACGCGGACGGAGCCGGCTCAGGCTCCCGATGCGCTACCTCCTGCCGACGACACTTCTCGTCGCCCTGCTCGCGATGCTGATGCTGCGCGGATACGTGCACAGCGAGATCCTCGCCGACCACCGGGTCCGCGACGCCGACTACCACAACGAGGTGCCGAAGGACGTCCGCGCCGGCGGGCCCGTCATCGACGCCCGCTCCGGTGACGCGAAGACCCTGCGCATACCCGACCGCCGGATCGTCCTGACCTTCGACGACGGGCCCGACCCGGTGTGGACGCCGAAGGTGCTCGACAAGCTGAGGGAGTACGACGCCCACGGCGTCTTCTTCGTCACCGGCAACATGGCCGCCCGCCACCCGGAGCTGGTCGAGCGGATGGTGGAGGAGGGCCACGAGATCGGCCTGCACACCTTCAACCACCCCGACCTCTCCTACCAGTCCACCGAGCGCATCGACTGGGAGCTGTCGCAGAACCAGCTGGCGCTGGCGGGCGCGGCCGGGATCCGCACCTCGATCTTCCGGCCGCCGTACTCCTCCTTCTCGTACGCCATGGACAACAAGTCCTGGCCGGTCACGGAGTACATCGGCAGCCGCGGCTACCTCACCGTCGTCAACGACACCGACAGCGAGGACTGGAAGCGCCCCGGCGTCCGCGCCATCGTCGAGCGGGCCACGCCGAAGGGCGACCAGGGCGCGATCATCCTGATGCACGACTCCGGCGGCGACCGCTCGCAGACGGTGGCCGCGCTCGACACCCTGCTGCCCGACCTCAAGGAGCGGGGCTACACCTTCACCCGGCTCACCACCGCCCTGGACGCCCCCAGCGCGCACACCCCGGTCACCGGATTCGCGCTGTGGAAGGGCAAGGCGTTCGTCTCCGCCGTCGCCGTGTCCGAGCGGCTCACCGGCGTCCTGGTCGTCGGGCTCGCCGTCATCGGCGTCCTGGTGCTGGCCCGCTTCGGCCTGATGCTGCTGCTCTCCTTCCTGCACGCCCGCAAGGTCCGCCGCCGGGACTTCAGCTGGGGCGAACCCCTCAGCCGCCCGGTCTCCGTCCTCGTCCCCGCGTACAACGAACGCGAGTGCATCGAGGCGACCGTGCGCTCCCTGGTCGCCAGTGAGCACCCGATCGAGATCATCGTCATCGACGACGGCTCCACCGACGGCACCGCCGACCTCGTCGAGGCCATGCGGCTGCCCCGCGTACGGGTCGTGCGCCAGCAGAACGCGGGCAAGCCCGCCGCCCTCAACAACGGCATCCGGCACGCCCGTTACGACATCGTCGTGATGATGGACGGCGACACCGTCTTCGAACCGGCCACCGTCCGCGAGCTGGTCCAGCCCTTCGCCGACCCCCGGGTCGGAGCCGTCGCGGGCAACGCCAAGGTCGGCAACCGCGACTCCCTCATCGGCGCCTGGCAGCACATCGAGTACGTGATGGGCTTCAACCTGGACCGCCGGATGTACGACGTGCTCGGCTGCATGCCCACCATCCCCGGCGCGGTCGGGGCGTTCCGCCGCGAGGCCCTGGAGCGGGTCGGCGGGATGAGCGAGGACACCCTCGCCGAGGACACCGACGTCACCATGGCCCTGCACCGGGACGGCTGGCGCGTCGTCTACGCCGAGAACGCCCGCGCCTGGACCGAGGCCCCGGAGTCCGTGCAGCAGCTCTGGTCGCAGCGCTACCGGTGGTCGTACGGCACCATGCAGGCCATCTGGAAGCACCGCCGCGCGGTCGTCGAGCGCGGGCCGTCGGGCCGCTTCGGCCGGGTCGGCCTGCCGTTCGTCTCCCTGTTCATGGTCGTCGCCCCGCTGCTCGCGCCGCTCATCGACGTGTTCCTGCTGTACGGACTCGTCTTCGGCCCGACCGGCAAGACCGTGGCCGCGTGGTTCGGCGTGCTGGTCGTCCAGGCGGTCTGCGCCGCGTACGCGTTCCGGCTGGACAAGGAACGCATGACGCACCTGCTCTCGCTGCCGCTCCAGCAGATCCTCTACCGCCAGCTCATGTACGTCGTGCTGCTCCAGTCCTGGATCACCGCGCTCACCGGCGGCCGGCTGCGCTGGCAGAAGCTGCGGCGCACCGGTGCGGTGGAGGCCCCCGGCGGCAGCTCCGCCCAGCGCCCGCGGCGGGCGGCCGTCGACGCCGGGGCCGTCCACGGCGACAGCACGGACCGGAGGCCCTACGTATGACCGCCCCGCCCCTGCCGAACCCCACATAAGAGCCGGCCCACAGCGCTATTACCCGCAACGGGGCCACCCGCCGCAGGAGCACGT
>NZ_JAFEUF010000448.1 GCF_016901035.1 Streptomyces durocortorensis
CTCCCCACCGCCGGACCGTTGTTCCCCCGCGGGCACCCCCGCCCGCCGGGCCGGCCGGAGCGACCGGGACGTGCGGGGACGGGACGTGCGGGGACGGGGCGTTCGGCGAGCGGCGTCAACTGATCAACGTCGCCTACCGGTTGCTCGGTTCGCTGGCCGAGTCAGAGGACGCCGTGCAGGAGGCCTACACCCGGTGGTACGCGATGCCGCCCGGCCGGCGGAACGGGATCGCGTCCCCCGGCGCCTGGCTGACGACGGTCACCGGCCGGATCTGCCTGGACGTGCTCGGCTCGGCCCGGGCCCGGCGGGAGCGCTACGTCGGCGCCTGGCTGCCCGATCCGCTGCCCGGCCCCGCCGAACGCGCCCACGGCCAGGGCTCCGACCCCGTCGACCAGATGATCCTGGACGAGTCGGTGACCATGGCCTTCCTCGTCGTCCTGGAGACGATGACGCCGCCCGAGCGGGTGTCGTTCGTCCTGCACGACGTCTTCCGCTACCCCTTCGCCGAGATCGCCGCCGTCCTCGACCGGACCCCCGGCGCCTGCAAGCAGCTCGCCGCCTCCGCCCGGCGCCGGGTGCGCGCCGCCCGGGCCCCGGAGCCGGCCGCCGGACGGGCCGACGCGGTGCGGCGGGTCAAGGAGGCGTGGGAGAACAAGGACATCGCCGCCCTCGTCGAACTCCTTGACCCGGCCGCCGTGATGACCGCCGACGGCGGCGGCCTGGTCGGAACCGCCCTGCGTCCGATCGAAGGCGGCTCGCGCATCGCCCAGTACATGGTCGCCATCGCCGACAAGGCGCCCGGTCTGGAGCTGCTGGAGTGCCCGGTCAACGGTGAGCCGGGGCTGGTGGCCCGACACGACGGCGTCGTCGTGACCGTCGCGTCGTTCGATGTGGCCGAGGCCCGCGTCGCCCGGATCTGGGTGGTGCGCAACCCGGAGAAGCTGCGGCCGTGGGCCCGGGAGGGCTGAAGAGCCGCGTGCCCCGGCGGAGGCTTCAGTACGGCGGCAGCCGCAGCATCCCCGTGCCCTCGCGGACGTCGTGCACGAGGCGGATCTTCCCCACGGGATTGCCGCGCTCGTCCGTGGTCACCAGGGCCGCGTCGTCGGCGTTGACGCACCGCCCGCGCACCCCCGGCTCGGGGCAGAACAGGACGTAGCCGGTCTGCCGGTCCACCCGGCCCGGCTCCAGCCGCCAGATCCACTGGTAGTCGCTCACGACCACCCGGGGATAGGCGGGGCGCAGGCGCTCCTTCACCGCGTTCTGCACGGTGTCGCCGAACTCCTGCCTCTCCCGGAACGGGCGGACGACCCGGGCGCTGCCCGTCGTGTCGACCCGGCCCGCCTCGATCTCGTAACTCGCCGAGAAATAGGCGTGCTTGGTGAGCGAGGCCAGCAGGTCCGACCGGGTCAGCCGCATCACCGTCGGCCAGGAATCCTTGCCACGGTCGCGCCGGTCGGCGACGGCGGGGGAGACCACGTTCACGTACGAGGCCTGAGCCTTCCCCAACGCGCTGTCGGCCCCGCTCGCCGTGACCCACCGCTGGACGCACTCCCCGATCTCGCCCAGCACCTTCGTCACGGTGGCGTTCGTCAGCTCGGCCACCACGTAGGGCGGGGTGCCGGTCGGGCCCAGGGCGATGACCTCGTAACCGCAGGCGTCGAAGGCGCCCCTGAGCGTACGGAAGTCCTCGGCCTGCTGCCGCCCGCGCTCCACGGCCTGGGCCAGCACGCCCGCGCACTCCTTCCGGTCGCACAGGCCCCGGTCCGCCTCGTCCGTGTCGATGCGGAGCCGGACCACGGCGTCGCGGTCGTCGGTCACCGCGAAGGTGACCTCCGAGCCGCCGGAACCGGGGAAGAGCGTGCGGGCCCCGATCGCCTTGAGCTGCCCCGGGAAGTGCTTCTCGGCCAGCTCCTCCGCCGCCCGCCGGTCGTCCCCGGTGCCGACCACCCCGCACCCGGCGCCCAGGAGGGCCAGGGATCCCGCCAGTACGCCGGTGAGCGCGGTTCTCCACTGTCTGCGGCGTGATCCGGCCATGGTCGGCTCCTCGTACTGGTGCTGTCCGGTGTTCCTGTGACCGTAGGGCCAGTGTCGGCAAGCCGGATGAGTACGCCTACTCAACCCCGGTGCGCACAGCGCCCCGAACCCCTCTGGAACGCCCTGTCATTGGCATGGACCTGACTCTTGAACTCCGCTACAGTCCGGGAACGGCACATCTGAGAGCGCTCTCAAAAGGCACGATCGGATCGCGCTCCCGGACGCCTCCCGTTCCACCCCCACGTCGTTGGAACAACAGGAAGGGTCACTCCCTTGAGACACGCAACCCTGCTGCGGACCGGTCTGTCCGCGCTCCTGGTACTCGGAGCCTGGACCGCCGCCGGTCCGACGTCCGCCTCCGCCGCGCCCACCCCCGCCGAACC
>NZ_JAFEUF010000449.1 GCF_016901035.1 Streptomyces durocortorensis
GTCGAAGCCCGCCTCGGTGAGTTCGGCGAGGGTGTAACGCCCGTCGGCCGGGTCGGGGGTCCCGCCGACCCCCCCGCGCGGCGCGCCCCCGGTGATGCCGGTGGAGCGGCGGGTGCGGGCTCCGCGGGCTGCTGCGGGGCGGTTACGGGCCCGTCGGGGCCGAACCCCTCGGGCAGCGGCCCGATCTGGTCGAACACCTCCACCGGCTCGTCGTCCGGGCCGGCTTCGGGCAGCATCTCGACCGCCGCGGTGAGGGCCTTGCGCGCGCCCGTCGCCGTGCGGAAGCGGGCGTGCGGGTCGGGCTGGAGCAGACCGGCGAGGACCTGCCACAGCGGCTCGGGGATGCCGTTGGGGGCGCTCGGGGTGCCGTGCTCGGCGAAGTGCTCGACCAGCGCCTGGGAGTCGGGCTTCTGGCCCTGGAGGAGATAGAGCGCGACCAGGCCGACCGCGAAGAGGTCGGCGGGGAAGTCGGGCTCGGCGCCCATCATCTGCTCGGGGGCGAAGTAACCGGGCGTGCCGACCACGTAGTTGGTCTCGGTCAGCCGGGGCTCGCCCTTGCGCATCGAGATGCCGAAGTCGGACAGGCGCAGATGCGGGCGGCCCGTTCCGGTCGCCTCCATCAGGATGTTGGCGGGCTTGATGTCGCGGTGCACCACCCCTTCGGCGTGCACCGTGGAGAGGCCGGAGAGCAGCTGGTCCAGCAGCAGGCAGACGAAGCGCGGGGGCAACGGGCCGTAGTCGCCGATGACATGGGCGAGCGAGCCGCCGCTCACCAGGTCCATGGTGAACAGGACCTTGTCGTCGTCGGCGGCCCAGCTGGCCGGGGCCAGCACATGCGGGTGCTCGATGCGCAGGGCCTGCTCGCGGACGAAGCGCAGCAGCGTGTGCGCGTCGCTCTGCTGGAGCACCTTGGCCGCGACGTACCTGCGGCGGCGGTGGTCCCAGGCCCGCCAGACGGCCCCGACCCCACCGCGTCCGATCGGATCGATCAGCTCGTACCGACCGGCGAAGACCTCACCCATTGTGCTGCGCCCGCTCCCCGTTCCCGTGGTGCCGCGGCGTCCGCCGCGGCCCGTGTCCGGCCCCCGTGTCCTTCCGGCCTGCCGTCCGGACGAAAGCCCTAGCTCTGGTGCCCCTCGTAGTGCGCGACCGCGTCCGCGGTGCGTCCCGCTCCGTACACCTTGAGGAACTCTGCCAGCTCCGGGTGGGTCGGGGCGAGGGCGTCCGCGGCATCGATGATGTCGCCGGCCGCCGCGACCGACCGCAGCAGGGACTGGATCTCGCGCACCACACGGCGGACGGTGGGAGCGCCTCCGGTGGAGCCGGTCTGGCCGGTGGCGGTCAGGACCGAGCCTCCTTGCGACTTCTTGATCTCCTCCATGCGGTCGGTGGCCTCGCCCGCGCTGACGCTGCCGTCGGCCACCTGGCTCGCCAGCTCCTGAAGGGCCTGGACGCGCTGGACCACCGCGGGGTTCCCGATCTTGGCCCGCTGGCCGCTCATGAGCTGGGAGAGCATCGGGGCGGAGAGCCCGAGGACAGCGGCCAGCCGGGCCTGGTTGAGGCCGAGGTCATCGATCAGCCGGCGGAAGAGCGCCCCCAACGGCTCTCCGTACCAACTGCGTTGAAGCTCTCTGGCTCTTGCCGTCGCCTCTTGTTGCGCTGCGTCCATGGCGTCTCCCCATCGCTGCGGCTTCGCTGCTGCGAACCTTGCGAGCATCTTACGGAGCGTGGTCGCCCACGGGGAGTCCCTATCCTTTTGGAGGATTACGGGGGTCACCCGGTACTCTGGTCTGCGACGGTAGCCCTGGCGCGGACGTGCTGGGCGTTGCCCTCGTTCGGTGTGGCCCGGGGCCTTAGCTCAGTTGGTAGAGCGCTGCCTTTGCAAGGCAGATGTCAGGAGTTCGAATCTCCTAGGCTCCACAGATACGAGACCCCCCTGACCTGCGGTGATGCAGGCAGGGGGGTTTTGTCGTGGGCGGTTCGTGGGCACGGTGGCTCAGAGGAGTCCCCGCACCGTCTTCCACATCGTGTCCCAGTCGTCCGCGAGGTACATGTGCCCGCCCGGCAGGTCGAGGGAGCGGAACGGCTCCGAGGTGTAGGCGGCCCAGTCCAGCCAGGGGGCGGTGGGGACCAGGGCGTCGTCGGTGCCGCGGATCGCGGTCAGGGGCAGCGGCAGGGGTTCCGGTTCCCGTGCGGGGTCCGGGGTCATCAGGGAGACGTCGGCGCGCAGGGCCGGCAGCAGCAGGGAGCGCAGGTCGGGGTCGCGCAGCAGGGCCAGGTCCCCGTCGAGGGTCTGGCCGGTGGCCGCGCAGAGGTCCGCCACGGCCTGTTCGTCGTCGGTGGCGGAGATCGGCAGCGGGCGGCGGTGGCGGGGACTGACCGTGCCGCTGACG
>NZ_JAFEUF010000044.1:0-23083 GCF_016901035.1 Streptomyces durocortorensis
GCCCCTGTCCCCACCCGGGCTCCTGCCTCCGTCCCCGCTCCCGCTTCTGCCTCCGGCCCCGGGTCGGCCGGCACCCCGGAACCCGCGTACCGGGTCTCCCTCGCCACCTGCCAGGAGGACGTACGCGCGGCGCAGCGCCTGCGTCACCTGGTGTTCGCCGGGGAGCTCGGAGCCCGGTTGGAAGGGCCCGAACCCGGCCTGGACAGCGACGCCTTCGACGCGTACTGCGACCACCTGCTGGTCCGGGAGACCGCTACCGGAGACGTCGTCGCCACCTACCGGCTGCTGCCCCCGGACCGGGCCCGGATCGCCGGACGCCTTTACGCGGAGAGCGAGTTCGACCTCAGCCGGCTCGCTCCGATCCGCCACGACCTCGTCGAGGTCGGCCGCTCCTGCGTCCACCCCGCACACCGCGACGGCGCGGTCATCGCCCTCGTCTGGGCCGGACTCGCCCGCTACATGGAGCGCACCGGCCACACCTGGATCGCGGGCTGCTGCTCCCTCCCCCTGGCCGACGGTGGCGCGTCGGCCGCCCGGAGCTGGAACACCGTACGCGCGTCCCACCTCGCGCCCCAGGAGCACTGGGTCACCCCGCACCGCCTCTGGGACTCCTCCGCGCACGGCACGGAAGCCGGCTCCCGGGCCGACCTCCCGCCGCTGCTGCGCGGCTATCTCCGGCTCGGCGCCCAGGTCTGCGGAGGTCCGGCGTACGACCCCGACTTCAACGTCGCCGACCTGTACGTCCTGCTCTCGATGCGCCGCACCGACCCGCGCTACCTGCGCCACTTCCTCTCCCTGGCCCCGCTGCGATGAGCGTCTGGCTGCCCGTCGCCCCGTGCACCCCGGCCGGCTGCGCCCGGCACACCGGAGCCGTACGCGCTCCGCTGCCCGCCGCCCTCCTGCTGCTGTCCGGCTGCACCCTGGTCCTGCTGGGAGTCGCCTGCGTCCCGCTGGTCCGGCTGCTCGGGCCCGCCCCGCGGCGTCGGCTGACCCGATGCTGGGCGCACGCCGTTCCACGGGCGTTCGGCGTACGCGTCACGGTCCGGCGGCATGCGGCGGACCACCCCTCGGACGACCCCTCGGGCGATGCCCCGGGTGGGGAACTCGTCGTCGCCAACCACATCTCCTGGCTCGACATACCGCTGGTCGCCTGCGTACTGCCCGGCCGGATGGTCGCCAAGAGCGAGATCCGGCGCTGGCCGCTGCTGGGCCCCCTCGCCGCGCTCGGCGGCACCCTGTTCATCGACCGCGACCGGCTGCGCGCCCTACCCGCCGCCGTACGGACCATCGCGACGTCCCTGCGCTCCGGCTCCCGGGTCGTGGTCTTCCCCGAGGGCAGCACCTGGTGCGGACGGGGAGGCGGCGGCGCCTTCCGCCCCGCCGCGTTCCAGGCGGCGGTCGACGCGGGCGCGACCGTCCGGCCGGTCCGCATCGCCTACCGCACCGCGGCCCACCACGACGGACCGGCCGCGGGCGCCGTCGCCTTCGTCGGGTCCGACCCGCTCGCCGCCTCCCTGTGGCGGGTGGTGCGGGCGGCCGGGCTCACCGCCCGCATCGACGTGCTCGCGCCGATCCCCGCAGACGGCGAGGACGGCCGCCGCGCCCTGGCCGACAGGGCACGAACGGCCGTCCTCACCACGGAAGATCCCTGCCGCTGCTGTCAGACCGCCGTGGCCAGCGACAGGGCGAACCGGCCCGCCGAGTCTGTCCACCACTGAGCCAGCCGCATACCGGCGGCGGCCAGCTCCTCGCGGACGTCCTCCTGCCGGAACTTCGCCGACACCTCCGTACGCAGCTCCTCACCGGCCTCGAACGGCACCACGAGGTCCAGTTCCCGGATCTTGACGCTCAGCGCCCGGCGGGCCCGCAGCCGCATCTCCACCCACCGCTCCTGCGGATTCCACACCGCGAGGTGATCGAAGTCGTCGAGCGGGAAATCGGCCCCCAACTCCCGGTTGACGACGCTCAGCACGTTCTTGTTGAAGGCCGCCGTCACCCCCGCCGCGTCGTCGTACGCGGCCACCAGCGTCTCCTCCTCCTTCACCAGGTCCGTGCCCAGCAGCAGCGCGTCACCGGGCGACAGCAGCGAGCGCACCGACCGCAGGAACGCCGCCCGCTCCTCCGGAAGGAGATTGCCGATCGTGCCGCCCAGGAACACCACAAGCCGGGGCCCCGGCGTCCCCGGCAGGGCGAGGCCGCCGGTGAAGTCCGCGATCAGGGCGTGGACGGAGAGCCCGGGGTGCTCGACGAGCAGCGACTCGGCCGCCCCCGTCAGCGCGCTCTCGCTCACATCCACGGGGACGTAACTGTGCAACTCGGGTAGGACGTCCAGGAGATGGCGGGTCTTCTCGGACGACCCCGAGCCCAGCTCGATCACGGTCCGGGCCCCCGAAGCCGCGGCGATCTCCTCGGCGCGGGTCTGCAGGATCTCCCGCTCCGCGCGGGTCGGGTAATACTCCGGCAGCCGGGTGATCTCCTCGAACAGCTCGCTGCCGCGGGCGTCGTAGAACCACTTCGGCGGCAGCGTCTTGGGATGCCGGGTCAGGCCGCTCAGAACGTCGGCGCGCAGCGCCGCGTCCGTCGCGTCCACCGGCAGGGTACGGGTCAGCAGGAAGGGACTCACGCGGTGGGCTCCTTGAGCGGGGTGAGCAGGACGTCCGACGCGGTCGCGACCAGCAGCGTGCGGTCGGGGACCTCGCGCCAGAGCGGGTCGTCGTCGTACGGCTCCGAGGCGACCGCGGTGCGGCGGCCCGGCACCGTGAGGTACCAGAGGGTGTCGCCCCAGGCGGTCGCCGTGATGGTGGCGCCGTCGGTGAGCAGCAGGTTGAGCCGGGAGCCGGGCGCGGCGGCCGCGACCTCGCGGACCGTCTCCGCGACGGCGCGCGGCACGTCGTCCCCGGCGTCGGTCCGGTGCCGGATCAGTGCCCAGACCAGCGCCGAGTCGTTACGGGCGGCCAGCGACAGCAGCTTCTCGGCCGGCAGGGCGGCCGCCGCGCCGGCGAGCGAACCCGGCCAGCCCTTAACCGCCCCGTTGTGGCTGAACAACAGCCGGCCGGCGGCGTACGGCGCGGCAGCGGCCTCCCCGTCCGCACCCGCCTCGGTGGCATCGCGTACGGCGGCGAGCAGCGCGGTGCTGCGGACCACCCGGGCCAGGTCGGTGAAGGTCTCGTCACCCCATATGGGGCCTTGCCGGCGGTAGCGTCCGGGCGCCGGATCCCCGTCCGCGTACCAACCGACGCCGAAACCGTCGGCGTTGACCGTTCCGTAGCGCTGGCGGCGCGGCTCCCAGGACTGCCGCACCAAGGAATGCTCAGGCCGCAGCAGAACATCGCCGAGCGCCACCGGATCGCCCACATAGGCGACATGACGGCACATCAGGCATCCCTCGCCGTACGGAAACCGGCGAAGATCTGCCGCCGCACCGGGAGGTCCCAGTTACGGAAGGTGCCCCGGCAGGCGACCTGGTCCACGGCGAACGAGCCGCCGCGCAGCACCTTGTGCCCGGGCCCGAAGAACACTTCCGAATACTCGCGGTAGGGAAACGCCACGAACCCCGGATAGGGCAGGAAGTCGCTGGCGGTCCACTCCCACACATCGCCGATCAACTGCCCCGCCCCGGACGGCGAACGCCCTTGCGGATACGCCCCGGACCGCGCCGGACGCAGATGGCGCTGCCCCAGGTTGGCCCGCTCCGGCGTCGGGTCCTCGTCGCCCCACGGGTAGCGCCGGGAGCGGCCGGAGACCGGATCGTGCCGGGCGGCCTTCTCCCACTCGCTCTCCGTGGGCAGCCGCCGCCCCGCCCAGCGGGCGTAGGCGTCCGCCTCGTACCAGCTGACGTGCAGCACCGGCTCGTCGTCCGGCACCGGCTCGGTCACCCCGAACCGGCGGCGCAGCCACTGCCCGGCGTCCCGCCGCCAGAACAGCGGCGCTTCCAGGTCGTGTTCCCGGACCATGGCCCAGCCCTCGGGGGCCCACCAGCGGGCGTCTCCGTACCCGCCGTCCTCGATGAAGCGGAGGTAAGCGCCACAGGTGACCGGCGAGGTGTCCAGGTGGAACGCCGCCACCTCGCGCCGGTGGGCGGGACGTTCGTTGTCCAGGGCCCATGGCTCGGCGGAGGTTCCCATCGTGAACGGGCCCTCAGGAACGAGGACTTCGTCCGGGAACGCCCCGGCGTCGACGGGTGCGGGCGGGGCGGGTGCGGTCAGCGCCACCGGACCCGTGCGCAGCTGATGGGTGATCAGCATGGTTTCGTCGTGCTGCTGTTCGTGCTGGGCGATCATCCCGAAGGCGAACCCGGCCCGCTCCAGCGGCCGCCCGCCCTCGTGTAGGGGTGCGCCCTCCAGCAGGTCCAGCGCCCGCCCCCGTACGTCGGAGGCGTACGTCCTGGCCTCGGCGGGGGCCAGGAGCGGCAGCGAGGGGCGCGAGGCGCGGGAGTGCTCGAAGGCGTTGTACAGCCCGTCGATCTCCGGGCGCAGCGCCTCCCGCCCGCCGACCGCGCGGAGCAGCCACTGCTCCTCCTGGTTGCCGATGTGCGCCAGGTCCCAGACCAGCGGCGACATCAACGGGGAGTGCTGCGCGGTCAGTTCGCCGTCGTCCACGCTGTCGGTGAGCAGGGCGGTACGGTCGCGGGCGGTCAGCAGCGCGTCGAGGGCGCGCCGCCGCAGGGTCTCCGGGTCGATGTCCGACGCGACGGGAAAGCCGGCCGATGCGGTGGAACGGGCGGGGTCGAAGGCGTCGGAGTGCTCGCGGTGGGCGAAGTCCTCACGGGGCTCGGTCATGCGGAGGCCGCCTTTCCGGGATGCGGCGGGAGCGTCGGCCGGCCGGCGACCGGGCCCTCGTGCGGGCCCTCGTGCGGGCCCCCGGGCGGTCCGGTCGGCGGACCGGGGCGGGAGGGCGTGCTGGGGTCGGAGAGCGCGCTCGGATCGGAGGGCGTGCTCGGATCCGTGAGCGGCCCGGGATCGATGAGCAGGCTCGGATCGGTGAGGTCGCCGGGGTCCGGCAGGTCGTCGGCCGGACATCGGCCCCGGGCGACGTATCGGTCGGTGAAGGCGGCCACGGTGTCGCGCACCGCGTCGCTCGCCCCCATCCGCTCCAGCGCCGGGAGCGCCGCCCCGAAACAGGCGATGGCCGCAGCCCGCAACTCCGGATCGGCGAGACCCTCGCGGGCGGCGGTCGTCCAGAGCGCGTTGCGCGGTGCGGCCGCGGCCCCCGCCGTCTCGGCCAGCGGCTTCACGGCCCGGTACACGGTCTCGGCGGCCTCCGGGTCGTCGAACAGGGCCGTGGCGACGGCGAGCGGCACCAGCCACCCGTCGGGCCCGCTCTGCGCGTCGATCATGCGCAGCTCCAGATGGCCACGCGGCCGGATCGGCGGGAACAGCGTGGTGAGGTGGTAGTCGAGATCCGCCTGCACCGGCGGCCGGGGCGACCCGGTCCGGATCCACTCGCGGAAGGTGAGCCCCTCCGGCACGTCCCACGGGCCCGCCTCGCACCGGATGCACAGCACGGTCGTGTCCAGCACATGCGCGGCCCAGGCCTCGCGCGGGGCGCGCCCGTGGCCCGGGGCGAGGGTCCTGCCCGGATCGAGGTCGGCCCACAGCGACTGCCGGGTGGAGCGCCAGCCGGTCCGCCGCCCCTGCTGGAACGGCGAGTTCGCGAACGCCGCCACCAGCACGGCGCCCAGCAGATGCGCGAGCTGCCAGCGCCGCCCGTAACCGAGCGGTCCCGGCTCCTCCTCGCCCGCGTCCAGACAGACCTGGACCGACGCGGAGGTGCACATCATGGCCCGCCCGGCCGGCCCCGACCGGTCCAGCGCGGCCTCCATCGCGTCGTAACGGGGTTCCCGCAGGCGGCGGCGCGGCGACTGCCACGGGTCGACACCGAGCCCGACCGGCGCGAGCCCGACCGCGCCGAGCGAGGCACGGACCGCCGCCAGATCGGCCGCGGTCGTCTCGACGCACTCCATCAACGAGCCGGCCGGCTGCGAACTCAGCTCCAGCTGCCCGCCCGGCTCGAACGTCAGCGCGGCGCTCAGCGGCAGCGCGCGGACCGCCTCGACGGCGCTGTCCAGCCGCTCCTGCTCGACCGGGACGTGCGGACGTTCCCGGTCATGGATGAGCCATTCGAGTTCCACGCCCACGGTCCGGGGCGGACCCGTCTTGAAACATATGCCGCGCAGTAAATCCTCTGCCCCGCTCTCGTCGAGCGGGGTGGCGTCCGGGCGCGAGCCGGTCACGCCGGGAATGTCCAAGGCCATGAGGGCCTCCTTCTCAGCTGCCTGCCTACCAGCCAAACCCGTACCCGGAGATCGCACAAGGGTGCCCCCGAGCCAGGAAAATCCGATTGCGCCCAGGCCGGGTTCCCCGTCAGCATGCCCCGTATGCACCACACGGGGGAGCGCCGGTGAGCGCGCGGCTGCGCGGGATCGCGCGCGAGACAGAAGCGGTCGTCGAGGCCGGGCGGTACCGCAACGCGGCAGGTCAGGACGTGTCCATCGAGCGAGCCGTGGCCGCCGCGCGCTCCGGCACCAGGCTCTACGGCCCGGATCCGGTGCCCGTCGCCGCCCTGGACACCGACCGCACCCCGCACATCGAGGTCACCGCCGAGAGCAGCCTCGCCGCCGCCCGCCGGATGACCGGCGAGGCCCCCGGCCGGGTCGTTGTCCTGAACTACGCCTCGGCCCGCAACCCCGGCGGCGGCTATCTCAACGGCGCACAGGCCCAGGAGGAGGCCCTGTGCCGCGGGTCGGCCCTCCACACGACCCTGCTGCGCGCCCCCGACTACTACGCGCACCACCGCGCGGAGCGCAGCGCCTTCTACACCGACCGGGTGATCCACTCGCCCGGTGTGCCGGTCTTCCGCGACGACCGCGGCCACTTCCTGGACGCCCCGTACACGGCCGGATTCCTCACCTCGCCCGCGCCGAACGCCGGAGTGATCCGCCGGCGGACCCCCGAGGAAGCGCACCGCGTCCCGGCCGCTCTGGCCTCCCGCGCCGAACGGGTGCTGGAGGTCGCGGCCGTACGGGGCTACCGGAGGCTCGTCCTGGGCGCCTGGGGCTGCGGGGTCTTCCAGAACGACCCGGGCGAGGTGGCGGAGGCGTTCCGGGCGCTGCTCGGCGAGGACGGCCGGTTCGGCGGCCACTTCGAGCAGATCGTCTTCGGCATCCTGGACCGGAACCCCGACTCCGCCGTCCGGGCCGCCTTCGCGCGGACCTTCGCCTGACGCGGAGCCCGCCGGATTCGGGCACCGGGGTGCCGTGCCGGCGTCGCACCCCCGGTCCTGATCGGCCGGACACGCCCCGGGGGCGTTCAGCTCCAGCCGTACCGCTCGCGCAGCCGCCCGACGACCCGGTCGAAGCGCTCCCGGTCCAGCGCGCAGGCCTCCCGGCGCATCCCGTCCTCGTGGACCCGCAGCACCCGGTCCAGATCGGCCCAGGACGGCCGCCCCGAGCTGTCCCAGGGGCCCGCGCCCAGCGCCACCCACTCGTGGTCCCGGTCGTGCTGCTTGCTGGAGAGCTGGACGGCGAGCAGCGTGCCCGCCTCCTCACGGGCCACGACGAGCACCGGCCGGTCCTTCCCGCGCCCGTCGTTCTCCTCGAAGGGAACCCAGGTCCAGACGATCTCGCCGGGGTCGGGATCGCCGTCGCGATCGGGGGCGTAGGACGTGCGCACGGACCCCACCTCGGCGGGATCGGCCTGCGCCGTGGCGGTAGGCCCGCTGCTGCCGGGCACGTCAAAGGGGTTGTCGGAACGGTAGGCGCTGTCGTGGAACGTCATCACCACACCGTAGAACCCCTGGCCCCGGATCCCGGGAGCGGGGCGTCGGGCCGGGGCCGCTCGGCGGCGTTCCGGCCACCGTGACCGGACCTGCGGGCCCCGGGCCGAAACCCGCCCCCGCGGGTCTGGAAGACTGCCCGTCGCCATGAGCCAGTTACCCCAGCAGCCCGCCGAAGTCTCCGTCCCGACCAGCGCCGATGTCGCGCGCCTCGCCGGAGTGTCCCGGGCCACCGTGTCGTACGTACTGAACAACAACGCCACCGTCCGGATCAGCGATCCCACCCGACGCAGGGTCAGGGAGGCCGCCCTCCAACTCGGTTACGTGCCGCACGCGGCTGCCCGCAGTCTGCGCGCCGGACACAGCCGCATGGTCCTGCTGCCCTCCGGCCACATACCCGGGGGGCCACCGCACCAGTATTTCTTCGAGGAACTCCAGTCCGGGCTGCGCCGCCTGGACTACACCGTCGTCCAGTACGGCAGCCTCGGCCTCACCGCCGACGAGGCGGCCACGGCCTGGGCCGAACTGCGGCCCGTCGCCGTCGTCGTACCGCCGGGCATTGAGCTCACCCCGCACGGCACCGGCATCCTGACCCGCTCCGGCGCCAAGGCGGTGATCACCTTGGGCCCCGACCCGGTACCGGGGGCGCACGGCCTGGTCATGGACCAACGCCGGGTCGGGGTGAGCGCGGTCGAACACCTGCTGGTGCGCGGCCGACGCCACATCGGCGTGGTCATGCCCGAGGAACCGTGCCGGGCGTCCTTCTCGGAGAGCCGCCTCGCCGGCGCGCGGCGGGCCGCCGAAGCGGCCGGGGCCCGTGTGTGCCCGCTCCCGCTGCGGTACGAGGAGGAGTCCGCCCACGACCTGGCCGCCCGCTGGCCGGACCTGGGACTGGACGCGGTGTTCGCGTACAACGACGAGTACGCCATGCTCATGATGCGGGCCCTCCAGGACGCCGGGGTGGCCGTGCCCGCCGACACTGCGGTGATCGGCGCGGACGACGCCCTCATCGGCAGGCTGCTGCGCCCCCGGCTCAGCTCGGTCCGGATGGAACTCGCCATGCCGCAACCGCTGGCGGAGACGATCGACCGCATGGTCCAGCACCCGGGCGGGTCACCGGTCCACCACGACCTGCTCCGCACCAGCGTGGTCCACCGGGAATCCAGCTGACCGCCTCCGGCGCGACGACATGCGCGGTGCACGGCGGGTGTCTAGCGTCGGAGGCATGAGCCATCCGCAGAGTTACGAGCTCCTCCTGATCCCCGACCACAGCAGGACGCGGAGCGGAGCCCCCGGCCGGCCGATCCGCTCCGCGGTCGTCGCCGCCACCGGCGAGACGGGGGCCTCGGGCTACCCCCGGTACGCGGGCGAGGGCATGGAGGCGGACGTCGATCCGGAGACCCGGACGGTGGAGGCCGTGCGTACGCGTTCTCGCCGCGCGCCCGGGCACGACCGAGGGCCCCGACCGCGCACACCGTGTCGACGGTGTCGGTCGGGGCCCTCGGGGGCGTTCCGTGCGCCGGTGGGGCGGCTACTGAGGCTCCGGCTGTCCCTGCCCCTGCCCCGCCTCGGCCGCCCGCTTCTGCTCCTCGACGGACTTGCGGACCTCGTCCATGTCCAGATTCCGGGCCTGGCCGATGACGTCCTCCAGCGCCGCCTCGGGCAGCGCCCCGGGCTGCGAGAAGACCGCGACGTTGTCACGGACGATCATCAGCGTCGGGATGGAGCGGATCTCGAAGGCCGCCGCCAGCTCCTGCTGCGCCTCGGTGTCGACCTTGGCGAAGACCAGGTCGGGGTGGCGCTCGGATGCCGAGTCGTAGACCGGCGCGAACTGCTTGCAGGGGCCGCACCAGGAAGCCCAGAAGTCGATCAGGACGAAATCGTTGTCGCTGACGACCTGATCGAAGTTTTCCTTGGTGAGCTCGACGGTGCTCATGCTGGGGATACCTCTTCCTCTGCCGGGGATCCTGACGGTCCTGTCCGGCACAACGGTGACTGCACTTGCCCTATTCCGCCTGCCCATGTGGCCGGTGGGCACACCCGCGAGGACACTGTTTCCATGACTGACGCAGGGAAGACCTCCGAAAGCCCGGCCTACGACGTAGTGGTCATCGGCGCGGGTCCGGTGGGGGAGAACGTGGCGGACCGGGCCCGCGCCGCAGGGCTCTCCACAGCGGTCGTGGAAGCGGAACTGGTCGGCGGTGAATGTTCCTACTGGGCCTGCATGCCGAGCAAGGCGCTGCTGCGCCCCGTCGTCGCCCGCGCGGACGCCCGTAAGGTGCCGGGGCTGAGCGCCGCCGTGCAGGGCCCCCTGGACGTCGGGGCGGTCCTCGCCCACCGCGACGACGAGACGAGCCACTGGAAGGACGACGGCCAGGTCGCCTGGCTGGAGAGCGTCGGAGCGGACGTCTACCGGGGTACGGGCCGGCTCACCGGCCCCCGCGCGGTTTCCGTCACCGCCCCGGACGGCACGGAACACCGGCTCACCGCCCGCCACGCCGTCGCCGTCTGCACCGGCACCCGGGCGGTGGTCCCCGCCCTCCCCGGCATCGAGGAGGCCCGCCCCTGGACCAGCCGCGAGGCCACCAGCGCCAAGGAGGCCCCCGGCCGGCTCGTGGTCGTCGGCGGGGGAGTCGTGGGCGTCGAGATGGCGACCGTCTGGCAGGCGCTGGGCTCCGAGGTGACCCTGCTGATCCGGGGCGGCGGCCTGCTCCCGAAGATGGAGCCCTTCGCGGGCGAGCTGGTGGCCGAGGCGCTCACGGAGGCCGGGGCCACGATCCGTACGGGCGTCTCCGTCACCGCCGTCCACCGCCCCGCACCGGACGGCCCGGTCACCGTCGAGCTGGACGACGGCGGCCGGATCGAGACGGACGAGATCCTCTTCGCCACCGGCAGGGCCCCACGCACGGACGACCTGGGCCTGGAGACGGTCGGCCTCGAACCCGGCTCCTGGCTCACCGTGGACGACAGCTGCCTCGTCGAGGGCACGGACTGGCTGTACGCGGTCGGCGACGCCAACCACCGCGCCCTCCTGACCCACCAGGGCAAGTACCAGGCCCGCATCGCGGGCGCCGCGATCGCCGCCCGCGCCCTGAAGACCCCTCTGGACACGGTCCCCTGGGGCGCCCACGCGGCCACCGCCGACCACGCGGCCGTCCCCCAGGTCGTCTTCACCGACCCCGAGGCCGCGTCCGTCGGCCTCACCCTCGCCGAGGCCGAACGCGCGGGCCACCGCGTACGCGCCGTCGACTACGACCTCGCCTCGGTCGCCGGCTCCGGCCTCTACGCCACCGGCTACCGGGGCCGCGCCCGGATGATCGTGGACCTGGACCGCGAGATCCTGCTCGGCGTCACCTTCGTCGGCCCGGGCATCGGCGAACTCCTGCACTCGGCGACGGTCGCGGTCGCGGGCGAGGTCCCCATCGCCCGGCTGTGGCACGCGGTCCCGGCGTACCCGACGATCAGCGAGGTGTGGCTGCGGCTGCTGGAGACGTACCGGGGCTAGGCACCGCCGCCCCGCCTCTCACCCGTGGACGCCAGGAGCCGTGCCCTGCCGTGTGCGTCGGCGGGCGGCGGCCGGCACCACGGCGCGGCGCGCAACCACGCAGCGGGCCGGACCGCGAGAGGGTGCTCACGCAGAGGGGAGCACCGCTTGACGCACCTCGTGGATGACGGTGACCCGGCCGCCGTCGCCGGGTTCGGGATCGGGGATGACGGTTTCCGGGTCGACGAGATAGACCTCGTGGCCGTCCAGCGTCAGCCGGCGCGCGATCTCCAGCACCATCCGCCGTGCGACGTCGTCGATCGCGTGAACGCGGGTGAGGTCGATGGCCGTCCGAGACTCCTGCGGATCGGTCTCCAGAACCTCCCGCACCACGCGCTCGGCTCCCGCAAAGCCGATGCCGCCCTGGAGTTCCAGGACACGCAGCGCGTCCGGTCCGCTGCCGAGGACGTGGTTGGACCGCACGACCGCCCGCCCCGCAGAGGGGACATCCATCACGTGCAGCCCCATGTCGGAGGAGAACCGCTCGAACAGGGACACCCCGCGGACGCTGTTTCCGTGGCCGTCCAGGCGCGGTGAGAAGGTGGCGATCCCGATACGTCCGGGAAGGGCGCCGATCAGGCCGCCGGCCACCCCGCTCTTCGCGGGAATGCCGACCTGGGTGGTCCAGTCACCAGCGGCGTCGTACATCCCACAGCTGAACATGACGCTCAACACCTGGCGTACCACCCCTTCCGGCACCACCTGTTCACCCGAGAGCGGGTTCACGCCGCGGTTGGCCAGTGTCGCCGCCATCATGGCCAGATCCCGCGTCGTGACGAGCACTGAGCACTGTCGGGTGTAGCCGTCGACGACCGCCCCGACGTCCTCGGTCAGGATGTCGTGGCTGCGCAGCATGTGCCCGATGGCGAGGTTGCGGTGCGCGTGCTCCATTTCCGACGCGCACACCTTCTCGTCCATGTCCAGCTGACGGCCGGCGAAGGCCGATAGGCCGTCGAGCACGCGTCGCACCCGCTCGGCGGGACCGGATCCCGCCTCCGCGACCAGGGAGTGGACGGTGATCGCACCGGCGTTGATCATGGGATTGAGGGGGCGCCCCGTGCCGTCCTCCAGGGAGATCTCGTTGAACGCCTCCCCCGAAGGCTCGACCCCCACCTTGGCGAGCACCGGGCCGAAACCGCGGTCGGCCAGCGCCAGGGCGTACGCGAACGGCTTCGAGATCGACTGGATCGTGAACGGGACATCGATGTCACCTGCGCCGTGCAGCTGCCCGTCGACGGTGGCGAAGGCCGCGCCGAGGCGTTCGGGGTCCGCCGCCGCCAGCTGGGGGTTGTCGGCGGCGGGCTTCCCGGAGGCGTCCGGTTCCACCTGGCCCAGTACCTCGGCCAGATAGTCGGGAATGATGGGCCGCATTCTTACCTTTCCGATCGCACCGCCAACGGCCTGCGCGGGGTGCGTCCTGACTGTGTGCCACGTCCCGCCCCTGGGGCTTCTCCGCGGCGCTGCCGGTTGTGTGGCCAGGCTACCGACCGGGCCGGTGCGGATCGGCCGGCGGCGGATCGTCGGTCACTGCGGGCGGATCCCGGAAGGCCTGGGGCCACGCGGGTGGGCGCACCGAGCGGATGGGGACACTCGGCCACCTCGACGTGACCCCCTGAATCCGTCGCCTACGCCGACAGTCTGGCCGTGCAGCTGATCTCCACGAGCTGTCCGGGCTGCGCGAGCCGCGGCGTCACCAGGATGGTGGTCGCCACCTGGGGCGTCCCGGTGGCGAACGCAGTTCTGCGCACGGGCCCCGCTGCGGCGAACGCGCTGTCCATGTCGAGTACGTGGACCACCTCCTCGACCACGTCCTCCATGGTCGCGCCGAACCGGGCCAGCAGCTTGGCGGTGTTGGCGTAGGTGGTACGCATCTGCTCTTCCATGGTGCCGAAGTCGGTGACCCGGCCGTGCTCGTCCACCGGTGCGGGGGCGACGAGTCCTTCGCCGTCGTGGGAGAACTGACCGGCCACATGGATGGTGTCCCCGTGCCGCACGGCCTGGACGTAACCGAACGCCTGCTCCCACGGGACGCCCCAGCTCTCGACCTGTTCCGCTGCCATGGCCTGCTCCTGACGGTGGTGGTGTGATGTGCTTCCACGCCAGGAGCCGGTGCGGTCAGCGACCAGATCGGGCGGTGCCGTCCTTGGCAATGATCGTGCCAGTGCCTCCGCGTATACGGAGGCGGCCGCCGTGCCGACGGGTCATCAGCGGCGTCGAGCGAGGCCTGGGCGGAAAGATGCAGGGCGGCCGGATCTGCGGCGCGTCCCTCAGCCCCTCACATCGGCCGCGAGGCGGTGCCGGCGGCGGTAGTCGCTGGGGAGCGAGCCGGTCTCCCGGCGAAAGCTGATGCGGAAGTTGGCGGCGGTGCCGAGACCGGAAGCCGCGGCGATCCGTTCGACGGACCAGTCCGAGGTCTCCAGGAGCCTCCGGGCGGCCAAGACCCGCTGCAGCGTCAGCCACCGCATGGGCGGCATACCGGTCTCCTCGCCGAAACGACGAATGAAGGTGCGCCGTGACATGGCCGCATGGCGAGCCAACTGGTCTACTTTGAGGGGCTGTTCGAGGCGATTCATGGCCCAGGTGCGGGTCTCCGCCAGATCCGCGCGGGGCGGGCTGAGGCCGGCCACGCGTCAGCCGGCCCGAAGGCCGACCGCCAGTGTCAGTTCGAGGACCCGGCCCGGTGATCCGAGATCCGGGAACAGCTCCCGTAGCTGCGACATCCGGTAACGAACGGTCTGGGGATGGACGAACAGGGCCGCCGCCACCTCATCCCGTCGGCCCTGGTGCAGCAGCCACGCCCGCAACGTCTCCTCCAGCCTGCGTGCGGTCGCGGCGGGCAAGGTCCGCAACGGTGCGAGGGCTCGGGTGCGCAGGTCTGCGAACGCGTCCGCGTCGGCGCTCAGCACCAGCTCGGGCAGGTGGTCCTCGGTGTCGCGGATATCGGAGGAGAGGGAGCGCGCGCGTACGGCCCGTGCGTACGAGGCGGACGCACGCGTCCACGGGCGGGCCGGGCCGACCACGGCGTCGCGGTCGGTCAGCCGGCGCAGGAGATGGGGCCGGTCGGCATCGGGGACGAGCAGCGCACCGGTGGCGTCCGGCAGGTCGTCGAGGACGAGGGTGCTCGGGTCGAGCGTGCGGTAGACAGGCCGGGCCTGGGCCGCGGGCAGCAGGACCGCGGTCAGGGAGACCGGAGGCTGCCATCCGGCCCGGGGGGCGGAGGCCAGCAGGACGTCCGGGCTCGCGCCGGCGAGGAGGTCGCGGGCCAGGTGTTCCAGGTGGCGCTCGTGGGCTCTGCCCCGGGCGGCCAGCTCGTCGGCGTGGCCGGCGGCGCTCGCGGCGGAGAGCTCGTCGATGTAGGCGAAGGTCAGCTCGGCGAACTTGGCGACCTCGGCGGCCGGCAGCCCCGCGGGTACGGCACCCGCTGCGAGACAGCGCCACGCCACGCGGGCGCCCACGCGGTAGGCGCTGAGCAGGGCGTCCATCGAACGCCCGTCGCGCACCTCGCCGCGGCCCAGCTCGTAGGCCGCGTCGTCGCCGTCGCCGCCCGTGGCGTTCCCGCTCGCGAGGTCCAGGTAGTGGCCCAGGGCGGTGCGGACGGCTCGCCGGATGGTGGCGCCCATGCGGCCCGAAAGGGCGTTGGCGTAGGAAGGGACCTCGTCGATGATCGCTTGGACGATCTCGTCGGCGGTGGTCCTGAGCGCGGACCGAAGTGCGGTGACCGTCGTCTCATCCAGAGCCAGTTCGCTGGCCCTCCGGGCTGCATGGCTCACGTTTTTGTTCCTTGCGAACAATTCAGTCGATCAGATTCACGTCTTGAGGTCAGGACTTTACACCTTCACGCCCAGCAAGCTGGAGCCATGACGAGTACAGCCCTCCGCAGCAGGGCGTGGAAACTGCTGGAGATGGTCACGACGCCGCTGCTGCCGTCGGACTACCTCGACCTGGTCAGCCCGCTGCGTGCGGGCGCCGACCTGCGGGGGCGCATCGAGGCCGTGCACCCCGAGACGGCCGACGCCGCAACGGTCGTGATCAGGCCGGGACGGGGCTGGCGCGGCCATACGGCCGGTCAGTACGTACGGATCGGGGTCGACGTCGACGGGGTGCGCCTTTGGCGCGCCTACTCCATCACCTCGCCGACGAACCGCCGGGACGGCCGCGTCACCATCACGGTGAAGGCGATCCCGGACGGCAAGGTGAGCAACCATCTGGTCCGCAGGGTGAAACCGGGCACGCTGATCCACATCGACCAGCCGACCGGTGACTTCGTCCTGCCGCAGGCCAAGCCCGCCAAGGTGCTCTACCTGACGGCCGGCAGCGGCATCACGCCCGTGATGGGCATGCTGCGCGACACCGCGTTCGACGACGTCGTCATGGTCCACTGCGCGCCTCAGCCGCAGGACGTGATCTTCCGCGGGGAACTGCACGGCCTGGTCGCGGACCGGAAGCTGCGGCTCACCGAGGTGCACACCGACACGGACGGCATGCTCGACATCGCCCGTCTCGACGAACTCGTGCCCGACTGGACCGAGCGCGAGACCTGGGCGTGCGGGCCCGCGGGACTGCTCGACGCCGCCGAGAAGCACTGGAGCGACCACGGCGTCCACGAACGCCTGCACACCGAACGCTTCCGCCCCGGCATCGTCGTCGCCGGCGAGGGCGGCGAGGTCACGTTCAGCGTCACCGGCAGGACCGTCGACGCGGACGGCGCCTCGCCGCTGCTGGACATCGGCGAGGAAGCCGGCGTTCTCATGCCCTCCGGGTGCCGCATGGGCATCTGCTTCGGGTGCGTCACGCCGCTCAAGGCGGGCGCCGTCCGCGACCTGCGCACCGGCGAGATCACCGAGGCCGAGCCGGGCGTCCTCATCCAGACCTGTGTGTCCGCCGCCGCGGGCCCCTGCGACATCGAACGGTAGGAGCACCTTGACCGCCATCGACCCCACCGCCCACCTGACCGCGGAGCAGATCGAGGAACTGGGTCGCGAGCTCGACGCCATCCGCGACGAGGTGATCGCCGACCGCGGCGAGAAGGACGCCGCCTACATCAGGAAGGTCATCTCGGCGCAGCGCAAGCTGGAGCTGGCCAGCAGGGGCGTGCTGCTGTTCTCGCTCTTCCCGCCCGCGTGGCTGATCGGCACCGCCGGGCTCTCCGTGGCGAAGATCATGGACAACATGGAGATCGGCCACAACATCCTGCACGGCCAGTGGGACTGGATGCGGGATCCGAAGATCCACTCCACCACCTGGGAGTGGGACCACGTCTCGCCGTCCGATCAGTGGAAGCACTCGCACAACGAACTGCACCACACGTACACCAACGTGATCGGCAAGGACAACGACCTCGGCTACGGCATCATGCGCGTCGACGAGGACCAGAAGTGGCACCCCTTCCACCTCGGCCAGCCGCTGTGGAACTTCCTGAACGCCTGCTTCTTCGAGTACGGCATCGCGGCCTACGACCTGGAGCTCGGCAAGAACCTCCACAAGCGCCGCCGCAAGAACCCGGAGTTCCGCGCGCGGGCCAGGGCCGTGGGCCGCAAGATCCGCAAGCAGGTGCTCAAGGACTACGTGATCCACCCGCTGCTGTCGGGCCCGTCGTTCCTCCCCACGCTCGCCGCCACGTTCACCGCGAACCTGGTCCGTAACCTCTGGACCCACTCGGTGATCATGTGCGGGCACTTCCCCGAGGGCGTACAGGTCTTCGAGCGCCGGTCGATCAAGGGCGAGACGCGTGGCCAGTGGTACCTGCGGCAGATGATGGGCTCGGCCAACATCAGCGGCAGCAAGGCCATGCACTTCATGACCGGCAACCTGTCGCACCAGATCGAGCACCACCTGTTCCCGGACCTGCCGAGCAACCGGTATGCCGAGGTCGCGGTGAAGGTGCGCGCCCTGTTCGAGAAGTACGAGCTGGAGTACGTCACCGGCCCGCTGCCCAAGCAGGTGTTCTCCGCGTGGCACAAGGTCTTCCGGCTCGCGCTGCCGAACAAGCCGAACAAGCCGAAGGCCAGGACGCCGGACCAGGAGCTTGTCGCCGCCTGAATTCCGGTGGCGCGGTGAGCCCGGTCGAAACGGTGGTCTTCCCCCGCACGCGCATGTGAGTGACCATCGAGGGCAGAAGGTCATCGACGTCGTGAGGGGGCAGACGTGAAGGTGGGACTGCTGAGCCGGGAGTATCCGCCGGACGTCTACGGCGGCGCCGGTGTCCATGTCGAGTTCCTGGCGAAGGAGTTACGCGCGCTCACCGATCTTCAGGTCCACTCCTGGGGTGAAGGAGCCTCGGACGGGCTGGTCAGGCACCGGCCCGGCCGCGAGCTGGACGGCGCCAACGACGCACTGCGCGCCTTCTCCGTGGACCTGTCCATCGCCGCCGCGCTCGAAGGCCGCGACCTCGTGCACTCGCACACCTGGTACGCCAACCTCGCGGGCCACCTCGCCGGAATGCTCTACGGCATCCCGCATGTGATGACCGCCCACTCGCTGGAGCCGCTGCGGCCCTGGAAGGCCGAACAGCTCGGCGGAGGCTACGCGTTGTCCAGCTGGGCCGAGCGCACCGCCGTGGAGTCCGCCGACGCGGTCATCGCCGTCTCGCACGGAATGCGTGCCGATATCCTCGGCTGCTACCCGCAGTTGGATCCGGACCGGGTCAGGGTCGTCCACAACGGCATCGACACCCGCCTGTACCGGCCGGCTCCCGGAACCGACGTACTGCGTCGGCTCGGTGTCGACCCGGACCGCCCCTTCGTCCTGTTCGTCGGCCGCATCACGCGCCAGAAGGGTGTCCCGCACCTGCTGCGCGCCGCCCACCGGCTCGACGCGTCGGCGCAGTTGGTGCTCTGTGCGGGCGCGCCCGACACTCCGGAGATCGAAGCCGAGTTCCGTGAACTGGTCGGTGAACTGAAGCGCTCGCGCGACGGGGTCCACTGGATCCCGGACATGCTTCCGCGGCCCGACGTCATCCAACTCCTGAGCATGGCAGCCGTGTTCGTCTGCCCTTCCGTGTACGAGCCGCTGGGCATCGTCAATCTCGAAGCGATGGCCTGCGGCACCCCGGTGGTCGCCTCCGCGGTCGGAGGGATCCCCGAGGTCGTCTCCGACGGCGGTACGGGACTGCTCGTACCGTACGAGGCCGACGAGCCGGCCCGGTTCGAGGCGGATCTCGCCGAAGCGGTCGACCAGGTGCTCGCCGACCGTCCGGCGGCACGGCGGATGGGGGAGGCGGGCCGCGAACGTGCGGTGCGTGAGTTCGGCTGGGACAGGGTCGCCCGGCGGACGCTCGACGTGTACGAGGAGATCGTCAAAAAGGCGTAGCCGGAAACGGTTCGGTGTTTCAGGAGGGGGAGTGGCCATGCGCGCTGGACCTTCGGTGCTCGGGATCGTACTCGCGGGAGGAGAGGGCAAACGGCTGATGCCGCTGACGGCCGACCGAGCGAAACCCGCGGTCACCTTCGGCGGAACCTATCGGCTGGTCGACTTCGTCCTGTCGAACCTCGTCAACGCCGACATCATGAGGATCTGCGTCCTCACCCAGTACAAGTCCCACTCGCTGGACCGCCATGTGACCACCACCTGGCGGATGTCCAGCCTGCTCGGCAACTACGTCACACCGGTCCCGGCCCAGCAGCGCCTCGGCCCGCGCTGGTACCTCGGCAGCGCGGACGCCATCCTGCAGTCGCTCAACCTCGTCCACGACGAACAGCCGGACTACATAGCCGTGTTCGGAGCCGACCACGTCTATCGCATGGACGCACGCCAGATGCTCGAGCGGCACATCGACAGCGGCGCCGGCGTCACCGTCGCCGGTATCAAGGTGCCCCGTGCGGATGCCTCCGCCTTCGGCGTCATCACCCCGGCCTCCGACGGCTCACGCGTGGAACGCTTCCTGGAGAAGCCCTCCGACCCGCCCGGCCTGCCCGACGACCCGACCAAGGTCTTCGCCTCGATGGGCAACTACCTCTTCTCCACGAAGGTTCTCGTCGACGCCCTCCACCAGGACGCCGAGGACGAGAACTCCGTCCACGACATGGGCGGATCCATCCTGCCCATGCTCACCGAGCGCGGGGCCGCGCACGTCTACGACTTCGACGACAACCACGTACCGGGCGAGACCCGGCGCGAGCGCGGGTACTGGCGTGACGTGGGTTCCCTGGACAGCTACTACGAGGCCCACATGGACCTCATCTCCGAGCAGCCGCTGTTCAGCCTCTACAACCAACGCTGGCCCATGTACACCCACGCCGCCCACCAGGCCCCGGCCCGTTTCGTCTCCGGAGGCATCGCCGGCGAGTCGATCGTCAGCCCGGGCTGCGTGATCCGCGGCCAGGTCACCGGGTCGGTGCTGTCGCCCGGTGTGATCGTCGAGCAGGGCGCAGTGGTCCAGGGCTCCGTGCTGCACCACGGTGTGCGCGTCGGCAGGGGAGCGGTCGTGCGTAACGCGATCCTCGACAAGAACGTCGACGTCCCGCCCGGGGCGACGATAGGCGTCAACCCCGAACGGGACCACGAGCGTTACACCGTCTCCCGTAACGGCGTCATCGCCCTCGGCAAGGGCCAGGCGGTGTCCTAGCGTCCGTCGAGCCGCTCGGCCGGAGCGGTCAACCAGTCATCGGTCCAGACCTCTTGACGATTGGTCTAGGCCTTTCTATGGTCACGGAAACCCTGCGGGGACCGAGGCCGACGCTACGTACTCGGGGCCACGCGGGATCGACGGGTCAGGCACCCCGCTGCCTGCCCGAAGCCACCGAGGAGCAGCCTTGCGCACGGAAACACGATGGCGGAGAACGAGATCGTCGCGGAGCGGTATCCCGAACAAGCGGTCCAGGGTTCTCGCGGGAACCACGGCGCTGCTCCTCCCGCTGGCCGCCATGGTCGGCCTCGCCGCCCCCGCGGAGGCCGCGACCTCGGCCACCGCCGTATACACGAAGGCATCGGACTGGGGCTCCGGCTTCGAGGGCAAGTGGACGGTGAAGAACACCGGCACCACGACGCTCTCGTCCTGGACCGTCGAGTGGGACTTCCCGGCGAACACCAAGGTCACCTCCGCCTGGGACGCCACCGTCACCAACTCCGCGAACCACTGGACGGCCAAGAACCTCGGCTGGAACGGCACCCTGGCGCCCGGCGCGTCGGTCTCCTTCGGCTTCAACGGCTCCGGCTCGGGCTCGCCCAGCGGCTGCAAGCTCAACGGAGCCTCCTGCGACGGCGGTAGCACCAACCCCGGCGACAACGCTCCCTCCGCTCCGGGCAAGCCGGTCGCCAGCGACATCACCAACACGTCGGTGAAGCTGTCCTGGGCGGCCGCCACGGACGACAAGGGCATCAAGAACTACGACGTCAAGCGGGACGGCGTCACCGTCGCCACGGTCACCGGGACCACGTACACCAACAGCGGCCTGACCGCCGGCACCGACTACGGCTACACCGTGGTCGCCCGCGACACCGCCGACCAGACGGGACCGGCCTCGGCCGCCACGACTGTCCGCACCACAGGCGGCGGTGGCGGCGGCGAGAACCCCGGCGGCAACGGAAAGATCAACCTGGGCTACTTCACCAACTGGGGTTCCTACACGGCCAAGAACCTCGTCACCTCCGGCTCCGCCGAGAAGATCACGCACATCAACTACGCCTTCGGCAACGTGCAGAACGGCAAGTGCACCATCGGTGACGCGTATGAGGACTACGAGAAGTCCTATACCGCTGCGCAGTCGGTCGACGGCAAGGCCGACGCCTGGGACCAGCCGTTGCGCGGCCACTTCAACCAGCTGCGCAAGCTGAAGGCGCAGTACCCGCACATCAAGATCCTCTGGTCGTTCGGCGGCTGGACCTGGTCCGGCGGCTTCGGCCAGGCCGTCCAGAACCCGACCGCGTTCGCCCAGTCCTGCTACGACCTGGTCGAGGACCCGCGCTGGGCCGACGTCTTCGACGGCATCGACCTGGACTGGGAGTACCCCAATGCCTGCGGTCTGACCTGTGACACCAGCGGCCCGGCCGCGTTCAAGAACATGATGCAGGCCATGCGGGCCAAGTTCGGCCCGAACAACCTGCTCACCGCCGCCATCACCGCGGACGGCTCCGACGGCGGCAAGATCGACGCCGCCGACTACGGCGGCGCCGCGCAGTACATCAACTGGTACGACGTGATGACGTACGACTACTTCGGCACCTGGGCCGCGCAGGGGCCGACCGCCCCGCACTCCCCGCTGACCTCGTACACCGGCATCCCCCAGCAGGGCTTCAACTCGGCCGACGCGATCGCCAAGCTGAAGGCCAAGGGCGTTCCGGCCTCCAAGCTGCTGCTCGGCATCGGCTTCTACGGCCGGGGCTGGACCGGTGTCACCCAGTCCGCCCCCGGCGGCACGGCGACCGGCCCGGCGGCCGGAGTCGAGCCCGGCAACCAGTACTACAAGGTCCTGAAGACCACCTGCCCGGCCACCGGCACGGTCGGGGGCACGGCGTACGCCCACTGCGGCACCAACTGGTGGAGCTACGACACCCCGGCCACCATCGGCTCGAAGATGGCGTGGGCCAAGGGCCAGGGCCTGGGCGGCGCGTTCTTCTGGGAGTTCAACGGTGACACCGCCAACGGCGAACTCGTGACCGCGATCAACAGCGGCCTCAAGTAGTCCCCGGCACGGCAACGAGCCCGCCGACCCCTGCACGGGGGGTCGGCGGGCTCACTGCGTGTCTGGCCGAAAAGTGGGCCTTGTGGCAGCGGTCACCCGTTCTCCACAATCGGATCGCCTTGACGGGTGCATGACTATGATCCGCCGCGCCCTGTCGTGGTCTCCCTAGCAGCCCCCCACGAAAGAAGGCAGTCCGTGAAGCAATTCCTGCGTGCCCTGAAGAGATGCTCGGTCGTCGTCGCCACCGTCGCCATCGCGGTCGTCGGCCTCCAGCCCGTCACCGCCTCCGCCGCCCCCAACCCCGTCGTCGGCGGAACCCGCGCCGCCCAGGGCGAGTTCCCCTTCATGGTCCGGCTCTCCATGGGCTGCGGCGGCGCCCTCTACGCCAAGGACATCGTCCTCACCGCCGCCCACTGCGTGAGCGGATCGGGCAACAACACCTCGATCACCGCCACCGGAGGCGTCGTCGACCTCCAGTCGTCCAGTGCCGTCAAGGTCCGCTCCACCAAGGTCCTCCAGGCTCCCGGCTACAACGGCACCGGCAAGGACTGGGCGCTCATCAAGCTCGCCCAGCCGATCAACCAGCCCACCCTGAAGATCGCCACCACCACCGCCTTCAACCAGGGCACGTTCACCGTCGCAGGCTGGGGCGCCAACCGCGAGGGCGGCAGCCAGCAGCGCTACCTGCTCAAGGCCAACGTCCCGTTCGTCTCCGACGCCGCCTGCCGCTCCGCCTACGGCAACGAGCTCGTCGCCAACGAGGAGATCTGCGCCGGCTACCCCGACACCGGTGGCGTCGACACCTGCCAGGGCGACTCCGGCGGCCCGATGTTCCGCCGGGACAACGCCAACCAGTGGGTCCAGGTCGGCATCGTCAGCTGGGGCTACGGCTGCGCCCGCCCCGGCTACCCCGGCGTCTACGCCGAGGTCTCGACCTTCGCCTCCGCCATCGCCTCGGCGGCCCGCACGCTCTGACACCGCGCACCACCACCGTACGGTCGCCCTCGGGTGACCACGGCTGAACCACCCCGGGGGGGGGGGGGGGGGGGGGGGGGGCCCCCCCCCCCCCCCCCCCCCCGGGGGGGGGGGGGGGGGGGGGCGGGGGGGCCCCCCCCCGGGGGGGCCCGGCCGGAGTGGCCGGGGGCGT
>NZ_JAFEUF010000044.1:23090-38743 GCF_016901035.1 Streptomyces durocortorensis
CACCCCCGCCCCCGGCGCCCCCCCGCCGCGCCCCCCCCCCCCCCCCGCCGCGCGGGCCCCGCCCGGCCCCCCCCGGCCCCCCCCCCGGGGGGGGCCCCCCCCCCCCCCCCCCCCCCCCCCGGACCCGGTTCCACGGACGGCGTGCGGCGAGGTGCGGTCCGCTGCTGGACGAGCGACGTTGAGAGGGACGACCAGCAGACGTCATCCCGTCCAGGACCAGGAGCGCGCCCAAGTGACCACCCCCACCCCCGGAACCGGCGACGGAGCTCGCGGTGCGGTACGTCGAGCCGTCGGACGCATCAACTCCCTGCTCAGCAGACCGGCAGCGGCCGTGCAGCTCGGCACGGACAGCCTCATCGTGCAGACCCCCGGAGAAGGCGAGGTCTGGCAGGCGGGGGAGGAGCACCTCGTTCGCTGGCTCCTGACCGGCCCGGTCGACCCGGTCGACATCCACCTCGTGCAGCGCCAAGGAACATCCACCGCGACCCGCGCGGTCCTCGCGACCGGCCTGCCCGCCCACGTGACGTCCGTACGGGTGACCCTCCCCGCCGACATCCCGGCCGGCGACTACCTGCTCCTCGTCACGAGCCAGGGTCTTCTCGACGCCTACAGCAGACCGTTCCGCGTCACGGCTCGCTGACCACCGGGGCTGGGGCCGGGTTCGGGCGGCACCCCACCCGAACCCGGGCCGTACGCACACGGCCCGGGGCGGACGGACGGGGCACGGTCAGGCCGCCTCCGCGGGCGCCGCCTCCTCCACGCTGCGCGAGTCCGTGAGGCTCAGCGCGCCGGCCGTCGCGATCAGCCCGACGACGACGGCGAGCACGGCGTACGCGATCCGCTCACCGTGGAAGAAGGACGCGACGAGGCCGCTGCTCCACACACCGGCGGGGAGCTGGGTGGTGACCAGCGCGGCGATCAGCGTGCCGACCGCGGCGGTGCCGACGCTGGTCCCGACCTCCTGCGCGGTGTCGTTGAGCGCGGTGCCCATCGAGGTGCGGTTGGCCGGCATCGCGTCGACGAGCGCGACCGCGCAGATCGTCATGACGGTCCGCAGCCCGATCGTCATGAGCACCATGCAGGCCGCGATGACGAGGTAACCGTGCTCGACGCCCCAGGACAGCCCCGCCAGCGCCACGGCCAGACAGGCCGCGCCCACCAGACAGGCGGCGCGGTGGCCGTAGCGGCGGGCCAGCCCCTCGGACACGGGTGTCGCGAGCAGCATGGTCACGATCAGCGGCAGGTTGGCGAGGCCGGCCCGCACCGGGCTCCAGCCGTACGCGTACTGGAAGTGCAGGATGAGCCCGAACATCACGCCGGCCATCGCGATGGACGTACCGATCTGCGCGACGACGGCACCGCGGACCGTGCCGTTGGAGAACAGGCCGAGGTCCAGCATGGGGGCCGGGCTGCGGCGCTCGTGGAGGACGAAGGCGATCCCGGAGGCGGCCGCGCCCGCGACCGAACCGAGGGTGAGGACGGAGAGCCAGCCGTTCTCGACGCCGCTGGTCAGCGCGTAGCAGGCGAGCCCGATGGCGGCGACGCTCAGCGCGGCGCCCGGCACGTCGAGCCGGTCGCGGGTCAGGTCCTCGGGGCGGTCGGCCGGGACGCCGAGGCGTACCCCGATCCAGGCGATCAGCGCGATCGGGGCGTTCACGACGAGCAGCCACTCCCAGCGCACGTGGGCCAGGGCCGTGCCGCCGATCAGCGGCCCGAGGATGAATCCGGACATGCCCACGACGATCATCACCGTCATGGCGCGCATCCGCAGCGCCTTGTCGTCGAAGAGCCGGAACACCAGCGAGTTGGTGATCGGGGCCATCGCCGCGGCGGCGATGCCGAGCAGGGCGCGCAGGGTGATCAGCTCACCCGCGGTGGTGACCCAGACGGCGCACAGGCTCAGCGCGCCGAACACGGCGAGTCCGACGAGCAGGACGCGGCGGCGGCCGAGCCGGTCGGCCATGGAGCCCGCGGTGAGCAGCAGACCGCCGAACGTCAGTGAGTACGCGCCGGTGACCCACTGCAGCGCGGTGGTCCCGCCGCCGATGTCGCGCCCGATCGTGGGCAGCGCGATCGACAGCAGGGTGTTGTCGACCATCTCCACGAAGAAGGCCAGGCACAGAGCGGCCATCGGTATCCACGCGGCGCGCAGGGAGGGATAGGTACGGGAAGCGGGGGGTTTCAGCATCGCGGTCGTCATGGCGGCGCTCCTTTCGATCGAACGCCGCTCGATTATCGAACGGTGTTCCATGAGGTACGATAGAACAGCGTTCGATAGAGATGCAAACGAAGGGCAGAGGCCATGCCGCGCCACCAGAACCGGGCCGCCGCGGGCGGCCGCCGCCGGGCTTCGCACTCGATGGAGTCCGTGCTCACCGAAGCAGTGGCGCTGCTCGACGAAGCAGGACCTTCGGCCCTGACGTTCCGGGCGCTCGCACAGCGCCTCGGGGGCGGCGTGGCCAGCATCTACTGGTACGTCGCGAGCAAGGACGAGCTGCTCGACCGCGCCACCGACCACGTCATCGGCGGCGTCCTCGCCGAGATCGAGGCCATCGAGCCCGGCGACGACCCGATCGACCACCTGCGCGCGATGTCGCTGACCCTGTTCGACGCGATCCTCGTGCGGCCCTGGCTCGGGAACTACTTCATGCGCAACACCGACGTCCAGGGCAACGCCCTGCGCCTGTACGAGAAGCTGGGGCAGCCGACCCTGCGGCTGAAGCTCACCGCGCGCCAGCGGTTCCACGCCGTCTCGGCGATCACGACGGTCGTCGTCGGCTCCGCGGTCGACCTGGGGCAGGAACCGCCCCAGGAGGTGCTCGACGGTGCGGTGGGCCGCGACGAGTTCCTCGGCCGCTTCGCCGCGACGTGGCGGGAACTCGACGCCGTCGACTTCCCCTTCGTGCACGAGATCGTCGACGAGTTCGACGGGCACGACGACATCGAGCAGTTCCGCGCCGCGCTGGACCTGACCCTGGCGGGGCTGCGCCTCCAGGCCGACGCCTGAACGGGGCACCCCTGGCGGGAGACGGTGGATCTGCTCACAGACGTTCCACCGCGTTTGGACTCGCGGAACGGGGGCAAGCGCTGGTCCGACGTGCTTGGGCAGACAGGCACACGCACGGGAGCGGTCCCTCGGGGCCATCCCGAGGTGTCCCTCGTCTCGGCCTCCCGTGCTCCTCCACCAGCAGCCACCGGGAGACGAACATGCTCAACACAGCGCCCCACCCTCGGCGTTCCGCCGCCACACGGGACCAGGTTCTGCCTCCGATAGCCACCGAGGCATCCATGGAAGCTACCGTGGCATTCCCCGAGGCCCCGGTCCCGGCCGCCGGTATCGGTCCCGCGACGCTTCCGCGGATCGCGGATCCCGGGAAGGTCGCCCCGAAGGACGCACGGGTGATGGGATCCCTGTTCTTCGAGCAGCTGCAGCTCCTCGAAGAGGGCACGCCGGAATACCAGTACGCGCGGAACACACTGATCGAGATGAACCTGTCCCTGGTGCATTTCGCTGCGAAGCGATTCCGCAACCGCGGTAGCGGCGAGATGGAGGACATCGTCCAGGTCGGCACCATCGGGCTGATCAAGGCGATCGACCGGTTCGAACTGAGCCGGGAGGTGGAGTTCACGTCCTTCGCGATCCCCTACATCGTCGGGGAGATCAAGCGCTTCTTCCGCGACTCCACCTGGGCCGTCCACGTACCGCGTCGGCTGCAGGAACTCCGCGTCACCCTGGCCAAGGCACGGGAGGAACTCGCCGGCCGGCTCGACCGCGACCCCACCGTCGCCGAACTCGCCAAGCACCTGGAGCTCGGCGAGGACGAGGTCATCGAGGGCCTCATCGCCTCCAACGGCTACACCGCGGGCTCCCTGGACCTGCCCATCGGCGTCGAGCAGAACAGCCGCGAGACCGTCACCTACGGAGACGTCAAGGGCGACGTCGATCCGGCACTGGAACTGGTCGAGGACCTCCACGCCCTGGCCCCGCTGCTGGAGGAACTGGACGACCGGGACCGCGAAATCGTCACACTGCGCTTCGGTCGGGAAATGACGCAGGCCCAGATCGGGGAACATCTCGGTCTTTCCCAGATGCACGTGTCCCGGCTGTTGTCCCGACTGCTCGCCAGGCTCCGCAAGGAAATGCTCAGCGAGCGCTGAGCGCTCCCGGCCGGGACTGCCGGCGGTCGCGCCGGGGGCTACCCGCGGTCACGTCGGCGGCGTGCGCGCTCGAACTCGGCGGCATCCGGAATCCACGTACCGTGCTGTTCGAGCGCCGCGCAGCCGCCGCGGACGAAGGCGCTTACCAGCTTCCGGTACCCGCCGATCCCGTCGACCAGGCTGTATTCGACCCGGTACACGGGATCCGAGCCGCCTCCACCCCGGCGCACCGTCGTGACCCGGGCGATCGAGTCCGCGTAGAAGTGGAGCTGCACCCCTTCGCCCATCTCCTCGTCCTCGATGGTGAACACCTCGTTGTCCGCGGCAGCGCGATCGCCGACGAAATCCCAGAACTCCGCAGCGGCACCCCGGGAACTCCCCGCGAGCCATTTCCTCTCGACGTCCTTGTCGTCGGTGAACGACAGCATCGTCTTCCTCGCGCCCCCGCCGGAGCCGGCGCGACCGCCGACAGCCTCCTCGTCGTCCTCGTCCTCCAGGGGCGCGCTCCTGGTGCGGGACGCGGCCTCCGAGCACATCAGGAAGCTCACGGTGCGCACCGCGTCATCGACGAGTTCAGGGTGTGCCCGGCGCACGACCGCCTCCACCGTCGACGCCAGCCGATTCCAGGCCTGCTTGTCCGTGGCGCGCTTTCCCCGTCGCGGATCGTTGCCGATCCGCATCCCGGTACACGCCTGCTCCGCGGTGGCGATCACCCGCATGACGTCGGGCAGCAGCGCGGGATCCACGGCGTCGGGCTTCCGCTTCGGGACGGTCGCGCCGTGCAGATACTGCCCCGTGTACCTCAGAAGCGCGCCGTCGAGCGGACCGAGCACTACTCCGCGCTCGGCGCGACGGCGGTCCGCGTGGTACTTCTGAGCCCGTTTCCCGTCGGAGGTCTCTGTCGCGGTGCGCATCGCCGCACAGACCTGACCGCCTTCGAGCAGGGCGATGTCCGCCCCATGGGCGATGAGCGGGCCCTTGTCCAGGCCGATGCGTCGGAAGAGGGCGTCGACGTCCGCGGGCGCGGAGAGGAGGACCGGGTCCAGGAGCGCGACGGCGGCGTTCTCGTCGAGCCGGCCCCGGGTGCCGGCGGCGTCGCACAGCGGGAGGACCGCACTCCACAGCAGGAGGTGTCTGGCCAGATCCCTTTGGATCACCGCAAGATGGGACTCCTCGATCGGGAACGTGAACGTACGGGGCTCGTGGTTGGCGTCGGCCCCGGCGCCGAGCATCAGCCTCAGCTCGCCGTCCTCGCGGATCACGTTCGGTATCCAGCCGCTCCGGCGGGTGAAGACGATGTCTCTCATGGGCCCAGTCTTCCCCATCGGGCGGCCACCCGGTCCGTCGAGGCAGGGGCCGTCCGCGTTGTCACTGGTGCCGCTTAGAGTCTCTTCCATCGTCACGGTGCGTCGCCGTCGACGGGGTTCATCAGCATGCCGCCGGTGCGGCGGCAGTCGGGAACGACGGGGAGAACAGCGCATGGGGTGGGTTTCGGCGGGCGACTACGAAGTCGCTCTGGAGGCGGGCAAGGTGGTCTGCCGCAACGGTAAGGGCCGACGGCTGAAGTCCGTTCCGGCCACATTGAAGGACGACCCGGCGGTCGTCGGTCTCCGGCAGCTGACCGAGTGGCTGGACCGCCATGAGCGCCGGTGCCTGAGCGACGTCGAGCAGTGGATGGTGCGTTCGCTGCCCGTTCCCACCGCCGTGCTCGCCCGGGTCTGGCCCGACCCGGCGTGGCAGGCGGCCCTGCGGGACGTGGTGGTCACCGGCGAGGACGGCGGGGTCGCGGGATTCCTGCGCGACGTCGACCCCGAGCGCGGTCTCGGCCTCGTCGACCTGGACGGCGACACGGTCCGCATCACCCCGGACATCGTCCATGTTCCCCACCCCGTCCTGCTCGAAGACCTGGACGAGCTGCGGGAGTTCGCGGTCGAACTGGAAGTGCGCCAGAACGTGGAACAGCTGTTCCGCGAGGTCTGGCACCGCCCGGCGGGCCTCGCCCCCGACACCACCTCCGTGGACACCTACGCCGGCGGCGTCTTCAAGGAACTGCGCTTCCTGCACGGCCGTGTCACCCAGCTCGGATACCGCTCGCGCGGCGGATACGCGGTCTGCCCGGTCGTCGAGGACGGCGCCGGCGTCGAAGCACGCATCTGGATCGGCGAGCACGACGGATACGACGCGTACGACACCGAGACAGGCCCCCTGGGCTGGAGCGACGCCTCGGGGCGCGCGCTGACGGCGGCCGAGGTCGGCGCCGTGGCGTGGTCCGAGGGCATGCGCATGGCGGCGGCGCTCTACGCCGGCCGCGACGTGGCGGACGAGGAGCGGGCGGCATGAGCATCACGACGAACACCGGCGCGAACACGGCGGCAGCGGGCTCGACGGCCCTCCCCGCCCAGAACCGGGGCCGCAGCGCCGCGGCCCTCGCGGCCGAGGCCCGCGTGGCGACCCTGCTGGACGCGGGCGCGATCCTCCCGGCCGGCACCACCGACCGGGACGACGCCGACACGCTGACCGCCCGCACCTACACGCACACCGCCCTCGGGGACCGCCCGGTGGTCCGCCTCGTGCCCGGCACACTCGGCGAGGCCGAGGACCTGGCCCTGGAGTTCCTGGGGCTGGCCCGGACCGAGGACGCCCCCGTCGTGGGACAGGTCCGCCGCGAGACGCTGGGCTTCCCCGCCTGGGCCCTGGTCAACGACCCGGCCAACGGGCACCACGCCCTCGCCCTGGTCAAGGACATCGAGCGCCTCGGCCGGCAGGCCAAGACCCGCGCCGGTGCGGCCAAGGAAGGCTTCGACGAGCTCGGCACCCGGCTCGGCCGGGCCGTGCCGCACTTCCTCCCCACCTACTACGAACAGGTGGCACGCCTCTTCCTCCAGGCCGAGAACGCCACCTACGCCGCCTCCTTCTTCGGCAAGGCCCGCGAGGCCGAGCGGGTCCACGGCCTGGTCGTGGACGAGGACCGGCAGCGCGCCGTCTTCCTGGAGTTCGCCCTCGCCGGCGCACTGACCGTCAAGGCGCTGCGGCAGTACGTCCGCGACCTGGTGGCCCGGCTCGCACCGGCCGACGCCTGGGCGCAGTTCCGCCGACTGCTGGTCGAGCGCTGCGCCGCCGGCATGCCGCCGTACGCGGCGCTGCCGCAGGACGTACGCACGCTGGTCAAGGCCGCCGGGCTGGACCGCGAGAGCGCCGAACGCGAGCTGATGGCCGACCTGATCGGCTCGCCCGGAGTCGTCCGCGCCCCCGCCTCGTTCTGGTCCACCTACGGCTCCGCACTCGTCGCCCTCGCCCGGGCGGACGCATCCGTACGGGCCCGGCTCCTCGGGTTCTTCCCGGAGACCTTCAGCGAGAACGGCCGGGACACGGACGGCGAATCCGGCTGGCTCGCGCTGCTGGCCGAGTCCGGCGCCGAGGAACTGCTGACCGCCCTCCCGGCCGCCGACCAGGCGTCCTCCGACACCGCCGGCCCCCTCGACACGGCCGTCTCCCCGGCGGACTGGCTGGCCCGCTGGGAGGCGTACCGCCGCCGCAACCGGGCCATCTCGGGCCGCAGTCCGCGCACCCTGGACCTCGCCGCCCGGATGACGGACCGGCTGCGCGCCGACGGACGCTCCGTCGAACTGTTCCAGGGCCGCTGGCAGCGCACCGCTGACCTGGACCTTCTCGACCTCTGCCTGGCCACCGGGGTTCCCGTGGCCGAGCCGGACGACGAGGCCACGGGCCGTGGCCACCGGCGGTCGCACGGCTTCTCGCCGGACCAGTGGCTCGCCGACGACGCGCCCGGGCGGCGGGATCTCACCGCCGTCGCCGGACACCCGGACTTCCGCGACCTCCTGCGCCGGAACATCGGCGGCCTCGGCGACGGACGCGGTCAGCGGCTGAGCGACGCCGGTATGGCGAAGCTGGCCGCCCACCCCGTGCTCTCCGTTCTCCTGCGCGAGTGGCTCACCGGCTGCGCCCAGGAGTACACCGCCGCGCGGGGACTTCCCGGGCTGCGCATCGCCCTCAACAAGCTCTCGCCGTTCCGTGCCGTGGTCGCGGACGTAGCCCCGGAGGCCGCCCGCCTCCTTGAGCACCACGACGTCGTACCGCTGCTCGCCGCCACCCTGCGCACCGGCGTCTTCGACGAACTGGGCTGGTCCGCGCTCGACGAGACCTACGCCGAACTGGCCGCCGAGGCCGCCGCCGTCTCGCGGGGGCGGAACAACCGGTCGCAGAACGTCGGGGTCACCGGCGCCTGGCCCGCGCTGATCCTGAGCACGCCGGAGCGGGCCGTCGTCGTCGGCCCGGAAGGCGTCCTGCTGCGGCACACCCTGCGCCTGCCCCCCACCACCGACCAGTGGCGGACGACCGCCTTCCGGTTCGTCGACGGCGAGTTGCTGGTGATCTGGTGGGAGGACGGCAAGCAGCGCGCCTACTGGTCGCACCGCCCCGCCGAGGTCTTCACCCTCGGCGGCGAGCAGGTTCCCCGCTGGGGCCGCGCCGGCCTCTCGGACGTGGTCTGCGTGCCGCTGCCCGGCGGCGGCCGCGCCACCGGCGGCAAGGCTCTGCACGCGGGCGACACCACCCTCCCGCCCCAGCGCGCCGTCCTCTCCGATGGCACCGGACACTGGCGGGAGGGCCACCAGGGCACCCGGACGGTGTGGCTGGAGTACGACCCGGCCGGCGGCACCCACGGCCGCGCGTCCCTCCCCGCCTTCCTCCGCTCCGGAGTCCAGGACGGCACCCGGCTGCTCGCCGAGCACTGCCAGGTGCTGCCCCTCCAGCCCGGCCTGGAGACCACGCCGTTCGGCACGGACGGCACGGTCCTCGGCCGCTGGGTCCGCCGCACCGCCACCGAAGCCGGCACGGCCGCCCCCGCGGGCGGGGGCAGGACCGTCGCCGGCACCCCGGACGGCCACACGGTCGCCCTGCCGCACCCGCTGCCGGACGGAGCCACCGTGGTGCCGCTCGGCGCCCTCACCCTGCCCGGCGGTTCACGGCCCGTCGCGGTCCTGCGCCACCGATCCGTCGAAGCGCACCCGGCGGACACGGACGGCACCGGCGGCCTGTGGTCCGTCGGCACCGACTCCTCCGGCGGCAACGACGCGGCCGGCACCCCCTATGTGCCTCCCGTCGCCTACTGGCACGCCCTGCGCCCGAGGGACGAGCAGGGCTCCGCCACCCTGCGGAAGCTGACGGACGCCCGGGCCGAGGAGCTGTTCGACGAGGTCGCCGCCGCGGTCGTCCGGCACCTGAACGCGTTCCGGGCGGTCGAGGAGTACACCGGGCCCTCGTCGTGGGAGATGAGCGAGGAGGCCGTCGCCCGGGTGCTGCCCGAGGTGTCCGACGCACGGCTCCTCGCGGGCGTCACCGCGCTCGTGCGGAAAGCCGTGGACGGAGCCGTCGCGGTCGCCCGTTACCTGGAACCGCCCGTCCCCGCACAGCCGGTCACGCCCCGGGACACCGCACGCACCCAGGGCATGTTCTTCGACCACGAGCCCGAGCACGGCGACGACACGACCCTGCGGAACGCCACCGCCTGGGGCTCCGAGCAGCTGCGCGGTTCCTGGTACGGAGGCGGAAGCCGGTGGACGGCGATCCGGCAGATCCTCGCCGTCAACCACGTCCTCGGCGGGCAGCCGGCGTTCGGCCCGCCCACACCGTCGAAGGTCCCCTTCACCCCCGTGGACGGCTGGCAACGCGACGAGTACACCGTGCCCGGCGAATCCCTCACCTGGACCTCCCTCCTCGACAAGCTCCCCGAACTGGCCTACCGGGCCGCATCGGAGGCCACCGCCCCCGAGCACCGCGCCGGGCTCCTCGTGCTGCTGGAAGCGCTCGCCGCGGGCCCTCTGGCCGACCCCGCGGGCACGGTCCGGCGGATGGAGCTCGTCGAGCCGTTCGACCCGGCGACAGTCGGGCGGACGGGACGCCCCGAGGCCGTGCACCGCCTCGGCCAGGTGCTGCGCAAGGGCTCCCGCACCGTCGTGGTCCTGGCCCGAAACGGCCGCAACTACCGGGACGACGCGGCTCGCTGGCTCGCCCTGGACCACGACCCGACCGGAGCCTTCGGACCCGTCCCCGGCTTCACCCTCGACCGCGAGCACGTCTACCGGCAGGGCATCGCCCGCGACGTGCTCACCCGGCTGACCGCCCTGGTACGGGAGAAGGGTCCGGCGCCCTGGCGTCCGGAAGCCGCCGAGGCGTTCCACACGGCCACCGGAATCGGCCCCCTCCAGGCCACCGCGCTGCTGGCGGCGTCCGTCGAAGAGCCCGGCGCCGATGCGCTGACCCTGCTCGGCACGAAGACCCGTGCCTTCGAGGCGGCCCAGGGCCGCCTGGGCGCCCTGCCCCACGACGACCGGCATGCCGTGCTGCGGGCGCTGCTGCCTCCGGACCCGGCCGAACTGTGGTCCACGGGCCCCGACGTCCGGGCCGCCGCCGAGGTGTGGCGGGAACGCCTGGGCTCCCTTGTCCGCGTCCCCGAGGAACTGGACCTCGACCTCACCGGCGCCACAGCCGCCTCCGTCGACCTGATCCTCAACGCGGACTCCCGCAGCTGGCTCACCCACGGCACCCCCGTGCCGGACGGCAGCGCCCGCCCGGCCCTCCACCGGGTGAGCGGGCGCGGTGCGGTCTCGAACGCCCTGACCGCCTTGCGCACCCTCGCGTACACGCTGCCCCACGGACACCCCCTGCGGGCCCACCTGCCCGTGGGGCTCGAGGCCCTGCGCACCCGCCTCGCTGACCCCGGGCTGGTGCTGGACCTCGGTCTGGACTGGACCGAGTCGGGGCACTCCCTCGCCCCCGCGATCCGCTCCGCGTACGGGCTCCCCGAGTCCGGCGGCGCCGAGGCAGACGGGCTGGTCCGGGCAGGATCGGCGCTGCTCCTCGCCCCCGGGCACGGTGACAGCCAGAAGCTGCTGATCCGCCCGGCCGGTCTGGACGGCCCCGACGACCCGGCGTTCGGCCTGGTCGAGGGCACCGTAGGCCCGCAGCGCACCGGCGACCTGCTCGCCCTGCGCGCTCTGCTCGGCCAGGAGACCGACGCCCTGGCCGCGTCGGGCGCCCCGGACGGCTCCACGCACCACCCGGCCCAGGACCCGACGCGTACGGTGCCGGACCTCGTGGCCGATGCCGCAGACGCCCTCGCCCTGAGCACGGACGCCACCGCGCTCTACCTGATGCTGCTCGCCCTGCCCGACCCCACGGACCGCAACTGCGCCCGCTGGACCGAGTGGAAGCCGGCACGCATCAAGAAGGCCCGCGCGGAACTCGCCGCCACCGACCTCGTCGTGGAGGCGAAGCGCTCCCGGGCCGGACGCACCCTCTTCCTGCCCTGCGGCTGGCTGGAGCGCGGCGCCCCCGGGCTGCCGCTGGAGACCTGGAAGGAAGACCTGTACCCCGTGACGGGGTCCGCCCGGACCCTGCCGCACCTCTCCGTGCCCGCGCTGTACGCAGCGGCCTGGGCACGGGTCCGGGGCGGCGACGCCCCCGCCTTCGAAGAACTGGACACCCGCGCCACCCGGAAGGGCCGCCGCCGATGACGAACGACACCACGACCACTCGGGACAGCACCACCCCGGACAGCACCACTCCGGCCGACACCACCACGGGAGGCATCCCGGGCCAGGCGACGGCGCCCGGCGGCGCGCCACGGCAGATCACGCCGCCCGAGGACCGGTACGCCACCGAGCTGGCCTTCCTCGCCGCCCATGACTCCGGGCCCCGCCCGCCCGGCTGGCTGCTCACCCCCCGTGCCGTCGTCACCTTCGTCATGGGCAGCTCGGGGGACGCGCTGAGCCTGCCGAAGGGGGCCCGGCCAGAAGCCGGAGTGCCGCGCCGGCTGGTGATCGAGCAGAAGTTCGTCGGCGAGCGTGCCCTGGTCGAACGGTGTGTGGTCACCCTCGCCGGGGAACGCGGGCTCCTCCTCGTGGGGGAACCCGGCACCGCCAAGTCCATGCTCTCCGAGCTGCTGTCGGCGGCCGTCTGCGGGACCAGCGCGCTCACCGTGCAGGGCACCGCGGGCACCACCGAGGACCAGCTCAAGTACGGCTGGAACTACGCTCTGCTGCTCGCCCAGGGGCCCACCGAGCAGGCCCTGGTGCCATCCCCGGTCCTCGCCGCCATGACCCGGGGCGCCGTCGCCCGCGTCGAGGAGGTCACCCGCTGCCTGCCGGAGGTCCAGGACGCCCTCGTGTCCCTGCTCTCCGAGCGGCGGATCGCGGTGCCCGAACTGGCGGGCCGCGAGGGCGCCCAGGTGCACGCGGCCCCCGGCTTCACGCTCATCGCCACCGCCAACCTCCGCGACAAGGGCGTCTCGGAGATGTCCGCCGCGCTGAAGCGGCGCTTCAACTTCGAGGCCGTGGGCCCCATCGGGGACGTGGACGCCGAGACCGCGCTCGTCCGGCGCCAGTCGCGGGCCGCCGTCGAGCGCGTGGGCGCCGCCTACCAGGTGGACGACGCGGTCCTCGAAGCCCTCGTCACGGCCTTCCGGGACCTGCGCGACGGCCGCTCCGTGGAAGGCTGGGAGGTCGAACGCCCCTCCACGGTGATGAGCACGGCGGAGGCGGTCTCCGTCGCGGGCGCGCTGGGCCTGGCCGCCGCCTACTTCCCCGGTGACCGGGACGTACTCTCCCTGCTGCCCGGCCATCTGCTCGGCGTTGTCCGGAAGGACGACCCCGCCGACGCGGCACGGCTGCTGGGGTACTGGGACGGGCCGGTCCGCAGGCGGGCGGAGCAGGGTTCGGCCACCTGGCGTGCCCTGTGGGACCTGCGCTCGGTGCTGGAGAACTGACGCATGACGGAGTCGACCATGCCCGGGCCGGAAACGACGACGGAGGCGGGGGCCATCGCCGAGGCCTCGCCCACTGCCGAGGCGTCGCCCACCGCCGGTGCGCCGGCCGTTTCCCCGGCTCCGGGCCCGGCGGGCGGGCCGGCCTCCGCGGAAGCCGCGGTGGCGGCTCTCGCGGCGACCGGCCCCGGGTCGCCGTTCCTGATCGGGGTACGCCATCACGCGCCCTCCCTGGCGGCCGCCCTGCCGACGCTGCTGGACGCGGCGGCCCCCGACGTCCTCCTCGTCGAACTGCCCGCCGAGTTCCAGCCCTGGCTGAGCTGGCTCGCCCACGAGGAGACCGAGGCCCCGGTGGCGCTGGCCGCCGTGCCCGGGGCCGGTCCGGCAGGTGAACGGGGCCCGGCCTTCTACCCGTTCGCGGACTTCTCGCCCGAACTGGTCGCCCTGCGCTGGGCTGCGAGAAACGGCGTCCCGGCCGTGGCCTGCGATCTGCCCCTGGCCGACCGGGCGTGGGCGGAGGACGGCGACGGCGCCCCGGCCCCCGTTCCCGGAGCGGCCTCCGCACCCGTGCCGGGGGAGGGGCACGGCTTGTCCTCCGCGCTCCGGGCCCGGCTCACCGGCCGGGACGGCGACGACCTGTGGGACCGCCTGGTGGAGACCCAGGCACCCGGCTCGACACCCGAGGCGCTCCGCCGCGCCGCCCTGCTCACCGGGTGGGCGCTGCGCCACGAGGCCGAGGCACGCGGCGGGGTGCACCGTACGGATCTGGTGCGGGAGGCGTGCATGCGCGGCCATGTCGCCGAGGCCCTGGCGAGCGGGCGGCGGCCCGCCGTGGTGGTGGGGGCCTTCCACACTCCGGCCCTGCTGCGGTCCGCCGCGGAGGGCGGCGGGGCTGCGGATGTCGATGGGCTTACGAGGGTCGCTGCGGCCAACAGGACCGCCGGGGAACCGGAGTCGGGATGCACGGTCTCCCTGATCCCGTACACGTACCCGCTGCTCGACTCACGGTCCGGTTACCCGGCCGGCATCCGCGATCCGGAGTGGCAGCACACCGTCCTGGAGGCCGCCGGGAACCCGGCCGCGGTGCACGAGGCGCTGATCCGCACCGCGGTACGCCTCTGCGCCGCCCTGCGCGAACAGGGCCACCCCTACGGCCCGGCGGACGGCCGGGAGATCGTCCGGGTTGCCGGCGACCTGGCCCGGCTGCGTGATCTGCCCGCACCGGGCCGCGGTGAACTCCTGGAAGCCGTACAGACGGTGCTGGGGCGCGGTGAGACCTACGGCACGGGCCGCGCCGTCGCCCAGGCCCTCGAACGCGTACTCGTCGGATCCCGCACCGGACGGCCCGCACCCGCCGCTCCACGCAGCGGACTGAGCCCCGCCGTCGAGGCCGAGACCGCGGCGCTCGCGCTCCCCGGGCCGCAGGACGCGCACGAGAGGACACCGCGCGACCTCCGGCTCGACCCGGCACGCTCCCCCCTGGACCGCCGCCGCGATCTGCTGCTGCGCAGGCTGACGGTGTGCGGCATCCCCTACGCGCGGGAGCAGGAGGTGACCGGTGCGGCGGGCGGCGAAGGGCTGACGACGCGCTGGCAGGTGCGGTGGACCCCGGCGACGGCCGCCATGCTCACCGCGGCCGGGGCCCGGGGCGTCACCCCGGCCCAGGCGGCCGAGGGCGTGTTGCGGCAGCGCCACGCGGCCGAGCGCGCGGCTGGCGGCTCGACGGCCGCCCAGGTCGTCCTCGGCCTCTCGGAGGCCGCCGCGTGCGGGCTGCCCGCCCTGGCCGATGAACGGCTGACCGAACTGGCGGCCGTGCTCCCCGAGAGCGGCACCCTGCCCGAACTCCTCGCCGGGCTCGACCTGCTGGACCGCATCGACGCGGGCCATCTGCCGTGCCTTGCGACGTCCACGGGCCCCGAAGACCCGTCCGGCGGTTCCTGCGACCCGTCCGACGGCCCTGCGGCCCCGGACGCTGCCGACGCGGCGAGAGCCGTCCGTACCGCACACGCGGCGGAGCTGCTGACCGCTGCCGCCGTACGCCAGGTCGACGGCCTGACCGGCTCCGAGAAGCCCGAGGACGCCCGCGCACTGCTCGAACTGGCCCAGCGGGCCGACCGGCTGGGCGGCATCCGGCTCACCGACGCCCTCGCCCGACTGGCCGGCGACGGCGCCCCGTTGATCGCCGCGGCCGCCGGAGCGGTCAGGGTGCTCACCGGCCACGAGGAGGCCGACGCTTTCGGAGAGCGCGTCGCCTCCTGGGTCGACGGAGCCGTGGACAGCACGTCCCGGGCCACGCTCACCGCCCGCCTCACCGGCGTACTGACGGTGGCGGGCCCGCTCCTGACCGTCGGCGTCGGTGCACTGGACCCGTTGCTGGACCGGGTCGTCGAGCTGGATGACTCCGCTTTCCTGGCCCGGCTGCCGGCTCTGCGCGGCGGATTCGACACCCTGAGCCCGGCCGCCCGGGACCGGCTGCTGGGCACCGTCGAGGAGCGGCTCGGCGAACGGGTGGACCACCTCGACGCGGACGACCCGGCCGAGCTGGCCCGCCGTACGGCCGCCGACCTCGCGGCCCGTGAACTCCTGACCGCTCTGGGCCTGCCCGTCACGGCACCCTCCACCGAAGCGAGCCCCACCACGGCGCCCTCCACCGAAGCGGCAGCCTCCGCCGAAGCGACCCCCGCCACCGAGCCGACCCCCTCCACCAAAACGC
>NZ_JAFEUF010000450.1 GCF_016901035.1 Streptomyces durocortorensis
TCCCCCTCCCCCCTGCCTGCTCAGGCATGTCTTCAGGAACGCCCATGTCCTCGCGCCCTGGTGCCGCGTGGCCCCTGGTGGCCGTGTTCACCGCCGGTTACCTCGCCTCCTACCTCCTCCCCACCGTCGTCGGCCGGCTCAGCGCCCATCTCGGGCTGAGTCCGGCCCAGGCCGGCCTGGTCGGCAGCGCATTGCTCCTCAGCTCGGCCGGCGCCGGCTTCGCCCTGGCGGGCCGGGTCGAGCGGTTCGGGGCCCGTACCCCCGCCCGCGTCGGGCTGGTCCTGGCCGCCATCGGCTACGGCTGTGCCGCGCTCGCCGGGTCCGTACCGCTGGTGGTGCTCGGCGTCATGGTCGGCGGCTTCGGCTCGGGCACGGCGACGGCGGTCGCCGCGGCCGGCATCGCCGCCCGGCGCGACCCCCACCGGACGTCCTCGCTCGGACTGCTCACCGTCTCCGCCACGGCGGGCGTCCTCTACCTGACCATCCCTCACCTCGGCGGCGGCCACCGGCTTCCATTCGCCGCGATCGCCCTGGTCGCCCTGCTCGTCTGGCCCGCGACCGCCCGGCTCGACGGTGCGCGGACGGCGGAGGGGACCGCCTCGCCGATCACCGGCCGGCTCCCGCACCGCCGCTCCGGGCTCGTCCTTGCGGGCGGCATGCTCGTCTGGTCCATGGCGCAGAACGCGCTGTGGGGCGTGAGCAGCCGCATCGGCCTGGTCCAGGCGGGGCTGTCCGAGGTCACCGTCGGCGCGGTGTTCGCCGCCGCGCTCGGCGCGGGTCTGCTCGGGGTGACGGGCGCCGGACTGCTCGGCGCGCGGCTCGGCCGGGCGGTGCCGATCGGGCTGGGGACCATGGTCATCGCCGCGAGCATCGTGCTCAGCTCGTCGGCCACGGACCTCGGATCGTTCGCGACCGGCGAGATCATGTGGAACACCTTCTACCCGGTGGTCCTGTCCTACCTGATCGGCCTGGCCGCCTCCCTGGACGTACGCGGCCGCTGGGCGGTGCTGGCGGGCTCGGCCTCCTCGGTGGGGGTGGCCTGCGGCCCGCTGCTGGGCAGCGTGCTCTCCGAGGAGGCCGGTTATCCGGCGATGGGGCTGATCCTGGGGGCGGCCACCCTGCTGGTCGCCGCCCCGGTGACCGCCGTGGCGCTGCACACCGGTGGCCGTCCGCTGGTGCCCGGTTCGGTGCGCCGTCGCGGTGGCGCCCCTGCCGCTCTGCTCGCCGCCACCACGGGCGGCGGCCTGTCCGGCGCGGTGCCGAAGCTCGGTTCGCCGGAGCAGGCCGTCACGGAACTCCGCGTACGGCGCAGGCGGCTGGTGCGCAGCGCGATCCGGACGGCCGGTCCGGACGGCGGTTCCGGTCAGTCGAACGCGTACGCCTCGACCTCGGACAGATAGCGCGCCCGGCGCTCCTCGTCGTGGTCGAGGAAGGCCGCCTCGAAGGAGTTGCGGGCCAGGGTGCGCAGCTGCTCCGGGTCCAGGGCGAGCGCGTCGCGGACGGCGTCGAAGTTGTCGCCGGCGTATCCGCCGAAGTAGGCGGGGTCATCGGAGTTGACCGTGCAGAGGAGGCCCGCCGCCATCATCTCCGGCAGCGGGTGGTCGGTGAGCTTGTCGACCGTCCGCAGCCGTACGTTCGAGAGCGGGCAGAGCGTGAGCGGCACCCGGTCGGCGACCAGCCGTGCCACCAGCTCCGGGTCCTCCATGCAGCGCAGCCCGTGGTCGACGCGCTCGACGCCGAGGATGTCCAGGGCCTCCCGGATGTACTCCGGCGGGCCCTCCTCCCCCGCATGGGCCACCTTGCGCAGGCCGAGCGCGGTGGCCGCCTCGTACACCTCGCGGAACTTGGCGGGCGGGTGGCCGACCTCGGCGGAGTCCAGGCCGATGGCGCTGATCCGGTGGAGGTACGGCTTGGCCGCGTCGAGGGTGCCGAGGGCCGATTCGGCGGACAGGTCGCGCAGGAAGCACAGGATGAGCTGGGTGGAGACGCCGTGCGTCTCCTCACTGCGCTCCAGCGCGCGGCCGAGCCCCTCGATGACCGTGCCGATGGGGACGCCCCGCGCGGTGTGGGCCTGCGGGTCGAAGAAGATCTCGGCGTGCCGGACGCCTTGGGCGGCGGCGCGGGCGAGGTAGGCGTCGGCGAGTTCGGCGAAGTCCTCCTCGGTGCGCAGGACGGCCATCAGCGCGTAGTAGAGGTCCAGGAAGGACTGGAGGTCGTCGAACTGGTAGGCGGCGCGCAGTTCTTCGGTGGTGGCGTACGGCAGGGTCACCCCGTTGCGTTCCGCGAGGGCGAAGGCCAGCTCGGGTTCGAGGGTGCCTTCGATGTGGAGGTGGAGTTCGGCCTTGGGGAGGTGCACGGTGTCTCGCAAACGGGGGTGGGGGGTTCTCAGGGGT
>NZ_JAFEUF010000451.1 GCF_016901035.1 Streptomyces durocortorensis
CCCCGCGTGTGCCTGGTGTGGTGCGCGCTGGTCGGCGTCGCGCCCCCACCCCCCCTCTCCCCCCCCCGCCGCCGCACCACGCCCGACACCACCCCCGGCCCGATCCGGCCGCCGTACCCCCGCCGGTACGGTGATCCCATGAGTCATCGCCCACCGTCGGGCCTCGCCGCGGTGAGTGCCGCGCTGCTCGCCATGAGCCGGCACCTCGAAGTGGGCGACGTCCTGAAGACGATCGTCGCCTCCGCCCGCGAACTGCTCGACGCCCAGTACGCGGCGCTCGGCGTCCCGGACGACCACGGCGGCTTCGCCCAGTTCGTGGTCGACGGCGTCAGCGACGAACAGTGGAAGGCCATCGGCCCGCTGCCCCGCCAGCACGGCATCCTCGCCGCGATGCTCCACCAGGCGAAGCCCGAACGCCTCGCCGACGTCCGCGAGGACCCCCGCTTCGGCGGCTGGCCCGATGCCCATCCCGACATGTCCGACTTCCTCGGCCTGCCCATCACGGACGGCGACGAGATCATCGGGGCGCTGTTCCTCGCCAACAAGATGTGCCCCAAGCCCGAGGGCGGCTGCGGCTTCACCGCCGAGGACGAGGAGCTGCTCCAGATCCTCGCCCAGCACGCCGCCATCGCCCTCACCAACGCCCGCCTCTACGAGCGCAGCCGCGAGCTGACCATCGCCGAGGAACGCTCCCGCCTCGCCCACGAGCTGCACGACGCGGTCAGCCAGAAGCTGTTCTCGCTCCGCCTCACCGCCCAGGCCGCCACCGCCCTCGTCGACCGCGACCCCGCCCGCGCCAAGGGCGAGCTCCAGCAGGTCGCCGTCCTCGCCGCCGAAGCGGTGGACGAACTGCGCGCCGCCGTCGTGGAGCTGCGCCCGGCCGCCCTCGACGAGGACGGCCTGATCGCCACCCTCCGCACCCAGATCCAGGTCCTGGACCGGGCGCACGCCGCCGAGGTCGCCTTCGAGAGCTGCGGAGTGCGCGCGCTGCCCGCAGCCCAGGAGGAAGCGCTGCTCCGGGTCGCGCAGGAGGCCCTGCACAACGCGCTGCGCCACTCCGGGGCGGAGCGCGTGAGCGTCACCCTGGCCCGGCGCGGCACCGCCACCGTCCTGCGCGTCACCGACGACGGGGGCGGCTTCGACCCCACCGCCGTCCGGCGGGCGGGCCGCCACCTCGGCCTCGTCTCCATGCGCCACCGGGCGAACAGCGTCGGCGGCCGACTCACCGTTGCCTCGGAGCCCGGCAAGGGCGCCACGATCGAGATGGAGGTCCCCGGTGGCTGACAAGATCATCAGGGTGCTGCTGGTCGACGACCATCAGGTGGTCCGCCGCGGACTGCGGACGTTCCTGGAGATCCAGGAGGACATAGAGGTCGTCGGCGAGGCGTCCGACGGCGCGGAGGGCGTGGCCCGGACCGAGGAGCTGCGCCCCGACGTCGTGCTGATGGACATCAAGATGCCCGGCACCGACGGCATCGAGGCGCTGCGCCGCCTGCGCGAGCTCGACAACCCGGCCAAGGTCCTCATCGTCACCAGCTTCACCGAACAGCGCACCGTGGTCCCCGCCCTGCGCGCCGGAGCCTCCGGTTACGTGTACAAGGACGTCGACCCGGACGCCCTGGCCGGCGCCATCCGCTCCGTCCACGCCGGACACGTCCTGCTCCAGCCGGAGGTCGCGGGCGCCCTCCTCGCCCAGGACGACGCGGGCACCGGTACGGGCCGGGGGAGCACCCTCACCGAGCGCGAGCGCGAGGTGCTCGGCCTCATCGCGGACGGCCGCTCCAACCGGGAGATCGCCCGCACCCTCGTCCTCTCCGAGAAGACGGTCAAGACCCACGTCTCGAACATTCTGATGAAGCTGGATCTGGCGGACCGGACCCAGGCGGCCCTGTGGGCGGTACGCCACGGAGCGGCGGGCTGACGCCTCCGGGGCGGCGGTTCCCGTCCGGACTGAGATTCATACTGTCGGGTGTATGTCACCCGTACGGCGCATCCTTCCGGGCCGCACGGCGTTCTCCAGGGCGTGCTGCGGCGGCTTGCCGCAGCCTTTCTAGGAGGAACCTGAAGTGAAGAACCTGAAGAAGGCCGCCGCCGTCACCATGATCGCGGGCGGGCTCATCGCCGCCGGCGCCGGAGCCGCCTCCGCCACCGGCCACAGCGGCGCCGACGCCCACGGCGCGGCCATCGGCTCTCCCGGCGTCGCCAGCGGCAACCTCGTCCAGGTCCCGGTCGCCGTCCCGGTGAACGTGGTCGGCAACACGGTCAACGTCGTGGGCCTGCTCAACCCGGCCTTCGGCAACCTGGGCCTGAACCACTGAAGCCTTAGCCGTTCCAGCCCGTCCGGCGTTTGAGGACGGAACCGCCCAGGCGGGGCTCCCGCACAC
>NZ_JAFEUF010000452.1 GCF_016901035.1 Streptomyces durocortorensis
GACTCGCCCGTCAGCATCGAGGCGTCCACGGCGGAGGAGCCCTCGACCACGGTTCCGTCCGTCGCGATCTTCTCCCCGGGACGGACGACGAAGCGATCACCGACGACGAGCGCGCTCGCCGGGACGCGTACCTCCCTGCCCGCCCTGAGCACGGCGACGTCCTTCGCGCCCAGGTGCATCAGTGCCCGCAGCGCCGCCCCGGACTTCCGCTTCGCCCGGGCCTCCAGGTAGCGGCCCAGCAGGATGAACGCGATGACCCCGGCCGCCACCTCCAGGTAGATCGTCGAGGTGGCGTCGGCGCGCGAGACGGTGAGGTCGAAACCGTGGCGCATGCCGGGCATGCCCGCGTCACCGAGGAACAGGGCCCACAGGGACCAGCCGAACGCGGCGAGCGTGCCGAGCGAGACCAGCGTGTCCATCGTCGCCGCCCCGTGCTTCGCATTGGTCCAGGCGGCGCGGTGGAAGGGCAGGCCGCCCCAGACGACGACGGGTGCGGCGAGCGTGAGGCTCAGCCACTGCCAGGAGTCGAACTGGAGCGCCGGGACCATGGCGAGCAGGACGACGGGGACGGCGAGCGCGGCGGAGACGACGAGGCGCTGCCGGAGGGCGGCGAGGGAGGCGTCCTGCTCCGCTTCGGCGTCCCGCGCGGCGGAGCCGGGGGCGGGCTCCCGGGTGGTCTCGGCGGCGGGTGCACGGGCGGCTTCCCGGGTGGCCCCACGGGCGGGAGCCGGGGCCGCTTCCCGGATGGTCTCAGGGGCGGGCGTGGTGGCCGGAACAGGCGGCTCCGCGACGGGGCGTGCGGTGTAGCCGGTCTTCTCGACCGTGGCGACGAGGTCCCCCAGCTTCAGCCCTTCCCCGAAAGTGACGCGGGCCTTCTCGGTCGCGTAGTTCACCGTGGCGGTGACGCCGTCCATCCGGTTGAGCTTCTTCTCGACGCGGGCGGCGCACGAGGCGCAGGTCATCCCGCCGATCATGAGCTCGGCCTGGGAGGCGTCGGCGGCCGGGGAATCGGCTGCTGCTGTGCTGGCCATGTCCGGAACTCCTGGAAAACGCAGATCGGGCCGTACCCCACCAGTATCGACTGATGGGGACCGGCCCGACGCGGACGGGTGCTGCGGCTGATGAAGGGGTGGTGCGGCTGAGGGCCGGAGTTCAGGCGGCCGGGCCGAGCAGCTCGTAACCGGCCTCGTCCACGGCGTCACGGACGGCGTCCTCGGCCAGCGGGGCCTTGGACGTGACGGTGACCAGGCCGGTGGAGGCGACGGCCGCGACCGAGGTGACGCCCGCGATCCCGGAGATCTCCTCCGACACGGCCCCCTCGCAGTGGCCGCAGGTCATGCCCTTCACCTGGTACACGGTGGTGACCGAGTCGGACTGCTCGATCCGCACGTCGGCCGCGCCGTCGTGGCAGGAGCCGGTGGGCGAGCAGCAGGAACCGGTGGACGGCGTGGTGTCGGTCTCGGCGGTCATGACGTTCTCCTCTTCGCGAACACGTTTCGGCGGCACGGGGTGGGGCGCGTGGGGCCGCAGAGGGCACCGTGGCACCCCGTCCCACTCACACTATACCCCTAGGGGGTATCAATGGTCTCCAGTGGCGCCGGGCACGGTGCGTCGTCGCCGACCAGGGGATCCAGATAGCGGAACATCACCGTCTTCAGCTCCTGGATGTAGGCCGCGCGCTCCTCGCCCTCGGTGGCCATGATCAGGTCCAGCCCGGCCTTGAAGACCATGAAGGCCATCTCGGCGATGCGGTGGATCTGAGGGGCGGGCATGTTCGGGAGGTAGTCGGCGAGGACCGATTCCACCCGCGTGAGCATCGTGGCGTGCAGCGTGTCGTGCGCCTCGGTGATCTGTCCGGGGATCTCCGAACCGTGCATCAGGACGAAGAACGCCGGATTCTCGCAGTTGAAGGCGATCAGCGGGTCGAGGACGGCGTCCAGCATGCGGTCGAGCGGCAGCTCTGTGTGGCTCTGGGCGAAGGCGGCGCCGTAGGTGTCCCGCCAGTGGTCCAGCAGCCGGTCGCCGAGCTCGACGGCGATGGCCTCCTTGTTCGGGAAGAACTGGTAGAGCGTGCCCGGCGACACCCCGGCCTCGCGGGCGATGGCGTTGGTGCTGGACGCGGTGTAGCCGCTGGTGCAGAAGACGTCGGCGGCGGCCCGGAGCAGCTGGGCGATACGCGCCTCGCCGCGCGCCTGGCGGCGTCGCGGGCGTGCGGAGCCCGACGCCCCGCTGCCGGTCTCCGCGCCGCCCCCCGTGGCGGTGTTCGCGGCGGCGGGCCTGTCGACGGCTCCGCCCATCCCGCC
>NZ_JAFEUF010000453.1 GCF_016901035.1 Streptomyces durocortorensis
ACCCGGACCCGCCCCGCCGAGCGCGCCCCCCTGCGCGTCGCGGCCGTCCAGCAGCGCTGGCACCGCGACCCCGCCGAGCACCGCGCCGCCCTGCTGGAGGGCATCCGGCTCGCGGCGGCGGAGGGCGCCCGGGTGGTCTGCCTCCAGGAGCTGACGCTCTCGCCGTACTTCGCGGTCGTCCGCCGCGCCGACCACCCGGAGCCCGCCGGGCCGGAGGAGCTGCTGACCGGCCCCACCTTCACGTTCGCGGCCGAGGCCGCGCGCGAGCACGGGGTGTACGTACACGCCTCGCTGTACGAGAAGGCCCCGGCGCCCGGCGGCGAGGACGACGGCCTCGGCTACAACACGGCGATCCTGGTCGCCCCCGACGGCACCCTCGCGCAGCGCACCCGTAAGACCCACATCCCGGTGACCGAGGGCTATTACGAGGACGACTGGTTCCGGGCCGGCCCGGCGGGCGACGACGCCTTCCCGCTGGTCGAGGTCGACGAGGCCCGCTTCGGCCTGCCCACCTGCTGGGACCAGTGGTTCCCGGAGCTCGCCCGCGCCTACTCCCTCGCCGGGGCCGACGTCCTCGTCTACCCGACCGCCATCGGCTCCGAGCCCGGCTTCCCCGGCTTCGACTCCCAGCCGCTGTGGCAGAAGGTGATCACCGGCAACGCCATCGCCAACGCCACCTTCATGGTCGTCCCGAACCGCATCGGCGCCGAGAACGGCCTCACCTTCTACGGCAGCTCCTTCATCGTGGACCCGTACGGCCGCGTCCTGGCCCAGGCCCCCCGCGACGAGCCCGCCGTCCTGGTCGCCGACCTCGACCTCGACGCCCGCCGCGACTGGCTGGAACTGTTCCCGTTCCTGACCACCCGCCGCCCGGACGCGTACGGCCCGCTCACCGAGACCCGCTGAGCGGGCGGGCTCAGCAGCGGCGCCCGGCCCTCGGCCGCCGATGTCATCCTGAGCGAGAACGCGCCGATGCGCCGATGCGCGACCTCACTGAGGCCCGGACGGTTCCGTCGTCGTCTCCACGAACCGGTCCATCAGCGACGGCCTGCTGACCGGAATCCACAGCCGGACGGCTCGCGAGTCGTACACCCCCAGGCAGACCGCCCCGACCGACAGCCGGCCGGCCACGGGCAGGTGGTAGGAGTGGGCGAAGCACCCCGCCGACCCGAGCGCGGGGCATCTGCCGCGACTCCGCGGAGATGAGCCCGCCGGAGCGTAAGGCCTGTTCAGCGCGGGCGACACGGCCGGGGGCGAAGCGCTGAACGCCCGCGCGCTCGCCCTGTTCACCGCCGCGGACGACCCGTGGGGCACCGCCGCCGCTCTCGGCCTGCGGTCGGCGCTCGCCCTGGTCGGCGGCGACCTCGACGCGCTCGGCCGCGACGGGCGGCGCAGCGCCGCGCTCTTCCGCGAACTGGGCGATTCTTGGGGCGAGTTGCAGACGGTGTCCCCGCTCGCCGCGCTCGCCGAGATCAAGGGCGGGTACGAGGAGGCCGAGCAACGGCAGCTCGAAGGGCTGCGGATGGCACGGGAGCTGGGTCTGGAGGCGGAGGTGCCGGCCCGGCTCTCCGGACTCGGCCGGCTCGCGCTGCTCGCCCGCGACTGGGACCGGGCCCGCGACCTGCACGAGCAGGCCCGGCGCATCGCCGCCGAGCAGGGCTACACGTACGGCGAGATCCACTCCGGCATGGGCCTGGCCCTCGGCGCCCGCCGCTCCGGCGACCTCGACGCCGCCGAAGCGCACCTCCTGCGCCTCCGCGACGGGTTCGCCGCCGTGTCGTCCCGGGCGGGGGACCACCTGCTCTGCGCGGAACTGGGCTTCATCGCCGAACTCCGGGGCGGGGCGGGCCCGGCCGCGGCGCACCACCTGCGCGGCCTGGAGATCGCCCGCGTCCTCGCAGAGCCGCGCGCCCTGGCCCTGTCCCTGGAGGGCCTGGCCGGGGCGGCGGCCCTGGCGGGGCGTACGCCGGAGGCCGTCTGCGCCGCCCGCCTCCTCGGGGCCGCCGCAGCCGCCCGCCTGCGCGCCGGTGCCCCGCTGCCGCCCGCCGAACGCGCCGACGTCGATCGCGTCACGGCGGCGACGCGGGCGGTCCTGGGCGCACCCGCGTTCTCGGAGGCGTTCGACCTCGGAGGCCGGGGTGGGCGGGAGCGTTGGAGCTGGCGCTCGGCGCCAAGGACGCGGGCC
>NZ_JAFEUF010000454.1 GCF_016901035.1 Streptomyces durocortorensis
GGGCGCGCGGGTCAGGGGTGGGTGGGCGTGAAGCGCGGCGCGTCCGGGTCGGGGCACGGCGTGCACGAGTCACGGGCGCGGCGTGCACGAGTCACGGGTCACGGGTCAGGGGTGGGGATCGAAGCGGATCGTCATCGTGTCTCCGGCGACCACCACGAAGTCCCCTTCCTCGCACCGGATGACGGCCTGGAGCACCTCCCCGTCGGCGTCCCTCAGCTCCTGGGTGCCCACGACCGTCCACGCTCCCCCGTACGGCACCGGCGGCAGGAGGGCGGGCGTGGCCTGCTGCCACTGGCTCGCCGGTACGCACCAGTCGGGCAGGCGCGGCCAGGTGCCCGGGGTGACGTGCAGCGTCCGGTCGGAGGCGCAGGTCAGCAGGACGGACTGGTCGTCGGCGAGGACGAACTCCACCGCCTCCGGCTCGCCCGCCCGGCCCTCGGGCCGGTAGTAGACGCCGAGGACGGCGGTGATCCTGGCTCCCGTGAGCCAGTCGGCGTTGCCGTGCCGCGTGCGCCCGGCGGTGCCCGCACAGTCTTCCCTCTCCACGGTCATGCCCGCTCCCACTCCTTCACAGTGCGTGCCTCCCAGGAGTAGGACGGACGCCCGCGCGATCCCGTTGCCTCCGAGGCAAGGCTGAACTGGCGTACGGATTAAGCAGGTTGACCAATGAGGAGAGTTCCGGCCACCGTCACCGGGGCTTGCGGGCCTCGATCAGGAAGCGGGCCGTGCGGGCGAGGAACGGCCCTTCCGCCTCGATCTGCCGGTGCAGCGCGGCCAGTTGGGGCCGGTACTGCTCGACGGTGAATCCGGGCACCATCCAGATCACCTTGCGCAGGAAGTAGACGACCGCGCCGATGTCGCGGAACTCGGTGCGCAGGGTCTCGGAGCGCAGGTCCACCACCTCCAGACCGGCCGCCGTCGCGGCGGCCCGCGCGTCCTCGGGGTGCCGGCCTCGGCGGACCTCGGGCGGCTGCGGACCGAGGAAATACTCGACGAGTTCGAAGACGCTGGCCGGTCCGACCTGCTGGGAGAAGTACGTACCGCCGGGGGCGAGCACGCGCGCGATCTCCTCCCACCACGTGGTGACCGGATGGCGGCTGACCACGAGGTCGAAGGCGGCGTCGCCGAAGGGCAGCGGCGGCTCGTCCTCGTCGGCGACGACCACCGCCCCGAGCGGGTGCAGCAGGGCGGTGGCGCGGGCGATGTTGGGCGGCCAGGCCTCCGTGGCCACGGTGACCGGCGGGAGCTTCGGCGCGGCGGCCAGCACCTCGCCGCCCCCGGTCTGGAGGTCGAGCGCGGCACGGGCCCGGCCGAGCCGGTCGGCCATCGCCCGGGCGTACCCCCACGAGGGGCGCTCCTCGGTGGCGCGGCCCTCCAGCCAGGAGAAGTCCCACCCGTCCACGGACACGGCGTCGGCCTCGGCCACGAGGGCCTCGAACCGGTCGCGGGAGGCCGCGGAGGCGAAGTCGGAGTCGGAGTCGAGGGGGAGGTCGGCGGGGGTGGATGGTTCGGGCATACCGGAATCGTGTCAGGCCGGCCCGGAGCACGCGAATGGATTCCACCCCGGCCCACGGAGAGAAGTGCCCCTCCTCACGGTGGAGGGCGCGGCCTCTCACCCGGCGGCCAGGGCCCCCAGCAGCAGACCCGTCAGCGTCCCGCCGATCATGAACGGGCCGAACGGGATGCCGGTCCGGCGCCCCGCCCGGCGCAGGAGGACGAGGGCGAGTCCGTACGCCGCCCCGAAGAGGAACCCGGCGAACGCGCCCAGGAACAGCACGGTCCAGCCGTACCAGCCGAGGGCGACGCCCAGGGCGAGGGCGAGCTTCACATCGCCGAACCCCATGCCGTTCGGGTTGATCAGGAAGAGCAGGAAGTAGAAGCCGCCGAGGACCAGGCCGCCCAGCAGCCCGGAGGTCCAGGATCCGGCGTGCCCGGGGAGCAGCGCGGCCCCGCCGAGCAGCAGGACGGCCGCGGCCGCGAGCGGCAGGGTCAGCGGGTCGGGCAGCCGGTGCACCCGCCGGTCGACGACGGCGAGGAGCACGGCGACGGGCGCCAGCGCCAGCCACCCGATCAGTTCGGGCCGGGCCCCGGTGGCGGCGGCGAGCGCGACACAGGCGACCACGGTGACCAGGGGGGCGAGGTCGCGGGGGGCGTAGACGGG
>NZ_JAFEUF010000455.1 GCF_016901035.1 Streptomyces durocortorensis
GCGGGAGGTGTGTGTGGGATGGGGGAACGTGCCGGCTGAGTCACGGTCAGGGGAGTGGAACCCACCCCCCGAGATCAGGCCGGAGCCGCCCCGGCCGGAACGGGTACGGCGTACGGGCGGAGGACCATCAGCGAGTCCTCCTGGGCCGCGACCATGGCGAAGGGGAACCGGTCGAGTTCGAGACAGAGGGCGACGTCATCGGGATGGGCTCCTTGGCGGACGCCCTCCGTCAGTTCGGCGGCGGCACGCGACTCGGCGGCGCGGCGCACGAACGCGCCGGCGTCCGCCCCGGACCCGGTGGCCCTCCCCGCGATGTACTGGGCGCACGCCAGGTCCTCTTCGGCGCGCCCCTCCTCGCCGGTGACCACGAACGTGACGGCGTCACAGCCGCGTTGCCGCAGGAGCCGGGCCGTAGCCTCCGCCACCACGAAGCCGGCGCACAGCACCAGCGACGCCTCCTTGACCGCGAGGGCGCCGACCGTCCCGGCCGTGGTCTTCTGCACGACGGTACGTCCGCCGAGGTCGACGGAGCGCAGCAGCCCCGGTGAGTTGACGGCGTCGAAGCCGGGCGCCGGCGGGCCGTCCTTGAGTGCCACCCACTCCGGGTTGCGTGCCTTGAGCGCCAGGGCGTCCGCCTGCGACTCGGCGAGGACGATCTTCTCCGCCCCTCCGGCGAAGGCCCAGGCGGCCACGGTGTAGGCCCGCATGACGTCGACCACCACTGCCACGGACGGTGTTCCGGTCAGTTCGGCGATGCCGAGGAATCGAGTCTCCATCCGGTCATGATCGTGTACGTGCGGCCCGAGGCGCCCCGCCGGTGAGGCGGTTCACGTCATTGGCCGGCGGTCGTCGGCGCAGCCGCCTTCATTCCTCCTCGATGCCCAACAGCTTCAGGAAGGCCGTGGCCGCCGGGGTGCGGCTCTCCCGGCCCCAGACCACGTACTCGACGCGGGACGGCGCGTCCGTGACCTCGACCGTGGTCACCCCGGTCAGGCCCGCGACGTACGTCGGCGGCAGCAGGGCCACACCCAGGCCCGCACCGACCAACCGGGTCAGGTAGTCGGCGTTGGTCACCTCGAAGGCGACTTCCCGGGTGAGACCGGCGGCGGCGAAGGCGAGATCGGACTGCGCCCGGCCGGCGGTCTTCGCCGGGAGGTCCACGAACACCTCCGAGGCCAGTCGGCGAAGGTCGACCGAGGACTCCCCGGCGAGCGGGTGGGCAGGGGAGACCACGGCGATCAGCCGCTCCCGCGCGAGCTCCCGGGCCATGACTCCCCGCAGGCGCGCCGATACCGGGACGCCGAGAAAGGCCACGTCGGTCTCGCCCTGCCGGACCTGCTCGACGAGGTCCCCGCTCGCTCCCACGCCGAGGCTCACCCGGGCGTTCGGATGGCGCCGGTGGAAGTCCTTGAGGACGGTGGGCAGGTCCACGGCGGAGACGGTGGGGATCAGGCCCACCCTGAGGCGTCCGCGTACCTCCCCGACGGGCCCCCCCCCAGAGGCGGCGGGACGGTGCCCCCCGGCGAGGCGAGGGCCGCGGGCGCGGCGGCAGGCCGCCCCCCCCGCCCCCCCCCCCCCCCCCGGGGGGGGGGGGTGGCGGCCCCCGGGGGCCGCGGGGGGGCCCCCCCCCCCCCCGGCCCCCCCCCCCCCCCCCCCCCCCGCCCCCCCCCTGGGGGGGGGCCCCACGGTCCGCCGCGTCCAGGCACTGCCGGGCGGCGGGCAGGAACGCCGCACCCGCCGGGGTCAACCGGACGCGGCGGCTGGTGCGTTCGAAGAGCCTCGCGCCCAGTTCCTTCTCCAGGCGCGCGATCTGGTGGCTGAGCGCGGACTGGACCACCAGGCAGCGCTGGGCGGCCCGGGTGAAGTTGTTCGTCTCGGCGACGGCGATCACGTACCGCATCTGCTGGAGCTCCATGGATCCATCGTGAATCGAGATTCATCGCGTGACAAGCATGTGTTGGACTCATGGATCCCCTCGGCCCGAGACTGATGACGACCGCACACGGGGCCGACCCCTTCGGCCGGCCACGCGACCCGGGCTCCTGTGGCGCGCCCGAAAACGAAGCCGCCCCCCCCGTGATCCCTTCCCCAGCCCTTCCCCAGCCC
>NZ_JAFEUF010000456.1 GCF_016901035.1 Streptomyces durocortorensis
CCCAGACCCCCGCACTCGTCCCCCTGAGCCAAACCTTCTAGCCCCAGGAACAGCGAACGGCCCGGGCCCCCACCGAAGGAGACCCGGGCCGAACGAACACCACACGCACGAAACAGAGTTACGGGAAGACCGGCGTCCCCTCACGCGTCAGCCGCCACCCCACCGAAGCGAACGCCGCCGGATCCACCGAACCCTTCTCCCGCACCCACCCGATGATCGTGTTCCGGATCTCGTCCGAATTCGCCCACAACTGCTGCGCACCCGGCACATGCGGGAAGTTCCCCCCACCGCTCGCCCGGTAGTTGTTCACCGCGAACACGAACCGCGCCGCCGGATCGATCGCCTTCCCCTCGAACGACAGACCCACGACCCGCGAACCCGCCGGCTTCGCGATATCGATGTCGTACGTCACACCCGACACCGCGTCGTAGTTGTAGTCCGGAATCCCGTCCGCGTTCGTCAGCTTCGCCGTGTCCACCGGACCACCCGCAGCCGTCCGCACGTAATACCGCGCCGAATACTCCAAGTAGTCCTTCAACTGCGCGCCCGTGATCAGCCGCGCCTCCAACGTGTTCTCGAACGGATAAAGACCCGCCGCGTCCTTGATCGTCACCTCACCGGCAGGAATCCCCGCCGTACGCGAGAAACACGACGCCTGCGACAACACCGGCAACGCCGCGTACTCCCCGCCCGCCAGCGCCCCCTTCACCGTCTCCGTCTGCACCTGGTTGATCAGATCGATGATCGGCTCGTCCTTCCACGGCGCGCCCGCCGTCGACATCGCCACCACCGACGTACCGATCACCTGGTTGACGTACTCCACCACCTTCCGGTGCTCACGGCGCAGCAGCGACGTCACCTCCGGATCCTCCGGCACCGTGTTGGAGTTCAGCACCCGCGAACCGGCCTTCTCCACCGCCCAGCGGCCCTTCTCCCACACCAGATCGAAGTCGAACAGCGTCAGCCGCTGCCCCCACTTCGCCGGCTCCGACAGCACGACCCGCTTGCCGGTCTCCTTGTTCGTCACGAAGTGCTCGGCGATCTCCACATGCGCGTGACCCACCAGAATCGCGTCGATCCCCGGCACCTGCTCCGCCACCAGAGCCGCCGCGTTCTCCACATACGGCAACTGATCACCCCACGACGACGTCCCCGAAGAACCCGAATGCGCCGACACGATCACCACGTCCGCACCCATCGACCGCAGCTTCGGCACCCACTTCGCCGCCTGCTCCTCCAGACCCGGGAACACCATCTTCCCGCCCACATTCGCCTTGTCCCAGATCGCGATACCGGGATTCGTCAGCCCCAGCACCGCCACCCGCACATCACGCCCGCACGGCGTACGCATCCGCTTGATCACATATGGAGCGAACGCCGGCCGCAACGTCTTCGCATCCAGCGCATTCGCCCCCAGCAGCGGAAAATCGCACTGCTCCTCGAACTTCCGCAGCACCGGAATGCCGTAATTGAACTCGTGGTTCCCGAGCGCCGCCGCGTCATAACCGATCGCGTTCATCGCCCGCGCCATCGGATGCACCGGACCACGCCGCGCCGTGATCGGATCGACCTTCGCGTAGTAGTACGACAACTGCGTGCCCTGGATCGTGTCACCCGCGTCGATCAACAGCGTGTTCCGACGCCCCTTCTCCCGGCGCACCTGATCCACCAACGTCGAGATCTTCGCCAGACCGACATCGTTGTGCGCGGAGTCGTCGTACTCCTTGTCCGTGAAGTAATCCCAGTTGAAGACGTTCCCGTGCAGGTCCGTCGTGCCCATCACCGTGAAGGAATACCGCTTCGGAGGCCGCCCGTGACCATGGCCCTGCCCCTTCGCCTCCGCCGCACCGGCCGAACCCACGACCGCCCCGCCCGCCATCGCCACACCCGCACCGGCGGCAGCCGAACGGCCCAGAAACGTCCTACGGTTCAACGGCATCTCTTCACTCCTCGTTCAGTAGGGCAACGCGCGTAGATTCTGGCCCAGCAGCCACACCACACAACACCCCACGCAGGTTTCGATCTGATGACCACCCGACACACACCCCGAGGCACCACCCGCCGTGCCACAGTGAACACATGACCGAAACCCCC
>NZ_JAFEUF010000457.1 GCF_016901035.1 Streptomyces durocortorensis
CCCCCAGGGAAGGACTCCCCGCCCGTGGCAACCTCGACCCCCACCCGGGACGCGTACGCGAAGACGCCCCGCGCACCGAAGAAGGAACCGACCGACGAGCGGCGGCAGTTGTGGCGCAGCCGGCTGTGGCGGTTCGACGACAAGGCGTCCCCGTACGCGTACATAGCGCCGTTCTTCCTGGTCTTCGGGGCCTTCGGCCTCTACCCGCTGCTCTACACCGGCTGGATCGCCCTGCACCGGGTCTCGATGACCGGCCTGGACTCCATGGAGTGGGTGGGCTGGGAGAACTTCGACAAGATCCTGAACGACCCCGAGTTCTGGACCTCGGTCAGCAACACCTTCCTGATCGGCGTCATCTCCACCGTCCCGCAGCTTCTGATGGCCCTCGGCCTCGCGCACCTCCTCAACTACCGCCTGCGCGCCAGCACGTTCTGGCGCACGATCATCCTCACCCCGTACGCGACCTCGGTCGCCTCGGCCGCCCTCGTCTTCGCGCTGGTCTTCCGGGCGGACGGCGGACTGCTCAACTGGACGCTCGGCCTCGTCGGCTTCGACCCGGTCAACTGGGCCAACGGGCACTGGACGTCGAAGCTGGCGATCTCGGTCATCGTCATCTGGCGCTGGACCGGCTACAACGCGCTGATCTACCTCGCCGCCATGCAGGCCGTCCCCAACGACCTCTACGAGGCAGCCTCGTTGGACGGCGCTTCGCGCTGGCAGCAGTTCCGCAAGGTCACCATCCCCTCGCTGCGGCCGACGATCCTGTTCACCATCGTCATCTCCACCATCGGCTCCATGCAGCTCTTCGGTGAGCCGCTGCTGCTGGAGGGCGGTGCGCTGGGAGCCACCGGCGGCAACGAGAACCAGTACGAGACGCTCAGCATCTACCTCTACAACTACGGCTGGAACCTCGGACATCTCGGTCCGGCGGCAGCCGTGGCCTGGGCGATGCTCGCGCTCCTGCTCCTCATCGCCGGCGTCAACTGGCTGATCGGCCGCTACGTCCGCACCTCCGATTCCGCGGCCTGACCGGGAGCGCATCCATGACCATGACCAGCCCCACGCACACCGCCCCCGTGAAGCTCGCCCCGAATCCGCGGAGCGGAGGACCGTCCCGCCCGAGCCGTTTCCGGATGGGCGCCGGCCAGCAGCTGAAGGGCGGGCCCTTCGCCTACGTCGCGCTCGCCGTCGTCGGCTTCGGCTCGCTGCTGCCGCTCTACTGGACCCTGGTGGCGGCCTCCCGCACCCAGGACGAAGTCCTCGCCTCCACACCGCCGTTCCTCCCGGGCGGCAAGCTGATCGAGAACGTCCAGACGGCCTGGGAGCAGGCCAACCTCGGCAAGGCGATCGTCAACAGCATCATCGTCTCGTCCACGATCACCCTCGCCACGCTCTTCTTCTGCACGCTCGCCGGCTACGCGTTCGCCAAGATGCGCTTCCGGGGCCGGGGCTGGCTGATGACCGCGGTGATCGCCACGCTCACCATCCCGCCGCAGCTCAGCGTCGTCCCGCTGTTCATGATGATGTCCGGCCTCGGCTGGGGCGGGCAGCTCGAATCGGTGATCTTCCCGACCCTGGTGAGCGCGTTCGGTGTGTTCTTCATGCGCCAGTACCTGATCGAGGCGCTGCCCTACGAGCTGATCGAGGCGGCCAAGATCGACGGCGCGAACAACTTCCGTATCGTGCGCAGCATCGTGCTGCCGGTCGCACGCCCCGCGATGATGGTGCTCGGGATGCTCACCTTCGTCCAGGCGTGGAACGACTTCTTCTGGCCCTACCTGGCACTCAACCAGCAGAACCCGACCCTTCAGGTGGCCCTCGGCCAGCTCAGCGCCTCGTACACCCCCGACCAGTCCATCGTCATGGCGGGTGCGCTGATCAGCACGCTGCCGCTGCTGGTGGTGTTCGTGGTCTTCGGCAAGAAGATCGTCGGCGGGATCATGTCCGGCGCGGTCAAGGGCTGACGGTCTTCCCCTTCCCACCCCCCTCACCTTCTCCCAGGGAGCGCTCCCGCATGACAGCCGTCCGACCCGACATCCGACCCGACCTCCGCCCCGACACGGCCTCCCAGC
>NZ_JAFEUF010000458.1 GCF_016901035.1 Streptomyces durocortorensis
CGCCCGTCCTCGCCCGCCGGGGAGCGGGCCCGGGGGCCTTCCCCCGGAGTCCGTGGGGGAACGGCGTGATGTGGCAGCCCGCCGGGCCGCCATCCGGCGGAGCCCACCGCCCGGCTCGGGCCGGACGACCGACAGCGAGGCCACGTCGGGTCGCTGGCGGTCCATCACTTCGGCGCGACGGCACAGCACATCGGATTCCGGGACCGCCGACCTGGGATCGTCGAGGAGTCCGGCCTCCGTCAACCGGCGCAGCAGCAGATCCACATGATGTTCCGACAGGTCCAGGGCGCGTGCCTCCTCGTGCAGCAGCGGCAGACCACGCGTGCCGTCGAGCAGCTCCAGGAAGCTTCCCGTGGCGATGTCCACCGGTCCGAGCGTCACGGCATGCGCGGGTGTCACACCGAACTGCACGGTGTTCCGTCCACGCCAGGCGCGACGCAGTGCGGGCTTCAGCATCGGATACACGACTTCTCCCCCCGAGCGGTGTCACGGGCACGGGTGCGCCCGCAGACCGGATGATCTGCGGATCTTTCCGCAGGACCACCGCCAGAATGCGGGCCCGCTCCGGACCGCGCGCAAAGTTGTCCACAGGTGCGGGCTGTTAATCATGCAATCCGTGGACCGCCACTACGGGAACCGTTCCCGTCGCCGCCGAACCGTTCCCGCAGCGGCCGAACCGTCCCGGGGCGGGACTTCCCCCACGGACAGCGGGTAACGTCGTGGCGTGCCCGCCGACCCGTCGTCCGGCTTCGCCGGGGAGCCCCCCGCGCCCAGCGCCGGAAGCCATCAGCGCAGCGCGGCAGCCCATCCGGCCCGCGCTGCGGCGACGAGCGCTGTCGAGGTCCGCCGGAGCACCCGGCGCAGGAAATCGGTCTCCGCCTACCGCGAGGGCGACCGCACGATCGTGCTCATCCCCGCCCGGATGTCACAGGCGGAGGAGCGGCGCTGGGTGGGCGTGATGCTGGACAAGCTCGCCGCCCAGGAGAGCAAGCGCCACCTGGGCGACACCGAGCTCACGGAGCGTGCCGCCCGGCTGTCCGCCCAGTATTTCGACGGTCGCGCCAGGCCCGCCTCGGTGCGCTGGGTGACCAACCAGAACACCCGCTGGGGCTCGTGCACCCCCGCCGAGGGCAGCATCAGACTCTCGCACCGGCTGCAGGGCATGCCGGAGTACGTCGTCGACTACGTGCTCCTCCACGAGCTGGCGCACCTGCTCGTTCCCGGGCACGGTCCAGGGTTCTGGCGGCTGCTGGAGGCGTATCCGCGCACCGAGCGCGCCCGTGGGTATCTGGAGGGCGTGGTGGCGGCCGAGCAGCTGCCCCATCTGCCCGCCGCCCGCGAGGAGTGACCGGGATCCTCGGCGTTCGCCGATTCTGTACCGGGTGTGTACCGGCTTGGTCCGATGTCGTCGTTTGCGGTTAGCCTGACGCGACGCATTTACCTTCGGGATGGGGGACGGTCGTTACGCATGGCCAGGGAATTCCAACGCGGCCACAAGGCCAAGATCAGTGATCTCACGGCAGGGACGGATCTGTACGTAGGTGTGCAGATCGCGGCTCCGGGGCTGACTTTCGACATCAGCTGCTTCGGGCTCGACGCCGACGAGCAGCTCTCCGACGACCGGTACTTCATCTTCTTCAACCAGCCGAAATCGCCCGAGGAGTCCATCCAGCTCCTCGGTGCGCAGTCCGGTGACACCGAGTCCTTCCGCGTCACGCTCGACCGCATTCCGGCGGCCATCCAGAAGCTCTCCTTCACCGCGACGCTCGACGGCGCCGGGCAGATGTCCCAGATCGGTCCGGGGTACATCCGGATCGTCGCGGGCGGCGAAGAAGTGGTGCGGTACGCCTTCACGGGTTCGGAGTTCTCCACCGAGCGTGCGGTGATGCTCGGCGACTTCTACCTGAAGGACGTCTGGCGTTTCGCCGCCGTCGGCCAGGGCTTCGACGGCGGTCTCGACGCGCTTCTGAAGAGGATCGCCGGCGAGGTCGCCGAGGAGGCCGCCCCGCCCGCCGCCGCACGGGCCAGCGCCCCCGGCTTCGCCCCGCCGGCCCAGGCCAC
>NZ_JAFEUF010000045.1:0-8247 GCF_016901035.1 Streptomyces durocortorensis
CCCCTGCGCCTCCCCTATCGCCTCCCCAGCGCACGCCCCTCCTGAAGAGCCTTCCAAGGAGGCCACGCAGGAGGGGGCCCCGGCTGGTTGCGGCATCAGCAGCGGTTGAACCCTGCAACCGCGCCTGACCTGCGAAGTTGCAGAGTTGACCCGCCGAGGGGGAGAGGGCCCCTACGCGCACGCGCGCGTAGGGCGGCCAAGAATTAGGCCGTGCAACCCTCTGGCGGGCCCCCGAGGGGCCTCCCAGCCACCCGGAGGGCAAACCCCCTTCCGCGAGGAGCGCAGACGCTCCACGGGGCACCACTGCCCCTCGCCACAGAAATGGCCGCTCAGGGAAGAGGCCCGGGAGCTCTCAGCCCCCTCCCTGCGTAGCCTCTTGGAAGGCTCTTCAGGGGCAGTTGCCCGCGTCTGGCGGAAGAGACCACGCCCCCCGGCCCCTGGGTGGTCTCTTCACCGCCCGGACCCGCACCGCGCCACGCCGCTCCAATCGGCCGGCGGAGTGCGCGCGCTCGCGGAGCGAGCTGCCAAGAGGTTGCGCGGCTCGCCGCTCGCTCCATCCCCTCCCCCACAATGCCGCTGGGGCCGCAACCAGTGGCGGCCTCAGCTTGTCGCTTGTCTTGTCGCTTGTCGCCCTTGGCCAGACGCCCGCCCCGCAGATCGCTGACACCCATCTGACCTGCACCACGACAAGTGACAAGACAAGCGACAACCCGCTCCCCCCGGCCTTACGTCGGATTTCGCGTGGGAAGAGACCTTGGCCCTGCGTCTGGCGGTCTCCTCATCGCTCCTGCTGGGCCTCATAGAGTTCCCATGCACGTTCCAGAGTCGCCACCGCCGCAGGGATCGCCCCCCGCTCTTCCAGGTACTCCCGCTGGCCGCTGAGCTGACGCCGACTCGGCCAGTCGGGATCCGCGGCGACATCACGGGCCAGGTCTCCGATGGCGTTCTGGTCCTTCTTGTGAGTCTTCAACCATGCTGTGAAACTCGGTTTCTGGGCCATCTGTTCATCGTGCCATCGCCTTCCTCGCGCCGTACGGGAATCGCGGGCAGGCCACCTTTCGCGCGACCAAGGTGCATCGACCAGCCGGGCCGTCTGTGGGCCGTCAGACACCAACCAACGATGACCAACAACAACCAATGACCACCGCTCGACCGCAGGTCAGAGGCCACGCGTAGGCCCCTGAGCAGGGGTCAAAAGCGGGCCCGCCAGACCCAGGGCAAGAAGAAGTAGCCACCTTCCTCCGGCTCATCGAGCCCCCTGCCCACGGTCGGTCCGCGGGCAGGGGGCTCGTTCGTGCGGTCGGTCGGTCAGCCGACGCCGCTCATGTCGATGACCTCGTCCTTGCCCGGGGGACGGACGTCCAACGGCTCGTCGAAGGCGCTGAATGAGGTCGTGCTCTCGAACGTGGCGTCCTTGTAGACGACTTTGAGGATGTACGGCTTGCCCTCGGTGGCCACGTGGAAGCCGAACTCGCCGTTGTTCTCCTTGTCGGCCACCTTCAGCAGAACCGTCGGCACTCCGTCGATCTCGGCCGATTCGCCCTCGGCGCCCTTGACGGGCTTGCCGAACGAGGTGAACTCGTGCGTGCAGTCGGAGAGTCCGTCGCCCGGCCGCGACTCGCTGGAGAGCTCCTTGACCCACAGCTTCTGCTCGCCCTTGCCGGCCACCTTCCGGCCGGACTCCTCCATGTGGGCCCGGTTGGGGCGGATGTAGTCCGACCCGTCGATCCGGACCTGGTCGATTCGGGCGCCCGAGGCCGAGTCCGACCGGTACGCGCACGTGGTCCTGAGGTCGGTCACCAGGTGGCTGGACCGGTCAACGCCCCCGGTCACCTCGGTGGCCGTCTCGATGGTCACCGACTTCAGATCGCTCATCGCGGCGTTCGCGTCATCGAGCATCTGAGTGGCGGAAGGTTCCGCCGACGTGCCGCCGCCGTCCGTACAGCCGGTCGCGGCGACGCCCATGACCAAGCACGCCAGAACCGCTGTCCCCGCGGTCGATATTTTTCGCACAAGAGCCCCCAGTTTTGAAGAGAATCATCTCAGATGAGAGGCCCCGGCTCGGGCGACAGGCCCCGGCCCGCTCCGCCTCAGGACACCGGCTTGCGCCAGACCGAGATGTGCTTGGCGGAGTCGTCCGTGAACGGCGCCCCGTCCCAGTCCCCGACCCGGCTCTCCAGCTCCAGCCCCGCGATCCGGGCCATCAGGTCCAGCTCGGCCGGCCAGGCGTAGCGCTGGCGGCAGGTGCCTCGGCGGTAGCGGCCGTCGTCGTCGCGGGTGAAGTGGTGCGAGACGAGGGTCTGCTCGACCAGGTCGAAGGTGTCGAAGCCGAGATGCCGCTCGGACACGTCGAACGGCACCGCGACCTGGCCGGGCGGCAGGAACCGCAACGGCGGCACGGTCAGCTCGATGACGAACCGGCCGCCGGGGGCCAGATGGCGGGCCGCGTTCTCGAAGCACGCGACCTGTTCGTCCTGGGTGAGCAGGTTCCCGATGGTGTTGTAGACGAGGTAGACCAGGGTGAACTCGCCGGGGACGACCGTGGCGGCCATGTCCCCGATCACCACCGGGAGCGTCTCCTCGTCGGCCTTGCGGCGGAGCACCGCCGCCATCGGCTCGGAGAGTTCGATGCCCGTCACCGGCACGCCGCGCTCCCGGAGCGGCACGCCCACCCGGCCGGTTCCGATGGCGAACTCCAGGGCCCGGCCGTCCCCGGCGAGTTCGGCGAGGAAGTCGAGGGCCGGCCCGAGGGCGGCGGGTGAGGAGCTCTCGGCCTCCTCGGCGTCGTAGCGGTCGGCGGTCTCTCGGGTCCACAGTTCGCTGCTCGTCACGGGCGACCACTGTGCCGGGCGACCGGGCCCCTGTCGACGCAATTCTCGGGGCCACCACGGCGGACGGCGGGGCGGCCACGCTGTCAGTCCCCCCTGCCACGATGGCCGTCATGACGATCCACCTCCTCACCGACATCGAGCAGGCCCTGCGCAGCAGTTGGAGCGCCGAGACCTGCACCCCGGAGTACCGCGACCGCTGGACTCCGGACAATCCGGCGCGCGATCAGTGCGGGGTGACCGCCATGGTGCTCAACGATCTGCTCGGCGGGGAGTTGATCCGGGGCGAGGTCCATGTCGACGGGGTGCGGACCGACTTCCACTGGTGGAACCGGCTGGGCATGGGCGTCGAAGTCGATCTGACCCGGGAGCAGTTCGGACCCGAGGAGGTCGTCGTGGGCGGTGAGGTCGTCGTCCGGCCGCCCGGTGAGTTGCCGCGGCTCCAGGAGGAGTACGCGCTCCTTCGCGACCGGGTGGCGGCGAAGCTCGGACGGAGCTGAGCCCGAAGTGCCGTGCCGCACCTGATCCGTGGCCGATCCGTGCCCGGCCGGAGCGGCCGAAATGCCCCTCGCACGCACTACGGTGAGCCCATGCCGTCACGCCGTCCGTGGCGGCAAACCCTCCAGGGCAAGGAGATCGAGGAGAGCGATCATGGGTGAGTCTCTGAAGACCTTCGTCGGCGGTACCGAGGTCGAGGTGCCCAACAGCATCCCGGACATCCGGGCGACGCTCCCCGAGGAGAGACGCGAGGAGTTCGATCTCGCGATCAACGAGGCCGGGGTGCACGAGATCCACGCCGTCATGCGGCACTGGATGCTGGAGGCCGTCCCCGATCCCGAGGCCGAGAAGATCCTGGACCGGCTGGCGCGGGACGAGGCCGAGAGGCGGAGCGTCGCTTGAGCTTCCGCATCTCCTTCGCACCGCCCGCCGACGACACCCTGGCCAAGATGCGCGGCGGCGAGGCCTTCCGGGACGAGATGGTCCGCACCCTCGGCGAGGAGCCGTACGGGCACGCCTCCTCCGCCGTCAAGCGCGAGCGGGACCGGCGTGAGGCGACCGTCTCCGGGGCCATCGTCCTCTACTACGTCTCCCGGTCCGTGCTGACGGTCACCGTCGTCCGCCTCGTGCCCCTGCCCTGATCCGCCACGGCCGCGGCGCCCCTGCCCCGTGGTGGATCAGGACAGAGGCGCCGCGGACGTACGTCAGGCGAGCTTCTTGTCCTGCGCCGCCACGACCGCGGCCGGCAGCTCGAACTTCACGCCCTCGCCGCCCGCCGCCGCCAGGTTGAAGGCGAAGAACGTCGCCACGGTGCCTTCCTTGCGGAGCACTGCCAGCTTCAGCGGGACGGTGTCGCCGTCGGCCTCCGAGGTGACCGTCCAGGCCGCGGCCTCGTCGCCGCCGGTGACCTTCTCCTCGGTGATCGAGGCGACCTTCGTCGGCGTCTTGTCGATCGTGGCGGTGAAGCCGCCCGCGCAGTCCGCCGCGGCCTTCTTCAGCGTGGCGAACGCGTCCGGACCCGCCGACCCCTCGTACGAGCTCAGCACGACCGCGGTGGACGTGAGGTTGAACGCGTCCTTGAACAGGTCCTCGGCCTCACCCTCCGCCAGGTCCTCCAACGACTTCTCGTCCGTCTTCTTCGGCTCGTCGATCACCTTGCGCTTCGTGGTGGCCGCCGCCCCCTCCTGCGGCACGCCGGACATGGCGTGGGCGATCGGCAGGCAGGCCTCCTTGTCGACCTTGATGCCGTCCGCCGGGACCTCGTCGGCCGGGCCGGCCTTGGTGATCTTGGTGCCCTTCACGTCGCCCTGGGCGAGGGTGGCCTTCTCCAGCTCGGCGGCGGTGAGCGCCTTGGCCGGGGCCTTCGGGGCCGAGCTGCTCCCGTTCGCGGCGCCCTTCCCGTCCTTGCCGTCCTGGGCGTCGGCGTCCGACGAGCCGCCGCAGGCGGTGGCCAGCAGGGCGAGGGCGGCCGCGGAGGCGGCGAGGGCGGTACGTCGTACGGCAGTGGCGCGCATGGTTCATCTCTCCGGTTCGAGGAGCGATCACCCTCCCTCGTACGGCACTTCGACGCCGTCTGGGACGGGCCGTCGCAGTGGTGCTCACCTTACGATCGAACCGGTGAGCGAAGACCGGTCCGGCAACGCCCTTCCGTGATCGTGATTCTGCTGTGATCATCCTGTGAATGCACTGTGCGGAAGGGCTGTACAACCCTCCCGAAAGGACGTCATCCGCGTGTCCGACCAGGCCCCCGCTCCCTCCCCTCTCCCCCGGGTTCTCGACGCCCTCGGGGTCGGCGAGCGCGACATCGCGTCGATCGCCCCGCTCACCGGCGGCACGTACAACACCGTCACCCGCGTGACGCTCACCGATGGCCGCGACTGGGTGGTCAAGACGCCTCCCTCGCACACCGACGCCCTGCGCTACGAACGCGACCTCCTGGTCAACGAGGTCGCGTTCTACACCGCCGCCGCGCGGGCCGGCGGTCCCGCGATCCCCCGGGTCGTCCGCAGCGAGGCGGATCCGGCCGCGCCGACCGGCGCGTACCTGGTCATGACCGCCCGACCCGGCCGCCCCTGGCACGAGGTGGCTCCCACGGCGGACGACGGGGACGGGCCCCGGCTGCGCGGCGAACTCGGGCGGCTCGTCGGACGCTTGCACGCCGTGACCGGGCCCGCCGTGACCGGGCCCGCCGGGCCCGGGTTCGGCTACCCCGCCGAGCCGTTCGGGCCGCTCGCCCCCACCTGGCGTACCGCCTTCACCGCGATGACCGAGGCCGTCCTCGCCGACGCCGAGACCTACCGGGCCCGGCTGCCGTACCCCGCCGACCACATCCGTACGGTGCTGGCGGGCGCGGCCCACGTCCTGGACGAGGTCGTCCGGCCCGCACTCGTGCACTTCGACCTGTGGCCGGGAAACCTGCTGGTCACGGGCGAACCGGGCGCGCGCACGATCGGCGGGGTCGTCGACGGGGAGCGGATGTTCTGGGGCGACCCGGTGGCCGATTTCGTCTCGCTCGCGCTCTTCGGGGACATCGAGCGGGACCGGGATTTCCTCGACGGTTACGCCGAAGCCGGCGGGAAGAGCGTGGAGTTCACGGACGCGCTACGGACCCGCTATGCGCTGTACCGGAGTTACCTCTACCTCATCATGCTCGTCGAGACCGTCCCCCGTGCCGTGGGGGCCGAAGCCGCCGACGAGACATGGGAGTCGGTCGCTCCTCATCTCGTCGACGCCCTGGATGCCGTCCGTCTCGGGGCGAGCGTCAGCTGTCGGACGCGCCCCGGGTCAGATGGCTGAACGCGTCCAGATTCCGGGTGGACTCGCCGCGCGCCACCCGCCACGCGTACTCCTTGCGGATCGAGCTGGCGAATCCCAGCTCCAGGAGCGTGTTGAACGCCCCGTCCGCCGCTTCGAGCACCACGCCGAGCAGCCGGTCCAGCTCCTCGGCGGTGACCACCGACAGCGGCAGCTTGCCGACCAGGTAGACATCGCCGAGCGAGTCGATCGCGTAACTCACCCCGAACAGGCGGAGGTTGCGTTCCAGCAGCCAGCGGTGCACCTCGGCGTCGTTCTCGTCGGGGTGCCGGACGACGAACGCGTTGAGGGAGAGCGAGTGCTTGCCGACGATCAGGGAACAGGTCGTCGACAGCTTGCGGGTGCCGGGCAGCGTCACGACGTAGTTGCCGCGCCCCGGGCTCTCCCATACGAGCCCGGCGTCGTTCAGCGTCGCCTCGATGACCTGGGCCGCTGCGGTTTCGTCCGGTACGTCAGCCATGCTGCGAGCCTACGACAGGGCCGTACGCCGCACGCGCCCGGCAGCCTCAGCCGTGGTGCGCCCGGGCCCGGCGGCGGTGGTCGCAGAGCGCGGCCGTGTACACGTCGGCGGTCGCCGATGCGGCCGTGTCCCAGCCGAAGGACTGGGCGTGCGCCGCGGCGGCCGCCCCCATCCGGTCGACCAGCTCCGGCGCGTCCGCGAACCGCCCGAGCGCGCGGGCGTACGCCTCCGGCTCGTGCCCGGGTATCAGAAAGCCGCTGACCTCGTCGCGCACCGCCACCGGGAGCCCGCCCACGGCCGCCGCGATCACCGGCGTACCGGTCGCCTGGGCCTCTATGGCGACCAGGCCGAAGGACTCGCTGTACGACGGCATGACCAGCACCGACGCGGCCCGGAACCAGTCCGCCAGCCGGTCCTGGCCCACCGGCGGACAGAACCGTACGACGTCGGCGATGCCGAGGCGCGCGGCCAGCTTCTGGAGCCCCTCGGGCTTCGCGAGTCCGCTGCCGCTCGGCCCCCCGACCACCGGCACGACGATGCGCGAGCGCAGCGAGGGATCCCTCTCCAGCAGCACGGCCACCGCGCGCAGCAGCACGTCCGGGGCCTTCAGCGGCTGGATGCGGCCCGCGAAGAGCGGGATCAGGGCGTCCTGCGGCAGGCCGAGCCGGGCGCGCGCGGCGGCGCGGCCGTCGGCCCGGCGGAAGCGGTCGAGGTTGACGCCGGGGTGGACGACGGCGACGGCGGCCGGGTCGGCGCCGTAGAAGCGGACGAGTTCGTCGGCCTCCTCGGCGGTGTTGGCGATCAGCCGGTCGGAGGCGTTCACGATCTGGGTCTCGCCGATGACCCGGGCGGCCGGCTCGGGGGTGTCCCCCTCGGCGAGCGCGGCGTTCTTGACCTTGGCCATGGTGTGCATGGCGTGCACGAGGGGGACGCCCCAGCGCTGGGCGGCGAGCCAGCCGACCTGGCCGGAGAGCCAGTAGTGGGAGTGCACGAGGTCGTAGTAGCCGGGGCGCTGACCGGCCCAGGCCTGCATCACGCCGTGGGTGAAGGCGCAGAGCTGGGCGGGCAGGTCCTCCTTGGCGAGACCTTCGTACGGTCCGGCGTCGACGTGCCGGACCAGGACGCCGGGGGCCAGCTCGACCGCGGGGGCCAGGGAGCCGGTGGTGGCCCGGGTGAAGATCTCGACCTCGATGTCGATCGCGGCGAGGCGCTTGGCCAGCTCGACGATGTAGACGTTCATCCCGCCCGCGTCGCCGGTGCCGGGCTGATGGAGGGGAGAGGTGTGCACGGACAGCATCGCGATGCGGCGCGGCTTGCGCGACGCCCCGGAGAAGCCTCCGGGGAATCTGAGGCGCGCGGCCGTCCGGGTGGAGCCGAGCCGGGAGACGTACTGGCTCACCTCGTCGGTCCTCCTCGATAGGGGCATGCTGCGGCAGAGGGCGCGGGGGTCCTCCGAAGGGCGAGAACAGTGGAATCCCGCCTTTCATTTCCGCTTTGCCAAATCATTACGCGCCGGGCGGCGCGTCGCCCGGCAGTCGCGGGCGCCCCCCCCCCCCCCCCCCCCCGGGGGGGGGGGGGGGGGGGGGGGGGGGGGGGGGGGGGGGCGGGCCCGGGGGGGGGGGGGGCCCCCCCCCCCCCCGCCGAGGA
>NZ_JAFEUF010000045.1:8257-35993 GCF_016901035.1 Streptomyces durocortorensis
CCCCCTTGCGCCCCCCCCCCCCCACCCCCGTTATTCTTTCCCTCTTAAAAAAACACACCCCGCGGGGCGGCCCCCCCCCCCCCCCGGCGGCCCCCCCCGGGCGCTCCCGCCCGCCCGTGGTGGGACCGGGAGCGGGCGGACCGGGTGGGAGCGGGCCGGACCAGGTGGGACCGGGTACCCCTCACCGCGTCGCCTAGGCTCGACCCATGCGCCAGCGCCCCATCGGCACCGCCACCCGCGGGACCACCAACCCGAACCGGCTGCGCCGCATGGACCGCTGGATCGCCGACGCCCACGGCCCCGCCCTGCGCCGCGCCGGGACGCCGGTGGCCGTCGATCTCGGGTACGGGGCGGCCCCCTGGACCGCCGTCGAGCTGCTGGGCCGGCTGCGCACCGCCGAGCCGCGCACCGCGGTGGCGGGCATCGAGATCGACCCGGAGCGGGTCGCGGCGGCGAAGCCGTACGAGCGCGAGGGCCTCACCTTCGTGCACGGCGGCTTCGAGGTGCCGCTCGCGGTGCGGCCCACGCTCATCCGGGCGGCGAACGTGCTGCGCCAGTACGACGAGGACCAGGTCGCCGAGGTCTGGGCACGGCTGTGCTCGCGCCTCGATACGGACGGGCTGCTGGTGGAGGGGACCTGCGACGAGATCGGGCGCCGGCACGTGTGGGTGGCCCTGGGGCCTGAAGGGCCGCGCACGGTCACCTTCGCGACCCGGCTCGGCTCGCTGGAGCGCCCCTCGGACCTCGCGGAACGCCTGCCGAAGGCGCTGATCCACCGCAATGTGCCGGGCGAGCCGGTCCACGCGTTCCTGCGGGACTTCGACCGGGCATGGGCGGCGGCCTCCCCCTACGCCTCGCTCGGCGCGCGGCAGCGCTGGATCGCGGCGGTGCGGGCGGTGGCGGCCGACTGGCCGGTGACGGACGGGGTACGGCGGTGGCGGCAGGGCGAGGTCACGGTGGCGTGGAACGCCCTGCGCCCCACCGGGCACTGAAGTCTTCCCCGATCGGGCAGAGATCGCCCGCCGCGGGAACGCCACGGGGGCATCGTTCGTCCCTGTGGATGGGGGGGGGGGACGGACAGGGATGACGAAGTGGCCCTGTACGGGCGGTATGTGACGCGTCAGGTGCCGTCGACCTCTGTTGCTTTGGGGGACGACATGGCACGATCGCGACGTTGTCGAACGTTACTGACGGTAAGTCAGATGCGTGCCCGGAGAGATACGCGCCCGGAGGGGGAGCTCGTGAACCGACGCCACTGCGCCACTGCCGCGATCACGCTGGTCTGTGCGCTGGCCCTGCTGACGTCCACGGGCCAGGCCACGGCCGCCCCCGTTCCGGTCCCCTCGCCCTCCCCTTCCGCCTCCTCCCCCGCCGGCTCGCCGCCCCGCTACTCCACCGCGGACCTGGAGAAGGTCCGCGAGCAGATCGAGACGCTGTACCGGAAGGCGGGCGCGGCGACGGACGCGTACAACCTCGCCGAGGAGCAGACGAAGAAGCAGTCCGGCGAGATCGTGAAGCTGGCCAAGGCGATCGTCGAGGGCCAGGCGCGCATCGCCGCGCTGAAGGACCGGGCCGGTGCCCAGGCCCGCGAGCAGTACCGCAACGGCGGCCTGCCGCCCGGCGCGCAGTTGGCCCTGAGCGACGACCCGAAGCTCTTCCTGGACGGGATCAACAAGGTCCACCAGAGCCAGCAGGCCTCCAAGTCGCTCCTGACCGAGCTGAACCAGACGCAGCAGGACCTGGAGACGTACACCCAGGACGCCAGCGCCAACTGGGAGAAGCTGGAGACGAACCGGGTCAAGCAGGCCAAGGCCAAGAAGAAGATCAACGCCCAGATCAAGGCGGCGGAGAAGCTCGAATCGCAGCTGGAGAAGAAGGAGCGCGACCGGCTCCGCCAGTTGGAGCGGGACGCGGCGGACGAGGCGCAGACCGCCTGGCTCTCCTCCGGCGCGGTCAAGGACGTCAGCGGCGAGGCGAGCGAGGCCGGAGCGGCGGCGGTGGCCTTCGCGACGGCGCAGATAGGCAAGCCGTACGTCTGGGGAGCGGAGGGCCCGGGTTCGTACGACTGCTCCGGTCTGACGTCCCAGGCCTGGCTGGCGGCGAAGCGGCCGATCCCGCGCACCTCGCAGGAGCAGTGGCGGCTGCTGCCGCGCATCGACATCCAGGACATGCGCCCCGGCGACCTGATCATCTACCACGCCGACGCCAGCCATGTCGGGATGTACGTCGGCGACGGCGCGATCGTCCACTCCCCGCGCCCCGGCCGCAACGTCACGCTGGCGGGCGCGGGCTCGATGAAGATCCTCGGGGTGGTCCGCCCGGACAAGTAGGGCACGCCCGGACACGTACGGGGATCCGCCGGGGTGACCCGGCCCACGTGAGCGGGGCCACGACGCCGCCGGTGGGGCGCGTGATGTTTGTCATGGGCGCTTCCGGCCTCGTACGGCGGTCCATCGCGCCGGATCCGTGTCGGGACGCGGCTTATGACGGCGCATATGACAGGGGCCGGTCCCCGTGGGCCATTCCGTTCCCCCGCCGCGGACCGCTATCGTCCCCGACTGGCGGATCGTCGATCGTCGACCCGCCGCGCCCTCGGGGGGAGGGAAGGAAACCCGAACCGATGCCCGTACCCGTACCGCAGCAGCGCTCCGTGCCCGCTGCGGAGACCTCCCACGGCGACCTCACCCTGCTGGTGATCGAGGACGACCCGGCGGGCACCACCATCACCGTCCCCGAGCTCTCGGCCGCCGCCGGAACCCGGGTCCGTATCCGTACCGCCCGCAACCTCACCGAGGCGGCGCGACTGCTCACCGACGACGTGGACTGCATCCTGCTGGACCTGGCGCTGCCGGTCGCGGGCCCCGGAGAACCCGACCCCGGGCGGACCGAGCCCCTCTCCGAGCGGGCCGACGAACTGGCGGCCCTCACCCACGTACTGCGCATCGCCCCGCTGCACGCGGTCCTCGCGCTGACCGCCGAGGACGACACCGAGCTGGCGGCCGAGGCGGTACGGGTCGGGGCGCAGGACTACCTCTTCCGGGGCGAGCTGGACGCGCGCGTCCTGAGCCGCGCCATCCGGTACGCCGTGGAGCGCAAGCGCGCCGACATGGCCCAGCACCAGCTGACCGAGTCCCGGCTGCGCGCCCAGGAGAACGCCCGCCTGGAGCGCGGCCTGCTGCCCACCCCGCTGCTGGAGGGCTCCGGACTGAGCTTCGCCGCCCGCTACCGCCCCGGCCGCAGCCGCGCCCTGCTCGGCGGCGACTTCTACGACGTCGTCCGCACCCCGGACGGCACGGTCCACGCGATGATCGGCGACGTCTGCGGCCACGGCCCGGACGAGGCGGCGCTCGGCGTCGAGCTGCGGATCGCCTGGCGGGCGCTGACCCTGGCCGGGCTGTGCGGGGACGAGCTGCTCTCCACGCTCCAGCAGGTGCTGGAGCACGAACGGCAGAGCGAGGAGATCTTCGCGACGCTGTGCACGGTCGACATCGCGCCGGACGGGCGGCGGGCCGGACTCTGCCTGGCCGGACACCCCGCGCCGCTGCTCGCCCGCCACGGCCGGCCGGCGCGGCTTCTCCCCTACGAGGACGGCGGACCGGCCCTGGGGCTGCTGCCGCGGGCCCGGTGGCCGCGCCGTCAGGTCGAGCTGGGCGGCGCCTGGAGCCTGATGATGTACACGGACGGGCTCATCGAGGGGCGCGTGGGGACCGGCGGCAGCGAGCGGCTCGGCCAGGACGGCATGGTCGCGATGATCAACGGCCGGCTGACGGAGGGCCTGACCGGCGACGAACTGCTGGAGACGGCGGTCGCCGAGGTGCGGGAGCTGAACGGCGGCGAGCTGACCGACGATGTGGCGGTGCTGCTGCTGGGCCGCGATCCGGAGCGGATACGACGATGGGGCGGCAGCGCACCGCGCTCCCACCCCGCGTCCGTCGACCGGCCGCCGTCGCCGCCCGCGGGGGCGGCGAGGGCTCAGCGCCCGCCGTTGTAGGGACCGTACGGTCCGTCACTGCTGGAGCCGCCCTTTCGGCCGCCCGAGACCTGCTTGAGCGCGGGACGCACGTCGACCATGAAGACGATCGACGCGATCACGCCGGCGATCTGGAGGAAGAAGAGCGAGGCGGGAAGCAGGTTCACGGCGACGGCAATGCCAAGGATGATCAGCCAGAAGGACTTCTTCTTCTTGTCGGCGGCACGGTAGGCGTCCTCACGGGCGGTCGCCGCGAAGACGAACGCGACCACGGCCAGCACCAGCATCGCCAGATAGAGCAGCTGGAGGAGTGAGCCGAATGCTGAGAGCAACATGGTGTGTACCGCCTAGTGAGTGTGAGCGCCCTGCGGCCGTGAAGGCCAAGGTACCGGGACAACGAGCCGGCCACCCGTAAAGGTGCCCACCCCGCGCCCCGGTCACGCGTACCGCGCCCTGGAACGACCCGTAGGGGCCGGACCTGCGAGGGTCCGGCCCCTGGAGGGCCGGTCCCTGGGGGTCACTTGCCGTCGGTCGGCGGGGTCTTCCTGGCCGCGGGCTTGCGCGGCGCGGGCGCCTTCTTGGCGGGCGCGGCCTTGGCCTCGGCGGACTTCACCGGGGCGGCGGGCGAGGCCTTGGTGGCAGCGGGCTTGGCCGAGCCGGCTGCCACGGGCGAGGTCTTCGTCGCGGCGGGCTTGGCGGCGGGCGAGGCCTTCGTCGCGGCGGGCTTGGGGCTCGCCTTCGGCCGACTCTTCGGCTCGGCCTCGATGACGGCGGCGATCTCGACGATCTCCTCCGCGGTCTCCCCGCGCCAGGTCCGTACGGTCTGCTCGCCGTGCTCGGCGACCTTCTCGTACGTCTCCCGGGCCTTGATCGCGTACTCGGCGGCCACGCCCACGCTGCGGAGCGCCAGGTCCTGGGCGTTCTCGCCCAGCTTCTTCAGGTCGGCGGCGTCGAACGAACCGAACACCTCGGTGACCTTCGCCTGCACGGTGGCCTGGGCCTCCTTGGCCTGCGTGGTCACCTTCTCCTGCACGGCCTTGGGGTCGGTGTTGCGCACGGCGTCGATCCGCTCGGGCGCCTCGGACCGCAGCTGCTCGATCAGTGCCGGGACCTTGCGCGCCTGCTGCACGGCCAGGTCGGCCGTACCGGCGGCGAAGTAGAGGGGGGTGGGGTCGGTGAGGGTCTTGCGCAGGTCATCGGTGATGGCCATGACTGTGGTCCTCCCGGATCATCAGAACCAGCTGTTAGCTGTTGTGAGGGTCTTGGTCTTCGGTGACGTCTTCGGTGACGTCATTGGTGGAGCCCGTACCGGCGTCGTCGCCGTTACGGGGCGGCCCGGCATCGCGACCCGCGTCGGTTTCGGCGCCGGCTTCCGCGTTCACACCGTCGTCCGTTGCCGCTGCCGTTGCCGTTGCGGTTGCCGCTGCCGCGTCCGCTTCAGCGTCGGGCCCGGGGGCGAATCCGTTCTCGCGGCGGAAGGAGTCGTAGATCTGCAGCAGAACGTTCTTCTGCCGCTCGTTGATCGACGGATCGGCCAGAATGACCGCCCGCGTCTCCAGCTCCTCCCGCTCCCGCTCGTCGAGGATCCCCGCACGGACGTACAGGGTCTCGGCCGAGATCCGCAGCGCCTTGGCGACCTGCTGGAGCACGTCCGCGCTGGGCTTGCGCAGACCGCGCTCGATCTGGCTGAGATACGGGTTCGACACCCCGGTGGCATCGGCGAGCTGCCGCAGCGAGAGCTGCGCTGCACGGCGCTGCTCCCGCAGGTACTCACCGAGATTGCCGACGTTGAGTGATGCCATGACCCGATAGTGCAACACCCTTGCTAACTTTTGCAAGCACATGCTTGCAAAAGTGTCGCGCGCCACGGCTTACAGCCAGGCCGACGCGCCGCAGGGTGCCGTCCCCGTATCGCTGCAGGTACAGGCGTTTCCCGTGCCCGGCAGCGTGGATCTCGACGCAGGGGACGGCCGGAAATGACCTCGTACGGCACAGCGGCGCCCGCGCTGCCCGCGTACCGGGACATGAACGTGCTGCGCTGGCTCGCCGCCCACACCGCCTCCGTCACCGGCGACGTGGTGTACTTCCTCGCCCTCTCCTGGTCCGCCACTCGGGCCGCAGGGCCGTCGCAGGTCGGTCTCGTGATCGCTGCCGGGGCGTTACCCCGGGCGGTACTCATGCTCGGCGGAGGCGTCGTGGCGGACCGGTTCGGGCCGCGCCGGTGCTGTCGGCGCCGGCGACGCGACGCGCTGCGTGACGGACTGAGCTACATCCGCCGGCATCGGATGCTCGCACCACTGATCACGGTGATCGGTCTGAGCGAGATGTGTTTCAGCGGTCCGGTCGCCGCCGGCCTGGTGCTCCTGGCGGACGAACGCGGCTGGGGCGCTGCGGGCATGGGGTGGATCGCGAGCGCGTTCAGCGTCGGGGCAGCCGCCGCCGCGCTGCTGCTCGCGGTACGGGCCCGTGTCCCGCGCGCCGGGCCGGCGATGTCCGGCGCGTTGCTCGTCACGGCCGTGGGAGCGGTCGCCCTGGGGCACACGCGGCCCCTGCCGTACGCCGTCGCCTTCGGCGCGTTGATCGGGCTGACCAACGGGGTCACCGCGGCGGTCACCGGCGCCCTGGTCCAGACGGAGACCGAGCCCCGCTATCTGGGCCGGGTCACCTCGGTCACGACCCTGTGCGCACTGGGGCTCGCCCCGATCCTCTTCCCCGTGGTCGGCATCACCGTGGCCGTGTGGGGCGCCGCCATGTTCTTCACTGTGTGCGGTGGAATCTGCCTGCTCGCCGCGGTGTTCGGTATCGCTGTCCCGGTGTTGCTTCGCGCCGAACTCCGGGAACCCGGGCCTGCACCGTCGCTACCGCCGCTGCACTCGCCCCCGCCGTCGACCTCGACCTCGACCGAGCAGTGACCACACACCGTGCCCCGCCCCGCCCTCCCGAACCCGAACACCCGCCTCCCGGGCATTGCCTTCGAAGATCATTCCATTGGAGCCTGGGCAGCATGCCGAATCAACCGACCTTCGTCCTCGTCCACGGAGCCTTCGCGAACTCGTTCTCCTTCGCGCCGCTCCAAGCCGAACTCGGCCTGCTCGGGCACCGTTCGGCCGCGGTCGACCTCCCGGGGCACGGGTTCGAGGCCACCTTCCCCGCGGCCTACCAGGCTCCACAGGATCTCGAAGGCCTCGCCGCGGAACCGGGGTCCATCAAGGGCGTCACCCTCGCGGACAGCGTGGCCCGCGTGATCGAGGCCCTCGAACGGGCCAAGCGGAACGGGCCCACGGTCCTCGTCGGACACAGCCGGGGCGGCGCCACCATCACCGCGGTCGGCAATCTGCGGCCCGACCTGGTCGACCACATCGTGTACGTCTCCGCCTGGTGTCCGGTCGACCTGTCCGTCGGCGACTACTACGCCGAGCCGGAGATGGCGGACGTCGACGCGGGAGCCCTGGCCCTCGCGCTCGTCGGGAACCCGGCCGAACTCGGGCTGCTGCGGGTCAACTTCCGTACGGCCGACCCGGGGGCGATCGACGCGTTCCGGCACGCCTTCGCCGCCGACCTCACCGACGACGAGTTCCGCAACTTTCTCAACACCTTCCAGCCCGACGAGAACCTCGACGTCGGTACGTCGGCCGACCGGGCGCAGGCCGCGACCTGGGGCCGGATACCCAGGACCTATGTGCGCCTGGCCGCCGACACCAGCGTGCCGCCCGCCGTGCAGGACCGCATGATCCGCGAGGCGGACGCCCTCACCCCGGACAACCCCTTCGACGTCCGGACGCTCGAAGGCAGCCATCTGCGCTGGCTCGTCCACCCGAAGCCCGCCGCCGAGCTGCTCGCCGGCCTCACGGTGAGCTGACACCCGCGACAAGCCGACACTCCCGCCCACCCGGCCCACCGATCAGAGGTGGAGCCGCCACGGGCCTCGCCATGCTGCCCGCCGGCCCTCGGCGTGGCCGTCCTGTCCACCCTGGCCGCCGGGCGGACCGAGGCGCTCGGCGCCGCCGGACTGTCCTCGGCCGAGGCTCTGACCGGCGGCTACCGGCTGGCGTTCACGGTCGGTGCGGGACTCCTCGCCGCTGCCTTCGTCGTCGCGGCCCTGATGTTCCGGTCGGGGCGCACCGGCGGGACGCCCGCGCACCGCGACGGCGAGGCGGGCCGCCCGGTGACGCGCTCTGTCCCGCGGGCCGTCCGGACGGGCGGCAGTGCTCGGCCATGAACGGTCCGGCGGCCGCCTATGGTCGATCACGCATCACCATGTCGAAGGCCACGGAGGAGACCAGGCATGAGCACGCGTTACGCCCCGGGCGACGACCGCACCCCGATCGCGTCCCCCGACGCTTCCCCCGACGCCTCACCCACCGGCCCCACCTCCGCACTCACCATGCCCGCCTCCGCACCGGCGGCCCCCGTCGGCCGTGCCTTCGACGCCGTGCTCTGCGACCTCGACAACGTCGTCCGCTTCTACGACACCGCCCCGCTCGCCGCCCTGGAACGGGCCGCCGGGCTGCCGGAGGGCGCGACGACCGAGGTCGCCTACGCGCCCGAGGTCGATCTCCCGCTGCTCCTGGGCCGGATCACCCCCGCCGCCTGGGTGGATGCCATCGCCGCGGGGCTCACGGACCGGGTGGGCGCGGACCGGGCCCGCGAGCTGGGCCAGGCCCTCGCGGACGCGCCCGTCCGGGCCGACGAGGAGGTGGTGGCGCTGCTGCGACGGGCCAGGACCCACGTTCCTCTGGTGCTCGTCACCAACGCCACCCTCCAACTGGAGGACGACCTCGCCCTGTTGGGTCTGACCGATCTGGCCGACGCGGTCGTGAGCAGTGCGGTGGAGCAGGTGGCCAAGCCGGACCCGGCCGTCTACCGCATCGCGGCCGAACGGGCGGGCGTACCAGCGGCGCGGTGCCTGTTCGTGGACGACCGGCAGGAGAACGTCGACGCGGCCGCCGCCCTCGGCATGACCGGGGTCCTCTACCGCGAACCGGCTGACCTGCGCGCCGCGTTGGGGTCCTGCGCGGAGTGGGCTCCGCGCCCGGCCGGGAGCGGTGACCCCGTGAATCGGGAGCGGTGACCCCATGGACCGGAAGCGGTGACCCCGCGGACCGGAAGCGGTGACCCCATGGGCCGGGAGCCGGAAGTGCTGTCCGGTGGGATGGCCAACGCCGGAGCCGTCCTCCGCCACGGTGACGCCGTCGAACGTCCCGCCCCACCGCACGTCGCCGCCCTGCACGCCTATCTCCGGGCGCTGCGCGGGCAGGGGTTCGACGGCGTGCCCGCGCCCCTGGGGGTCTCCGCCTCCGGTCTCCGCGAGCGGCTCTCGTACGTGCCCGGCGAGGTCGCCGTCGCCCCGCACCCGGCCTGGGCCTGGACGGACGAGGCCCTGCGCTCCGTGGGGGCGCTGCTCCGGCGGATGCACGAGGCGGCGGCGGTCGTACGGTTCGACCGCGCGGCCGGCTGGCCCGCCGACCTGGCCGACCCGGAGGGGGCTGCGGCTCCCGGCGCGGTGGTCTGCCACAACGATGTGTGCCTGGAGAACGTGGTGTTCCGGGACGGTCGCGCCGCCGCCCTCATCGACTTCGACCTGGCTTCGCCGGGCCGCCCGGTGTGGGACGTGGCCATGGCGGCGCGTTACTGGGCACCGATGCGGGGGCGCGCCGGACTCGAACTGCCCCACCGGCTACGGGTCCTGGCCGGCGGCTACGGACTGGGGCGCGCGGACCGGGCCGCGCTGCCCCGGGTGATCGAGCAGGCCACCGCCGTGTGCCGGGCGTTCGTCGAGTCGCGGGTGGCGCGGGGGGACGCGGCGTACGCGGCGGCGTACGAGGAGAGCGGCCGTGCGGAGTGGGACCGGCATCAGGGCCGACTGGCGGACCGGCGCCACGAGCTGACCGCCGCCCTGCTCGCCGACTGACCACCGTGGACCGGCCGACCGTGACACCGGCCGCGCGACCACGTGCCCGGCCCGCCCCTGACCGGCCCACGCCCCTGACCGGTCCACGCGCCGGACCGGTCCACGCGCCCGACCGGCCCGCGCCCTCAGCCGCGCGGCCCCGGCTCGAGGCCCGTCCGCAGCTGGACGAACGCGTCCTCGGCCGCCTGGACCGCGCCCGCGTAGACCCGGTCGGCGCTCTCCCCCGCGTCGATCCGACTCCAGTTGTCCAGGGCCAGGATGCGCAGGACGGCGACGATCTGCCCGGCCGCGAGCCGGTCGGCCGCCCCGCCGCCCAGCGCCCGGGCGAGGGCCGCCTCGGAGCGGCCCTGGTAGGCGTACATCCGGGCCACCAGCGACGGCGTCCCGTACAACAGGCCGAGGAAGGCCAGCACTTCGGGTACGTCGCACAGGCCGGTCACCGGGTCGCGGCGGTCGAGGCCGTCGAGGAAGTGGCGGCGCAGGGCGTCCAGCGGGCTGTCGCCGGAGGCCCGTCCGGCGACCACCCGGGCGGGCTCGTCCTCGTGGTCGGCGAACCGGTGCAGCACCAGGTCCTCCTTGGCGGGGAAGTACCGGAACAGCGTCGGCTTGGAGATGTCCGCCGCTGCCGCCACCTCCGCCACGGACACCTTGTCGAAGCCGCGCTCCAGGAACATCGCGATGGCGGCGTCGGAGACCGCCTGGTAGGTCAGCTGCTTCTTGCGCTCCCGCAGACCGAGCGGCGCCGAACCGGCGGCCCGCTGCCGCGCGTGACCGGCGGCCTGCCCGCCGGAACCATGGCCGGACCCGCTTCCGGTCCGGGGGCCGGGCCCGCTTCCGGACCGGGAGCCGGGCCCGCTTCCGGGCTCGTTCCCCGGTCCGCCCACGGACTCGTTCCCGGCGTTCTCTCCGCTCATGACCATGAAGCGTACGCCCTTGATCTCAAGCGGACTTGACGTCGCCGCCCGGGGCGCGGGAGCCCTCGGCCGTCCTGCGGATCAGCGCCTCCACACCGTCCAGCAGGCGTTCCATGCCGAAGGTGAACTCGTAGTCCGGGTCGTCCGGCTCCGTGAACACCCCGGACTCCAGCAGCCGGGAGATCCCGGGGTGCCGGGCGGGGTCGACCAGCCGCCTGAGCGTGCGCTCGTAGGACGCCATCACGTCCTCGGGCGACACCCCGCGCGCGGCCACGGCGGCGGTCAGGTCGGCCATCAGGACCGCCTCGCTGCGGACGAAGTTGGAGACCAGCAGGACCACCGAGATCTTGTCGCCCTCATCGAGCCCGCTGCCCTCCAGCGCCTGGAGCCCCTGCTCCCACCAGGCCAGCGAGTTCGGGGTCGCGGGCGGGCCCCCGACGGGGATCCGGAGCAGCCAGAGGTGGGCGTGGAACCGGTCCCGCTGCGCGGACGCCCACTCGGCGAGCGCCTCCCGCCAGCCCGCGCCGGACTCCAGGGCGGACAGCGGTTCCGGGGGCCCGAAGGCGGTCTCCTGCATCAGGACGTACAGCTCGTCCTTGGCGGAGACGTACCGGTACAGGGACATCGTGGACGCGCCGAGCTCCTTCGCGACCCGGCCCATCGACACGGCCCCGAGCCCTTCGGCCGCCGCGAGGCGCACCGCGGCGGCCACGATCCGCTCCAGGCTCAGGCCGGGCTTCGGGCCCTTCGCCGGGCGGTCCCGCAGCCCCCAGGCCGCCTCCAGGCTGGCCGGCAGGTCGCCGCCGGCCGCGCTGCTCTTCTCCGTCACCGCATCCCCTTCGCCCGGCGTCTCGTCCACGCCGCAGCCGCGCCCCGCGCCCCCGTTCGCCTTGACCCCATCCTAGGGATGCGTAATGCTTACGCAATAACGCGTATGTCATACGCAGAAGGGGGTCCTGACATGACCGACCCGATCCGGCCGAGCGGAGACTCCGCCCCCGCCATCGAGGCGTACGGCCTCACCAAGTCCTACGGGAAGCCCGCCGTCCGGGTCCTCGACGGCATCGACCTCCAGGTCGGGCGCGGCACGGTCTTCGCCCTGCTCGGGCCGAACGGGGCCGGCAAGACCACCGCCGTACGGATCCTCGCGACGCTGACCGAGGCCGACTCCGGCACCGCCCGCGTCGCGGGGTACGACGTCGTCGCCGACCGGGGCGCGGTGCGCCGCTCCATCAGCCTCACCGGCCAGTTCGCCGCCGTGGACGAGACCCAGACCGGCGAGGAGAACCTGCGAATGATGGCCCGGCTCACCGGACTGCCCCGGGCCGGGGGGGGGGGGGGGGGGGGGGGGGGGGGGGGGGGGGGGGGGCGGGGGGGGGGGCGGGGGGGGGGGCGCCCCCCCGGGGGCCCCGGGGGGGGCGGGGGGGGCGGGGGGGGCCCCGCCCCCGCCCCCGCCCCGGCCGCCGCCGTGCTCCCCCCCCCGCCCCCCGTCTTCACCCTCCTAATCTGCCCCCGCCCCCCCCCCCCCCCGGGGCCCGGGCCCGGGGGCCGGGCGGCGGAGCTGCTGGAGCGCTTCGACCTCACCGCGGCCGCCCGTCGCCCGGTCCGGACGTACTCCGGGGGGATGCGCCGCCGGCTCGACCTGGCCGCCGGGCTCGTCGCTTCACCGGAGCCCGGGGTGTTCTTCCTGGACGAGCCGACCACCGGCCTCGACCCGCGCAGCCGCCAGGAGCTCTGGGAGATCGTCCGGCAGCTGGCCGCACGCGGGGCGACCGTCCTGCTCACCACCCAGTACCTGGAGGAGGCCGACCGCCTCGCCGACCGGATCGCGCTGCTGAACCAGGGCCGGATCGCCGCCGAGGGCACCGCCGCCGACCTCAAGTCCCGCGTCGGCGGACACCGCCTCGACCTGGTCCTCACCAGCCGCGAGGCCTACCTCCGCCTGGCCGCCCGAGCCGTCCACCACTCCCCCGAGACCCTCACGCTCGGCCTGCCCACCGACGGCTCGGCGGCCCAGGTGCGCGCCCTGCTCGACGAGATCGACCCGACCGGCCACGAGATCGAGAGCTTCGGCCTGCACAGCGCGACCCTCGACGACGTCTTCCTGACCCTGACCTCGAACGCGCCCACGCCCCCGGAGGCATCCACCCATGTCTGACACCGCCGTTCGGCGCAGCAGCCCGGCCCGGCTCCCCGACGGGGCCGCCCGCGACCCCGGGCGCGGGGCGGGCCCGCTCACCCACACCGCCGTCATGGCCACCCGCGCCCTGCGCATCAGCAGCCGCAACATCGACGCGCTGATCACGTCCCTGGCCCTGCCGATCATGATGATGCTGATCTTCGTCTACTTCTTCGGCGGCGCGATCGACACCGGCGCGGACTACGACTCGTACGTCATGTACGTCGTCCCGGGCGTCCTGCTCCTGTCCGCCGGGTTCGGCGCCGCGACCACCGCCACCGCCGTCAGCGAGGACATGAAGGGCGGCATCATCGACCGCTTCCGCTCCCTGGACGTGGGCGGTACGCCGGTGCTCGCGGGCCATGTGGCGGCCAGCACCGTCCGCAATCTCTGCTCCACCGCCCTGGTCTTCGGTGTCGCGCTGCTGATCGGCTACCGCCCCGCCGCCTCCTGGAGCGGCTGGCTCCTGGTGGCCGCCGTGCTGGTCGCCTACATCGTGGCCCTGTCCTGGATCTCGGCGGCGATCGGTCTGCTGGCCAGGACCCCGGAGGCGGCGAGCGGCTTCACGTTCTTCATGTCGTTCCTGCCCTACCCGAGCAGCGCGTTCGTCCCGACCGAGAACATGCCGGACTGGCTCCACGGCTTCGCCGACCACCAGCCGATCACCCCGGCCATCGAGTCCCTGCGCGGGCTCCTGCTCGGCCAGGACGTGGGCAGCACCCCCTGGATCGCGCTCGCCTGGGCGGCGGGGATGCTCGCCGTGGCGATCAGCGCCTCGGGGACGCTGTTCCGGATCCGGACGCGCTGACCCCGGGACGCAGACTCCTCAGAACACGTCCGGGCACCACGGCCGCCGCCCCGTACGGAACACCGCGTCCGCCGTCGCCGCCGCACCCGCCCGCAGCTCCTCGACCCGGCCCAGGTCCACCAGCCGCCGCACGGACTCGTCGCCCAGATACAGCGTGGACAGCTCCCCGACCCCCAGGGCCAGATCGGCGCTCCGGGTGGTCGGCGTACAGCGGGCACCGGAGCCCGAGGCGTCCAGCAGGAAGCGGCCCCCGGCCAGCCCCGCCTCGTCCCGGACCTCCAGGACGAGCGACGCGTCGGTACCGTACGTCCGGGCCTCCAGGGCGCGCGGCACATCCAGCATCCGCAGCCACAGCCAGTCCGTGTCGGTGATGATCCGGGCCGCGCGCGGGTCGGGGAGCAGCAGCGGGAGCAGGTCGTCGGGGGCGCGGTAGCCGGAGCGGACGGTGGCGATCCAGTCGACCGAGCAGAGGTAGTGCCACAGGGCCCGCTCCGCCGCCGGGTTCAGCGCGATCATATCCCGTACGGAAGCGGTGTTCAGCGGCTGCTTGGAGTCGCCCCACTTGTCGTCCACGCCGTACACCAGCAGGCCGTCGACCTCGCCGTTCGCGGCGCGGTGCACCACGTAGAACGGCTCGGTCCAGGTCTCGTGATCCGCGCGGGGCGCGACGCCCGTATGCGTCCGCCACCAGCGCTCGCCACGGCTGACGATTCCGGGCTGCCGGGCCGCCAGCGCGGCGTGCACCTCGGGGCCGGTCTTGCGGATGTCCGCGCCGTCCACCATCTCGATCCGGCCGCCGTCCGCCGGCTGCCCGGAGCGGCGCGGGTCGAGGCCGGCCCGGCGTACGTCGACCTCCCACTCGGCGGCCCGGGCGGCGGGGCCGAAGCCGTACCGCCCGTAGATCGGGTACTCCGCGGCGATCAGCGAGGCGACCACCTCGCCGCGCTCCTTGGCCGCCGCCAGGTCCGTCGCCATCATCCGGCTGAGCAGCCCGCGGCGGCGGTGCGTGGGCGTCACCGTCACCCCGGTGACCGCGTCGGCCGTCACGGTGGCCCCGCCGACCACGGTCAGCTGCTGGGCGAACGAGCGGTACGTCGCCACGCACCGCCCGGCGTCGAAGACGCCCTGTACGCGGGAGAGGTCGACATCGGCGCGACGGTCCTTGACCAACTCCTCGCTCGGCAACCCCCCGGCGGTCAGAAAGCCGGTCCGCACCGCCCTCATCCAATCAGGGAACTCGGACGGGGCGACGGTACGGACATCAGGACTCATTCCTCCACGCTAGGCAGGCACGGTTCAGAATGTCGCGCGAATTTCCCCGACCTCGGCCGCCCCGCCGAGCAGCGGCGACCGGCCGATCCTGGCGACCACCGGGGCGTCCACGCCCAGCAGCTCCAGGGCGCGGGCGAGCACCGGGCCGAGCGCCCGGACCGACCCGTCGTCGATCTTGAAGGCCAGGGCCCGCCCGTCGGCCAGGGCGACCGCCTGGACCGCCTCGGCGCCCATCTTGGAGAGCGTCCCGGGCACCTCGCGCATCAGCCAGGTGTCCGGGCGCCGGGTGCCCGCGACGTACTCCGGGTGGGCGCGCATCGCGTCCGCGACCCGGCGCTCGGCGCTGCCGGGCTCCGCCAGAACGAAGGAGCGGAAGGCGCGGGCCAGACCGGTCAGCCCGATCGCCATCAGCGGGGCCCCGCAGCCGTCCGTGCCGAGCGCCGCGACGGGCTCGCCCGCAGCCTCGGCCACGACCTGGCCGACGAGCTGCTGGAGCGGGTGGTCCGGGGCGAGGTAGGTGGCGGTGTCCCAGCCGTTGCGGACGCAGACGGCGAGCATCGCGGCGTGCTTGCCGGAGCAGTTCATCGTGATCCGCTCGCGTACGTTCCCGGCCGCGAGGTACGTCTCCGCCTCCACAGGGTCCAGCGGCAGGTCGGGCGGGGTCTGGAGGTCGGCGGGGCTCAGTCCGTGCTCGGCGAGCATCTTGCGCGCGAGGTCGAGGTGGAAGGGCTCCCCGGAGTGGCTCGCGGAGGCGAGCGCCAGCCGTTCGCCCGACAGGTCGAGGTCGGCCCGCAGGATCGCGGCGGCCTGCATCGGCTTGTTGGAGGACCGGGGGAAGACCGGCGCCGCCGGGTCGCCGATCGCCCGCTCCACGCTGCCGTCGGCGGCCAGCAGGACCAGCGATCCGCGGTGGTGTCCCTCCGTGAACCCGGAGCGCACGACCTCGGCCAGGACGGGCGGGACGGGGGCCGGAGCGGAGGGTATGGCGGACGGGGAGTCGGTCGACGTCATGGTGGCCTTCCGGGGACGGGGGTGCGGGACACCCGCGCCCGGAAGGGTCGCTTCAGGCGAGCAGGTCGTCCACTTGTGCTTCCCCGTCACGGTACCTGCGGGCGATCTCCGCGCCGCAATCGTCGGCCGTGCGCTGGAGCTCGTGACGGCGCCGGGAGACCTGCTGTTCGTAGCGGACGAGCCGGCCCATCGCCGTGTGCAGCTCCTCGTCCGTCCGGGCGTCCAGGTCGGACAGCTCGACCTCGGCGAGGTTCTCCGCGGCGAGCTGCCGGAACTCGTCGCCGCGCGGCGTCGCCAGCGTGACGTGCCGGGCGGAGGAGCGGTGCCGGGACGGGGTGTCGGCCAGGATCTCGGAGAGCCGGTCGACCACGGCGGCGTCCTCCACCGGGGCCTCCGGATTCCGGCGGCGGGCCAGCTCGGCACGGAGGATGTCGATCCGGCCCTGCACGAGTCGGCGTACGTAACTGAGATCGGCCTCGTCGCGCTGGGCGTCCCGGCGCAGCGTCCGCAGCTCCGGCAGCCGCAGCCCGCCGAATCCCGCGTCGCCGCCCGCCTGCTCCGGCACGGCGGCGGCGGTGGCCGGCGCGGGTGGCCGTGCGGGGCCTTGTCCCGGCAGACTGCGCTGTACGGGTGACCGCAGGGTGCTGGTGCGGTGACGTGCGCCCGGTACGGCACCGGGAGATTGTCCGGCTCCATATGTACTCATGCTGTTCCGTCCCCTCGACCGGTGCGTCGGCACACCGACATCGTGCATCGTGCCACCCCGCAGCGTGCCGACGCAGGCGCTCTGTACCCGTTCAGCCCAAGATAGGTTGGTCTGTATGCGTGCAGTGGTACAGAGAGTGGATGGTGCGAGCGTCTCCGTCGCCGGTGCGACGGACGACCCCTCGGCCCCGGGAATCGTCGGGGAGATCGTCGGTGAGGGCCTGTGTGTGCTGGTCGGGGTCACCCATGACGACACCCCCGAGAAGGCGGCGCAGCTGGCCCGCAAGCTCTGGTCGGTGCGCATCCTGGAGGGCGAGAAGTCCTGTTCCGATGTGCATGCGCCCCTCCTGGTGATTTCTCAGTTCACTCTCTACGGGGACGCCCGCAAGGGGCGCAGGCCCACCTGGAACGCCGCGGCGCCGGGCGAGGTCGCCGAGCCGCTGGTGGACGAGGTGGTGGCGCAGCTGCGGGCGCTGGGGGCGCACGTGGAGACGGGCCGGTTCGGAGCGGACATGCGGGTCTCGCTCACGAATCACGGCCCGTTCACGGTGATCATCGAGGTGTAGCCGTACGCCGTCGGACCGTACGCGGTCGGGACGGGTTCCTACGGCTCGACGACCGTCTCCTGGGCCGCCGCCGTGTCCCCGGCGATCAGCTCCGCGTCGACGGCCACGTTCCGCTTGACCAGGGCCAGCGCGATCGGGCCCAGCTCGTGGTGGCGGGCCGAGGTGGTGATGAAGCCGAGCTGGCGGCCCTCCTGGCCGTCGGCGGCCAGCCGTACCGGCGTGCCGTGGCCGGGCAGGTGCACCTCGCTGCCGTCCAGGTGGAGGAAGACGAGGCGACGCGGCGGCTTCCCCAGGTTGTGGACGCGGGCCACGGTCTCCTGGCCCCGGTAGCAGCCCTTCTGGAGGTGGACGGCGGTGCCGATCCAGCCCAGCTCGTGCGGGATGGTGCGGTGGTCGGTCTCGAAGCCGACGCGCGGCCGGTGCCCCTCGACGCGCAGCGCCTCGTACGCCAGGATCCCGGCGGCGGGGCCGTGGGCGGCGGCGAACGCCTCCAGCTCGGCGCGCGGCAGGAACAGGTCCCGGCCCTGCGGGGTCTCCCGTACGGTCACCCCGTCCGGGACCTCCGCGATGGAGCCGGCCGGGAGGTGGACGAGCGCGATGTCCGCGGTACGGTCGGCGACCTCGACCCGGTAGAAGAACTTCATCGACTCCAGGTAGGCGATCAGATCGGCCTGGGTGTCGGGTTCGACGTGCATCCACACCGTCGTGCCGTCGTCGACCAGGTACATCGCGTGCTCGATGTGCCCGTTGGCGGAGAGGATGAGGGACTCGGTGGCCCGGTGCGGGGCGAGGTCGCTGACGTGCTGGGTGAGCAGCAGGTGCAGCCAGGCCAGCCGGTCGTCGCCGGTGACGGTGACGACGCCCCGGTGGGAGAGGTCGACGAAGCCGTTGCCGTCGGCGAGGGCGCGTTGCTCGCGGAACAGGTCGCCGTAGTGCGCGGCGACACCTTCGTCGCGGCCTTCGGCGGGGACGGCGCCGGGCAGGGACAGCAGGGGGCTCTTCATGTGCCCAGCCTACGACTTGGCGGAACGGTCCTTCGCGGCGTCCTGCGCCTTCTCCGTCGCCTTGCCCGCCGCCTTCGCCGCCGTGCAGCCCGCGCAGCGGCCGAAGATCGCGAAGTGCTTCATGTCGGTGTCGAAGCCGAAGTCGGCGCGCAGCTTCTCCGTGAAGTCGGCGACGACGGAGACGTCCGCCTCGATGACGTCCTTGCAGTCCCGGCAGACCAGGTGGATGTGGTGGTGCCGGTCGGCCAGGTGGTACGAGGGGGCGCCGTGGCCGAGATGCGCGTGACTGACGAGCCCGAGCTCCTCCAGCAGCTCCAGGGTCCGGTACACCGTGGAGATGTTCACGCCGGACGCCGTCCTGCGCACCTCGCACAGGATGTCGTCCGGAGTCCCGTGCTCCAGGGCGTCGACCGCCTCCAGGACGAGCTGCCGCTGAGGCGTCAGCCGGTAGCCGCGCTGCCGAAGGTCGGTCTTCCAGTCGGTGGTCACCACACGCCCAGTCTAGGGCGTGTGGTCAAACCCCGGCCGGTCCCGCGTCACTGCGAGGTCTACTTGAAGAAGGCGATGCCGTCGTCCGGCATGTCCTCGAGGTTCCGCGCCATCTCCGCGACCTCCTCGGGGGTGACGACCTTCTTCAGGTGCGCCGACATGTACGGACGCAGCTCGACCTCGGGGGTGGCCTTCTCGCCGACCCACATCAGGTCGCTCTTGACGTACCCGTAGAGCCGCTTGCCACCGCTGTAGGGGCCGGAGGCCGCCGTGCGGGCGACCGCGTCGGTGACCAGGTCGATCTGCGGCTTCTGGTCGGCGAGCTCGCCGTACCAGATCTCGATGACGCCCTGGTCGCGGGCCATGACGACCTCGACCTTGCGGTCCTTGTCGATGCGCCAGTAGCCGGTCTCGGTCTCCAGCGGCCGGACCTGCTTGCCCTCTTCGTCCAGGACCCAGGTGCGGGAGACGTACTCCAGGAAGTCGCGGCCGTCGTGGCTGAAGGTGACTTCCTGGCCGAAGTTGCACTTCTCGGCGCCGGGGAAGTCGGACACGCCCGCGCCCGCCCAGTTGCCGAGGAGGAAGGCCAGCGGGACGAGGTCCGGGTGGAGGTCGGACGGAATCTCGATCATGAGCGGCTCAGACGATCTGTGAGGGTGCGAGGGGTGGGCGGAAACCGGCGGCCGACGAGGGTCAGCGCTGGCCCTGGTACAGCTTCTTCACGGTGATCGCGGCGAAGGCGGTGACGCCCACGCAGACCAGGATCAGCAGGGCGGAGAAGAATGCCTCAAGCACAGGGGGCTCCTCGTGACGAGCGGGTGGCGGCGGTGACAGGGCCGGGCCCCCAGCCTAATGGGTGGGGGCCCGGCCTTCTCGTTCAGGTGCCGGGCCGCGCCCGCGGGGTGACCCTCAAGCCGGCAAGGAGGTTGCGCACCGGACGATTACAGTTCGGCATATGCCGAAGAAGCTTGTGATCAAGGTGACCGCCGGGCCCGAGGCCGCCGAGCGCTGTTCGCAGGCCTTCACCGTGGCGGCCGTGGGCGTCGCCAGCGGGGTGGAGGTCTCGCTCTGGCTGACCGGGGAGTCCTCGTGGTTCGCGCTGCCGGGCCGGGCCGCCGAGTTCGAACTGCCGCACGCCGCCCCGCTGCCCGACCTGCTGGACTCGATCCTGGCGGGCGGCCGGATCACCCTGTGCACCCAGTGCGCGGCCCGGCGCGACATCACGGAGAAGGACGTGCTGGAGGGCGTACGCATCGCGGGTGCGCAGGTCTTCGTGCAGGAGGCCATGGCGGACGGGACGCAGGCGCTCGTCTACTGACCCCGGGCCGGGACCGGCCTCAGCGCCGCCTCTTGCCGTCCAGCTCGTCCCACCACTCGTCGGACTTCGGGTCGCCGGAGGGGTCGTCCCACCAACGGTCGTCCGGGCCACGCCGGTTGGCGATCATCGCGGCGATCGGCGGGATGACCATGGCGACGACGCACATGCCGATGGCGACGGGCATGGACCACAGGCGCACCACGGCCCAGGCGGACACGAAGAGCACGATGCATCCGCCCATCATCAGGAAGTAGCTCTTCCTGCGTCGGGCGTACATGCTTCCAGCGTAGGACGCCCGACTCCGGACGGCACGAAGGGCCGCACCCCGCGTCAGGTGGCGTCCAACCCCCTGGGGTGCGGCCCTTCGGCCGTTCGGTGTGCCGTACGGATACGGCGTGCCTCGGATCCCGTGAAGGATCAGACGGCGATGGCGACCTCGGAGAGACCGCCGGTCTGGGCGACGACCGTGCGGTCGGCGCTGCCGCCCGGAACCAGGGCGCGGAGCGTCCAGGTGCCCTCGGCCGCGTAGAACCGGAACTGCCCGGTCGCCGAGGTCGGGACCTCGGCGGTGAACTCACCGGTCGAGTCCAGGAGGCGCACGTAGCCGGTGACGGGCTCGCCGTCGCGGGTCACGCTGCCCTGGATGGTGGTCTCACCGGGCTTGATCGTCGAAGCGTCGGGGCCACCGGCCTGTGCTCCACACATGGTTCTGTCCTTCGGGTCGTCGTGGTGCTGGTCGCTGGGTTACTTGTTGGCGCCGAGCTCGATCGGCACGCCGACGAGGGAGCCGTACTCGGTCCAGGAACCGTCGTAGTTCTTGACGTTCTCCTGGCCGAGCAGCTCGTGGAGCACGAACCAGGTGAGCGCGGAGCGCTCACCGATGCGGCAGTAGGCGATGGTGTCCTTCGCCAGGTCGACCTGCTCGGCCTCGTAGAGGGCCTTCAGCTCGTCGTCCGACTTGAAGGTGCCGTCGTCGTTGGCGTTCTTCGACCACGGGATGTTGCGGGCGCTCGGCACGTGGCCGGGGCGCTGCGACTGCTCCTGCGGGAGGTGGGCCGGGGCGAGCAGCTTGCCGCTGAACTCGTCGGGCGAACGCACGTCGACCAGGTTCTGGCTGCCGATGGCCTTGACGACGTCGTCGCGGTAGGCGCGGATCGACTCGTCCTGCGGCTTGGCCGTGTACTGCGTGGCCGGGCGCGTGGGGACGACGTCGGTCAGGTCGCGGGAGTCCAGCTCCCACTTCTTGCGGCCGCCGTCGAGGAGCTTCACGTTCTCGTGGCCGTACAGCTTGAAGTACCAGTAGGCGTACGAGGCGAACCAGTTGTTGTTGCCGCCGTAGAGGACGACCAGCGTGTCGTTGCCGATGCCCTTCTCGCTGAGCAGCTTCTCGAAGCCGGCCTGGTCGACGAAGTCACGGCGGACCGGGTCCTGGAGGTCCTTGGTCCAGTCGATCCGGATCGCGTTCTTGATGTGGTTCTTCTCGTACGCCGAGGTGTCCTCGTCCACCTCGACGATCGCGACCTGCGGGTCGTCGATGTGGGCCTCGACCCAGTCGGCGTCTACCAGGACGTCGCTGCGGCTCATGTTGTTCTCCTCCGGGGCAGTCTGCGGCGGGGTGGTGCGAGATGCGGAGTTCGCTGGGTGCGGGTGTACGCGCGGAGGCACGGAACGCGGCGCGTACGGGGCACGGGGTCGGCCCTGGTGACGGTCGAAGGGCGACGGTCGGGGGGCCGGGGGAAACGGGGTGGCTCCGGCGGTGCGAGCGCCCCGCTCAGAAGGTGCGACAGAGCATGGCGGCGACGCGGCACAGGTCTACTGCCCGCCGCTTCGTGAGGTCCGCCTGTCGCTTCATGGGTCCGATCGTAGGGAGGTACGGACGGAGATGTCACCGTCGTGTCGCATGGTGAGACACGATCATCCGCTATGTGGGACACGAGGCGGTGCCGGGCAGCGGATTCGCCGCCGGACTCTCCCCACGCCTTCCCCGCATCTGCGGACCGGACGCGGGCGTCTCACTATCCGGATCCGGACGTGCCCGGGCCGCATCGGGACCGTCCCCACGCCGGGTCCGGCACGATCCCGTGCCGGATCCGCGCGGGATCCACTCCGACTTCGCGTCGGATCCGCCCGCTCGGTCAGCCCGTCAGGGAGACGTCCGAACCGGTCACCGAGATCTCCAGGCCTTTCTCGGTCACCTCGACCTGCTGGAGCTCCAGGCCCTTCGGCAGCCCGTCGATGTCGCCCTCGAAGTCGGTCTTCTTGCGGACCAGCTCCTCGACGCCGGGGATCCCCTCGCCCGGCACCTCGTCCGCGCGCACCTTGATCGTGTGGCCGTCGACGCGGGTCACGGTGGACAGCACGCTGCGTGTGATCGGCCGGCCGAGGATCTCGACCGTGCCGGTGACCTTCGCCTTGCCCTTGCCGCCGTACTCCACGACGACGCCGTCGCTGGCCGCCGCCGTCAGGTCCTCGTAACTGACGAGCGCGGTGCCGGTGGCGCGGGAGGCGGTGGCGCTGCGATACCCGGAGCCGAGCTTCACGTCGTGGAGCCGGGCCCGGACCTCGCTGACCCGGATCGTGCGGCCCGCCGCGCTGGTCTTCATGCCGGTGAGGTTGACGTCGACCCGGTCGAGCTGGGATCCGGCGAGCTGGGTGAGGAAGGGGAATCCCTTGATCGAGATCTCCGTCGTGGCGGGGCCGTCCCCGCTGATCGTGACCCGGTCCTCCGCCTCGGACTCCGCGAACCAGACGGCCGCGCGGTCGACGGCTAGGAAGAGGCCGCCGAGCACCACCACCAGGACCAGCAGTATTCGCAGTGCGCGCATCTGTGTCGTTCCCCCACCTTGAGCCGATCGGTCCCCCTGGCGACCGTGAGCCTACTGCTGCGGAAGTGGACGCCCTGGGTGATCGACGAGCGACGGCCCCCCGGTGGTTCCCGAGGGGCCGTCAGCAGCGTGTCGGAAATCAGAGGACGGCGCGGCCGACCAGGTAGACGACCGGGGCCGCCACGGTCAGCGGCAGCGCCACCCCGGCGGTCATGTGCACGAACCGGGACGGGTAGTCGTAGCTCGCCACCCGCAGCCCGATGAGCGCGGCGCCGCCCGCCGCGAAGCCGAGCAGCGCGCCCTTCACGCCGAAGTCCGTCAGCGCGCCCGCCGCTACGCCCGCGCCGACGCCCGCGAGCAGGGCAGCCACGAGGGAGACCGCGCCGGGCAGGGGCAGCGCACGGACGAGCGTGGCCGCCGCGACGGCCACCCCGCCGACGACCACCGCGTCCGGGACCGCCGCGAGGTGTCCGCCCGCGAGCACCGCGAGGGACGCCGAGACGACGGTGGCCATCAGGCCGTACATCCGCTCGTCGGCCCCCGCGTGGCTGCGGAGCTGGAGGACCACGGTGAGCAGCACCCAGACGCCCAGGGTGCCCAGCAGCACGGCGGGGCCGTGCTCCCGGCCCGCCGCGAGCAGGACGATGTCGGCGACCAGGCCCCCGGCGAAGGCGAGCGCGATGCCCTGGCGGGCGGGCCACATGCCGTTGAGCCGGAACCAGCCGGCGGCCGTCACCGCCTGGAGGAGCACCACCGGGACGAGCAGGGCGTACGTCCCGATCGCCGCGCCCCCCGCGAGCAGCAGGCCGAGCACGGCGGTGAGCGCAGCGGGCTGCATCCCCGGCGCGATGATCGGCGAGCGCCCCTCGGCGCGGGCCCGCTGGGCGTCGGTGATCCGGGCGTTGCCCAGCGTCGTGGGCGCGCTGTACCCCGTGTCGCCGGGCCCGGACGGCGCGGCCGCGCTCGCGGGCTCGGATACGGGTGCGGCCGCGGGCACGGGAGCGGTCACGGGTGCGGGCTGTGCGGCGGGCGGTACGGGCCCGGCCGGGACCTCGGGCGGCAGCGGGAAGGAGCCCGCGGCCCCCTGAGGCGGCAGATACGCGGTGTCGGCCGCCGAGGGCGGGTACGACGGCTGTGGCCCCTGGTGCTGCGGGTACTGCTGCGGCTCCTGGTGCTGCGGGTACTGCTGCGGCTGCTGCTGGTACTGCTCCTGGTAGTGCTGCTGGTACGGAGGGTGCGGCTGAGGCGTCCCGTAGGAACCGGACTGCGGCTGTCCGTACGGATCCGGCTGCGGCTGCGGCTGCGGCGTGTGCTGCCCGTGGCCGGGCTGCGGCTGCGGCGTGTGCTGCCCGTGGCCGGGCTGCGGCTGCGGCGTGTGCTGCACCTGGCCGGGCTGACCGTGCCCCTGCGCCCCGTCCCCGTCCCGGCGGATCGTCGGCTGGTACTGCGTGTCCCAGGTCGGCGCCTGCCACGTCTGCGTCGCGCCCTGGTCGAAGCCGCCCGGCTCCTGGGATGCGGCGGACCCGGCGGGCGCGGCGTGCTGCCCGGACGTCCCGTCGGGCCACTGCGGGGAGGGCTGCGGCCGGTGCCCGGGGTCGTACGGATGCACGTACTGCTGATCGTCGTTCGGATACGGGTACTGCTGATCGCTGCTGCTCATGGCCTGCGGTTCACCCTCCTGCGAACGGCGGGAGCACCTCGACCGTGCCGCCCTCGGCAAGGCGTACGGTCTCATGCCCACGGGTACCGACGGGGTTGCCGTCGATGAGGAACGAGCACCGCTGGAGCACCCGGCTCAGCTCGCCGGGGTGCCTCTCGCGCACCGCGTCGAGCGCCTCGGCGAGGGTCGCCGCCGCGTACGGTTCCTCCGCGGTGCCCGCGGCTGCCTTGGCCGCAGCCCAGTAGCGGATCGTCCCCGCTGCCATGGCGCCACTCCTTAGGTTCGGTAGGTCCGGTCGACCCACACCTCGTGCGTCAGCTCTCCATGATGGGTCACGCGGGCGGCGTGCCCGTCGCCCAGTCGGCGATGCGGGCCAGGAGCGCCTCGTCAGCCGCGTTCTCCGCGTGGCCCATCCCCCGCTCCAGCCACAGCTCCGCGCCGCCGGGACCGGCCGCCTCCGCCAGCATCCTCGGGTGGTCCACCGGGAAGTACGGGTCGCGGTCGCCGTGCACGAGCAGCAGCGGGGCCGGGGCGATGAGCGGGACCGCCGCGACCGGGGAGAGCGGGACGGGATCCCAGTCCTCGGTGGCGATGCGGGTACGGAATCCGTAGCGGCCGACCAGGCGGCCCGAGGGGCGGGTGACCACCCAGTGCAGCCGGCGCATCGGGGCCGTGCCCCGGTAGTACCACCGGGCGGGGGCGCTGACCGCGACCACCGCATCGGCATGCGCGCCGAAGTGCGCCCCCGAGTGCTCCCCCGTGCGCCGTTCGCGCACCGGTACACGAACGGCCGTATCGCGTGCCTCGGATCCGTCCGTATACAGAGCACCGTGCCGGAGCACCACCGAGCCGCCCATCGAGAACCCGACCGTCACCACCCGGGTGTGCCCCAGCTCCCGCGCCCAGGCCACCGCGGCCGCCAGGTCCAGCACCTCGCGGTCGCCCACCGTGGAGCGCCCGCCGGACCGTCCGTGGCCCCGGAACGAGAACGTGATCACGGCCGCACGCTGGGCGAACACCCGCGCGGCACGCCGTACGGCAGGGCGGTCGGCGGAGCCGGTGAACCCGTGCGCGACGACGATCGCGGGAAGGTCGGCCGCCGGTTCCGTACGGGCTCCGGCGGCTGCCGCGGAACCCGCCGTACACGGTTCGTACACCGCCTCGACCGGCACCCCGTCATCCGTCAGCAATGTGGCGAATCGTGGGGGTGGCGTGAGCAAGGGAACAGAGGAACCCCGGAATCGACCCTCGGACACGGAACTCATGTGGGCTATTCTGCTGCGAAGAGGATCCGGGCAATGCAGCCCCCGGGTCCTTTTGTGCTTTACCGGCGTTGTTACGACGACGTTTCCACAAGCTCAGCGGTCCCAGGGCGCAGGACCGCACCGTAAAAACCGCATGACGCGGACGCAGGACGCAGGACGCATGACGTACGAAGCAGTGCCGCATACTCCCCCGGGTCCGACCCGGGAGTGCCCCTCTCGCAGGGAACGAGGAGGACCGACGTAATGGGCGAGCGAACCGTGCAACACGATCGACCGAACCAGGCAGGTGGGCGGCGATGAGTTCACTGCTGCTTCTCACGAACGCACTCCAGCCGTCGACGGAGGTGCTCCCCGCGCTCGGTCTTCTGCTCCACAGCGTGCGGGTGGCCCCCGCCGAGGGCCCGGCCCTGGTGGACACCCCGGGCGCCGACGTGATCCTCGTCGACGGGCGGCGCGACCTTCCGCAGGTCCGCTCGCTCTGTCAGCTGCTGCGGTCCACGGGGCCCGGCTGTCCGCTGATCCTCGTCGTCACCGAGGGCGGTCTCGCGGCCGTCACCGCCGACTGGGGCGTCGACGACGTCCTGCTGGACACGGCGGGCCCGGCGGAGGTCGAGGCGCGGCTGCGCCTGGCCATGGGCCGCCAGCAGATCACGTCCGACGACTCCCCGATGGAGATCCGCAACGGTGATCTCTCCGTGGACGAGGCGACGTACAGCGCGAAACTCAAGGGCCGGGTCCTGGACCTGACCTTCAAGGAATTCGAACTGCTGAAATACCTCGCCCAGCACCCGGGCCGGGTGTTCACCCGCGCCCAGCTCCTCCAGGAGGTCTGGGGGTACGACTACTTCGGCGGTACGCGGACGGTCGACGTCCACGTACGGCGGCTGCGCGCCAAGCTCGGCCCGGAGCACGAGTCGCTGATCGGGACCGTGCGCAACGTCGGCTACCGCTTCGTCACCCCGGAGAAGCCGGAGAAGTCCGAGCGCGCGGCGGAGGAGGCGAAGGAGCGGGCGGCCGCCCGGCAGAAGGCGGACGGACCCGGCGCCCGGCCCGTCGCCCGATCGGAGCAGTCCTCTTCGGCCACGGCGGAGGAAGAAGCCCCGGTGGAGGCTGCCAAGAGGTAGGTCCATCCGCGTAGACTGCCGCGCGTGGCCAAGGTGACGCGGGACGATGTGGCGAGACTGGCGGGGACGTCGACCGCGGTCGTCAGTTACGTCATCAACAACGGACCCCGGCCGGTCGCCCCGGCCACGCGCGAGCGGGTGCTCGCCGCGATCAAGCAGTTGGGCTACCGGCCCGACCGGGTCGCCCAGGCCATGGCCTCACGCCGCACGGACCTCATAGGCATGATCGTGCCGGACGCCCGGCAGCCGTTCTTCGCGGAGATGGCGCACGCGGTCGAACAGGCCGCCGCCGAGCGCGGGAAAATGGTCCTCGTCGGCAATTCCGACTACCGCGACGAGCGCGAGGTCCACTATCTGCGGGCCTTCCTCGGCATGCGGGTCTCCGGTCTTATCCTGGTCAGCCAGGGCCCCAGCGAGCGCGCCGCCGCCGAGATCGAGGCCTGGGACGCGCGGGTCGTCCTGCTGCACGAGCGCCCCGAGGCGATCGACGACGTCGCTGTCGTCACCGACGACGTGGGCGGCGCCCAGCTCGCCACCCGGCACCTGCTGGAGCACGGCCATCCGTACGTGGCCTGCCTCGGCGGTACGGAGGAGACCCCCTCGGGGGGGGGCCCCCGCGCCCCCCCCCCGGCCGGGGGGGGGGGGGGGGGGGCCCCCGGGGGGCCCCCCCCCCCGGGGGGGGCGGGGCCCGCCCCCCCCAAACCCGACCCCCCCG
>NZ_JAFEUF010000045.1:36003-38573 GCF_016901035.1 Streptomyces durocortorensis
GGGGGCGCCCCCCGCCCCCCCCCCGGCCGCGGGGGCTGCTGGGGATCGGTGCGGGGGGGGGCGGGGGTTCTGGGTTGCCCCCGCGGGGGGGGGGGGGGGGGCCCCCCCCCCACGTCGAGGGCTGGCGGCGGGCGATGCACGAGTCGGGCCGCTCCACGGAGGGCCGGCTGTTCCAGGCCCCGTACAACCGCTACGACGCGTATCAGGTGGCCCTCGGGCTGCTGGCCGGCCCGGACCGGCCGCCGGCGATCTTCTGCGCCACGGACGACCAGGCCTTCGGCGTGCTGCGGGCCGCCCGTGAGCTGCGCATCGACGTGCCGGGCGAGCTGGCGGTGGCGGGCTTCGACGACGTGAAGGAGGCGGGTCTCACCGATCCGCCGCTGACCACGGTGTACTCCGACCGCCCGGCGATGGCCCGGGCGGCCGTGGACCTGGTGCTGGACGACGCGCTGCGGGTCTCCGGTTCGCGGCGGGAGCGGCTGAAGCAGTTCCCCTCGGCGCTGGTGGTCCGGCGCTCCTGCGGCTGCGGGGAGCCCCCCGCGTCCGCCTGACCCGCTCACCGCCTGCCCGCTGTGGTCTTTACAGCGGGCATACGCGGTTCTTCCGGGCTTCTCAGGACGTACTCAGGCCGTTCTCATCTTCGCCGACCAGCCTGATGGACATGACGGAGAACCTTCGCCCGAGCGGCGCGCACTCGACGGACCAGGACCCGACCTCGTACCCGTACACCCCCTCCTACGGAACGGCGTACGACAGCGCTCCGGGCGGTTACCCGCCGCCCCCCGCGTACGCCCCCACCACCGGAAGGCGCAAGGCGAAGCGGCCGGTGGCGCTGCTGGCGGCGGTGGCGATCGCGGCGGGCGTGATCGGCGGTGGCACCGCCACCCTCGTCGGCCAGCTGAGCGGCCAGGACTCCGCCGCCACCGGTTCGGGCGGCGCGGTCAACGGCACCACCGTCTCGCAGAGCAGCAAGGGCACCGTGGCGGGCGTCGCGGAGGCCGTCTCCCCCGCGATCGTGGAGATCGGCGCGGCCTCCTCCGCGGGCAAGTCCACCGGATCGGGTGTGGTGATCACCGAGGACGGCGAGATCGTCACCAACAACCACGTGATTTCCGGCGCGCAGCAGATCCAGGTCACCCTCTCCAGCGGCAAGACGTACACCGCCGATGTCGTGGGCACCGACCCCGACAAGGACCTGGCGCTCATCAAGCTCCGGGGCGCGAGCGGCCTGAAGACGGCGGCGCTGGGCGACTCCTCCAAGGTCAAGGTCGGCGAGGAGGTCGTGGCGATCGGCTCGCCCGAGGGCCTCACCGGCACCGTCACCAGCGGCATCGTCTCCGCGCTGGACCGGGACGTCACGGTCGCCAAGGACGACTCCGGCAGCGGCTCCGGCCAGGGGCAGGGGCAGGGCCAGGGCGGGCAGGGTGGCGGCGGTCAGCAGTGGCCGTTCGAGTTCGGCGGGCAGCAGTTCAACGGCGACACGGGCGAGGAGACCACCACGTACAAGGCGCTCCAGACCGACGCCTCGCTCAACCCCGGCAACTCCGGTGGCGCGCTGATCAACATGGACGGGGAGATCATCGGCATCAACTCCGCGATGTACGCGCCCAGTTCCTCGGCGGCGGGCAGCGGTTCCTCGGCGGGCAGCGTGGGCCTCGGCTTCGCGATCCCGGTGAACACGCTCAAGGCCGACCTGGACACCCTGCGCGCGGGGAACGGCTCCTGACCGTGCAAGGCTGAGAGCGCCCTCGCAGGGCGGACGGACCAGGTCGACACGAGAAGAGGACCAGACAGCGATGAGCCCCGCCGAAGACGATCCCCAGCGCATCCTGATCGTCGACGACGAGCCGGCCGTGCGCGAGGCGCTGCGGCGCAGCCTCGCCTTCGAGGGGTACGGGACGCAGGTCGCGGTCGACGGGTACGACGCCCTGGCGATGGCCGAGGCGTACGCCCCCGACCTCATCGTCCTGGACATCCAGATGCCCCGGATGGACGGGCTCACCGCCGCCCGCCGCATCCGGGCCACCGGCTCCACCACGCCCATCCTGATGCTCACCGCCCGCGACACCGTCGGGGACCGGGTCACCGGACTGGACGCCGGGGCGGACGACTACCTGGTCAAGCCGTTCGAGCTGGACGAGCTGTTCGCCCGCATCCGGGCCCTGCTGCGCCGCAGCAGTTACGCGTCGGCAGCGGCGGCTGGCGCGGAGGCTCCTGACGACGACGTGCTCGCCTTCGCCGACCTGCGGATGGACCTGGCCACGCGCGAGGTCACCCGGGGCGAGCGGCGGGTGGAGCTGACCCGTACCGAATACACGCTGCTGGAGATGTTCCTGTCCCACCCGCGGCAGGTGCTGACCCGCGAGCAGATCCTCAAGGCCGTCTGGGGCTTCGACTTCGAGCCGAGCTCCAACTCCCTGGACGTGTACGTGATGTACCTGCGCCGCAAGACGGAGGCGGGCGGCGAGCCGCGCCTGGTCCACACCGTGCGCGGGGTGGGGTACGCGCTCCGCACGGGCGGGAGCGGCGAGGCGTGAGCGGATCGACGCCCGTCACGGGCGGGCGGGAGC
>NZ_JAFEUF010000459.1 GCF_016901035.1 Streptomyces durocortorensis
CTGTGGCTGGGCTCCATCAAGTCCAACATCGGCCACACCCAAGCGGCCTCGGGCGTCGCCGGCGTGATCAAGATGGTCATGGCCATGCGACACGGCATACTCCCCGCGACCCTCCACGTGGACGAACCGACCCCGCACGTCGACTGGACCACCGGCGCGGTGAAACTGCTCACCGACGCCCGCCCCTGGACAACCACCGGCCGGCCCCGCCGGGCCGGAGTGTCCTCGTTCGGCATCAGCGGCACCAACGCGCACATCGTGCTGGAAAACGCCCCGACACCCGACGACGAGGCTCCCGCACCCGCACGCACCCCACGCCCCCTGGGCTGGACACTGTCCGCGAAGACCGCCGACGCCCTCCGCGCCCAGGCCGCACGACTGCGCGGACTCATGACCCAGCACCACACCGACCCGCACGACGTCGCCTGGTCACTGGCCACCACCCGCGCCGCCCTGGACCACCGCGCGGTGGTCATCGGCACCGAACGCGATGAACTCCTCACCGGCCTCGCCGCACTGGCCGACGGCTCGCCCGCCCCCCACACCCACGCCGCGGAGGCGACCCAGGGCCGCACCGCGTTCCTCTTCACCGGGCAGGGTGCACAGCGTGCCGGTATGGGGCGGGGGCTGTACGAGGCGTTCCCCGTGTACGCCGATGCTTTCGACGCGGTCTGCGCGGAGCTGGAACCGCACCTGGAACGCCCGGTGCGTGATGTTGTCTTCGGCGGTGAGGGACTCGATGAGACCGTGTGGGCGCAGGCCGGGCTGTTTGCCGTCGAGGTTGCGGTGTTCCGGCTGCTGGAGTCCTGGGGTGTGGTCCCGGACGTTCTGCTCGGGCACTCGGTCGGCGAGATCGCGGCCGCCCACTGCGCCGGGGTGTTCTCACTCACCGACGCCTGCCGGCTCGTCGCCGCACGCGGCCGTCTGATGCAGGCGCTCCCCGCGGGCGGGGCGATGCTCGCGGTGGAAGCCACCGAGGCCGAGGCCGTCGCGGCGACCGAAGGCCGCCTGGACATCGCCGCGGTGAACGGTCCGACCTCGGTGGTGGTCTCCGGCGACATCGAGACCGTCGAGGAGTTCGCCGCGACCTGGTCGGCCCAGGGCCGCAGGACCAGCCGGCTCACGGTGTCCCACGCCTTCCACTCGGCCCTGATGGAACCCATGCTCGCCGAATTCGCCACCGTACTGAAGAAGACCCGCTTCACCGAGCCACGCATCCCCCTCGTGTCCAACCTCACCGGCCGGCTCGCCGAGCCCGGACTCCTCTCCAGCCCGGACTACTGGGTACGACAAGTCCGCGAAGCCGTCCGCTTCGCCGACGGAGTCGAGGCCCTGCGACAGGAAGGCACCACCCGCTTGGTGGAACTGGGCCCGGACGCGGTGCTGTGCGGGATGGCCCGACAGACCGACATCGCCGCCACCGCCGCCCCGATCCTCCGAGCCGACCGCGACGACACCACCACCGCGCTACAAGCCCTCGCCCGGCTGTGGACCCACGGCGCGAACGCCGACTGGTCCGCACTTGCCCCCGCCGGCCGCCGCACCACCCTCCCCACCTACCCGTTCCAACGCGACCGGTACTGGCCGCGCACCACCACCGCGGCCACACAACCAGCCCCCCACACGACGGACTCCCGCTTCTGGGACGCCATCGAACACCAGGACATCGACGCACTCGCCGATCTCCTGGACAACCCCAGCACGCCGGACCTGCTCGGCGCGGCACTCCCGATACTGTCCACCTGGCGGCGACACCAGCAGAAGAAGTCCGCGGTCGACTCCTGGCGCTACCTCACCACCTGGCGCCCGATCACCGACCTGCCCACAACCCCCGCACTGACCGGCCGCTGGCTGGTGATCACCCCCGAAAACCAGCCGACCCCCGCCCCCACCCCCTCCCGTCTCGGCGTGCGGGTTGTGGTCGCTGCCGCGGTGCCCCCCGCGGCCCCCCCGCCCCCCCCCCCCCCCCGGCCGGCCCCCCCCCCGCCCCCCCCCCCCCCCCAACTCCCGCACGGGGCGGCCCACGGA
>NZ_JAFEUF010000460.1 GCF_016901035.1 Streptomyces durocortorensis
CCCCCTCACCCCGTCCCGGACGACCGCCACCGCGGCCCGTGTCCTGCGCCAGCTCACCCACGACCCCCGCACGATCGCGCTCCTGGTGATCGTCCCGGTCCTGCTGATCACCCTGCTCCGTTACGTCTTCGACGGCAGCCCCGGCACCTTCGACTCCATCGGGGCCTCCCTCCTCGGCATCTTCCCGCTGATCACGATGTTCCTGGTGACCTCGATCGCCACCCTGCGCGAACGCGCCTCGGGCACCCTGGAACGTCTCCTCGCCCTCCCGCTCGGCAAGGGCGACCTGATCGCCGGCTACGCCCTCGCGTTCGGCGCCGTCGCGGTCGTCCAGTCCGCGCTCGCGACGGCCGTATCCATCTGGCTGCTGGGCCTGGACGTCATCGGCTCGCCCTGGCTGCTGCTCCTGGTCGCCCTGCTCGACGCGCTGCTCGGCACCGCGCTCGGCCTGTTCGTCTCCGCGTTCGCCGCGTCCGAGTTCCAGGCGGTCCAGTTCATGCCGGCGGTGATCTTCCCCCAGCTCCTGCTGTGCGGCCTGTTCACCCCGCGCGAGGCGATGCACCCGGCCCTGGAGGCGATCTCGAACGTCCTGCCCATGTCGTACGCCGTCGACGGCATGAACCAGGTACTCCACCACCCCGACCTCACCGGCGACTTCGTCCGCGACATCGCCGTGGTCGCGGGCAGCGCCCTCCTGGTCCTCTGCCTCGGTGCGATCACCCTCCGCCGCCGTACGCCGTGAGAACCCCGATGCGAGGATGACGGGAAGAGCACAGCCCAGCACCGCCCGGAGGGTGAACGCATGACCCAGACAGTCGCAGTCCTCGGCACCGGCAAGATCGGCGAGGCCCTGCTCAGCGGGATGATCCGAGCGGGCTGGCGACCGGCCCACCTCCTCGTGACCACCCGCCGCAGCGACCGGGCCCAGGAACTGCACACGCGGTACGGGGTCGAGTCCGTCACCAACGCGGAGGCGGCCAAGAACGCCGACATCCTCATCCTCGCGGTCAAGCCGCAGGACATGGGCAAGCTCCTGGACGAACTCGCCCCGCACGTCACCGCCGACCGCCTGGTCATCAGCGCGGCGGCCGGCATCACCACCGCGTTCATCGAGGAGCGGCTCACCCCGGACACCCCGGTCGTCCGGGTCATGCCCAACACCCCGGTCCTCGTCGACGAGGGCATGTCCGTCATCTCGGCGGGCAGCCACGCCACCGGCGCGCACCTCGCCACCGCCGAGGAGATCTTCGGCGGCGTCGGCAAGACCCTGCGCGTCCCGGAGTCCCAGCAGGACGCGGCCACCGCCCTCTCCGGCTCCGGCCCCGCCTACTTCTACTTCCTCGTCGAGGCCATGACCGACGCGGGCATCCTGCTCGGCCTGCCCCGCGCCCAGGCCCACGACCTCATCGTCCAGGCCGCCATCGGCGCCGCCGTCATGCTCCGGGACAGCGGCGAACACCCGGTCAAGCTCCGCGAGGCCGTCACCAGCCCGGCCGGCACCACGATCAGCGCGATCCGCGAGCTGGAGAACCACGGCGTGCGCGCGGCCCTCATCGCCGCTCTGGAAGCGGCCCGCGACCGCAGCCGCGAACTGGCCTCCGGCAACGGCTGACCCACGGCTCCGGCCGGGGGTTGACACGCCCCCGGCACGTCCGTAGTGTGCTCCGAGTTGTCCGACGTGAGCGCCGACCCCGGTCGGTCCCCGGACAGCCATTCCGCAGTAACCACGAGAAGACACGCGACTTCGCGTCGCATGCCTTTTCGTGTGCCTGCGCGAAATGAGGAATCCGCGTTCGAAGGAGCGCCCCCGATTAGCGTCGGGGCCCAGGAGTCCGCTAATGTCTCACTCGTCGGAACGGCCCAACAGCTGGGAAGACAAACCCCGCTGACTGGGAATCAGGCCCGAAAGGATCTGATAGAGTCGGACTCGCCGGAAAGGGAAAACG
>NZ_JAFEUF010000461.1 GCF_016901035.1 Streptomyces durocortorensis
GGTCAGGGCCCCGACGGGGGTGGGGCAGGGGCCCTGACCTGCGTACCGTCGGGCCGCTGACCTGCCTCACCACCGTCGCCCGGCGCGGTTAGGGTGACGGCGTGAGAGTGCTGCTGGTCGAGGACGACGCCAACCTCCGCTTCGGCGTGGCCGCGGCCCTGCGTGCCGCCGGGCTCGCCGTGGACGAGACCTTCGTCCTGCCGGTGGCGCGTGCGGCGACCGGGAAGCCGGACCGGCGCATCGGCTCGCTCGTCTACAACCCGGGCGGTCCGGGGGCGCCCGGGGTCCAGTCCCTCGAAGAGGGCATGGACGAGGCGTTCGGCAGGGCGGCCCGCGACCGCTTCGACATCGTCGCCGTCGACCCGCGCGGAGTCGGTGCGAGCGTCCCGGCCCTGACCTGCACGGCGGACGAGGACGAGGACGAAGCCGGGGCCGGGGAGGACGCGTCGGAGCCCCCCGCCCCGGAAGGCGTCGCCCCGCTCCACCCCCGTACGGAGAAGGAGCGCACCGCCGCCGCCGAGGGAGCGCGGGCCGCCACGGAGGACTGCGAGCGGCACAGCGGCGACCTGCTGCGGCACGTCGGCACCCAGGACGCGGCCCGCGACCTGAACGTTCCCCACCCGCGCGGTCTGGACGCCTACTGGGACGCCCTGCCGCGCGCGGAGGAGGCCGCGGGTGTCTACGGCACCGCCGCGGTGACCGCCGAACTCACCTGCCGCGGCTGGCCGTCCGGCGAAGGAAAGCCGCACCGGGTCGAGGCCGACGGGGTGGCCCCGGTGCTCGTCGTGGGCACCACCGGCGACGCGTCCACCCCGTACGAGGAGGCGGTGAGCCTCGCGGAGCAGTTCCCGGGCGGGATGCTGCTCACGTACGAGGGGATGGGGCACACGGCTTACGGGCGCGGCGACGCCTGCGTCACGGAGCAGGTCGACGCCTATCTCGTCGACCTGGAGCCCGTCCGCCCCGATGCCACCTGTTGACCGGGACGGGCTGACCGGATTGGACTGACCGGCCGTCAGCTCTGCCGCGCCTCCTCGGCGTTGCGCCAGACGGTCAGGTCGATCGTGATGTAGCGGCTGGGGTCGTCCGGGCCCGCCTTGCCCCGGTAGGTCACCACGGCGATGTGCCCGGCCTTGCTGAGCACACAGATCTGCGAGCCGGACGTGAGCTGGTCGAGTTCGATCTTCTCGGTGAAGCGGGTCTCCTCACGGCAGACCTTCAGCGACCCCTTCTGCGAGTTCTTCAGCACCACCAGCTTGCCGTTGGCGCTGCCGACCCGCTCGTCGCCGAAGAGGGAGTCCCAGTAGAAGTAGAAGTCGCCCTTGCCGTAACTGACACCGCTGCCGTCGTCCTCCTGCGGCCGGGGCGGGTTGTCGGCGAGCTTCAGCGCGTAGTTCGCGGTCACGTCGATGCCCTCGTAGGAAACGGGCCGGGGGTCGGCCGGCTTCTCCCGGACCTTGTCCCCGGAACCGCTGCCGCCCGAACCGCCGTTGGCGGACGACGTGGCCCGGTCATCCTTGCCGGACTTGTCGGATTCGTCCGGCGCGAACTTGCCGATGAGTCCGAGGACGATGAGCGCGGCGAAGACCGACGCGCCGACGATCAGGCCGGTCCGCTTGGGCCGGGGACCGACGGGCTGGAAACCGGGCTGGCCCCAGCCCGGCTGCTGGAAGCCGGACTGCTGGAAACCGGACGGGGGAAAGCCGGGCTGCTGGAAACCGGACTGGTGGTGGGGCGGCGGAGTGGAATGGCCCTGGGGCCGGGTGTTCTGCTGCCAGTGGCCGGACGGTACGGGTCCGGGGGCTCCGGGCGCGGCGGGTCCGGTCTGTGTCGGTGCGGCGGCCACCGCGTATCCGGTCGGGGTGTACGGGTGAGGGCTGCCCGGCGCCTGCGGCCCCGAGGAGAACTGCGTGGGCGTGGGGGTCGCGTCGGGC
>NZ_JAFEUF010000462.1 GCF_016901035.1 Streptomyces durocortorensis
CACCGTAAGCGGCCGTCACGCTGCGCCGCAAGCTGTCACGATTAGTCATACTGCCTGGCCGTGACGGGGTGGGGAGGGAAGGGGGGTTTCTCCAACCCCCCATCTTCTACCGCCGGTTAAAGAAGGCGCTCGAACCCCGGGTCTCGAAGCCCGAAGCCCGAAGCTCGGGGCGCGAGCCTCGGGGCGGGGCCCGGTTCACGTACCCCCGAACGAGTGAGGGGGGTGTCCCGAAGCTCGGGTCTCGGCGCTCGGTGCTCGGGCCCTGAGGCTCGGGTTGCCCCGTAGCCTCGGCTACCGGCGCTTCGGGCTGCCCGCACTCACCCGCACTCACTCCTCGCGCAGGCTCGTGATCAGGTCGCGGGGGAGGCCGTGGGTGTCGTGCAGGTAGTGGAAGTCCTCCTCGGTCAGGGGGCCTTGGAAGCGGGGGCGGGTGAGGATGTGCCGGCCGCGTTCCAGGAGCCGGCGGAACCGGTGCTCCTCTTCGCGCAGCATCCGGAGCACGTCGCCCGGGCGGATGCCCTGCCGGAAGTGGTCCACGGTGTGCCGCACCAGGTCTTCCGGCAGGTCCCCGAGACTGCGCGAGGGGTCCTCCCGCCACAGCACGGTGAGTACGCGGCGTAGCAGGCGGCGCAGCACGTAGCCCTGTCCCGTGTTGGCCGGGCGCACACTGTCGCCCAGCAGCACGACGACCGAGCGCAGGTGGTCGCAGACCAGGCGCAGTGAAGGCTCGTCCAGAGTCCACAGGATCGGTACCAGGCGGCGCCAGGGGTCGAACACGTCGCACTCGAAGACGGAGGACCGGCCCTGGAGCAGGGAGGCCAGCCGCTCCAGGCCGAGTCCGGTGTCCACGTTGCGCTGGGGCAGCGGTACGAGCGAACCGTCGTCGAGGCGGCGGTGGGTCATCGTCACGTGGTTCCACACCTCCACCCAGCGGTCGTCACGGGTGGGCGTCGACTGCGGCGGGCCGTCGCCGCTCCACAGGAAGAACTCCGAGTCGGGCCCGCACGGGCCCACCGGTCCGTTGGACCACCAGTTGTCCTCGACGGTGAGTTCCACGGGGACGCCCAGGCGCTGCCACAGCTCGACGGAAGCCGTGTCGGGATCCGTCCGGTCGTCACCGGCGAAGGCGGTGGCGTGCAGCAGGCCGGGGTCGATGCCCAGGCCCTCGGTGAGCAGCTCGTACCCCCAGTCGAGGCTGACCGGGCCCCCGTAGTCACCGAGTGACCAGGTGCCGAGCATCTCGAAGACCGTCAGGTGGGTGGCGTCCCCGACCTCGTCCAGGTCCGTGGTGCGCAGACAGCGCTGCACGTTGACCAGGCGCTTCCCCAGGGGGTGAGGCCGGCCCTCCAAGTAGGGGGTGAGCGGGTGCATGCCGGAGGTGGTGAAGAGCACGGAGTCGCCCGGGGGAGGCAGCAGGGTCGAGCCGGTGATCCGGCGGTGGCCGCGTTCTTCGTAGAACTCGACGAACGTCCTGATGAGGTGGTCCGTACGCATGGGGGTGGCTCCTTCGCGTGGCTGCGGGGGAGGCACCGGAGAACGGAACCGTTCAGTCACCCGGCCGGGGCCGGGGGGGCCACGGCACTGCCGACGGACCGTTTCCGGTCGCCGGGGGGAGGGAAGGTCAGGCGGCGGCAACCGGCGAGCTGGTCGCTCGCGCGGTCGCGGTGGTGCTGGGGCCGGTGACGTTCATACGTCTGACGATAACGCGGACCGGCCCATGGAGGCACCCGCATTTCCCGCCCCCCCCCCCCCCCCCCCGCCCCCCCCCCCCCCCGCCCCGGCCCCGGGGCCCTGGGTCGGCTCCCCCGCCCCGGCCTCGATCTCGGCCGTGACGGGCCAGGCCACCTTGTGGCCGTCGCCGGTGTCCAGCAGCGGCGGGCGCTCCGTGGCGC
>NZ_JAFEUF010000463.1 GCF_016901035.1 Streptomyces durocortorensis
CTCCCTTTCCTCCCCCTCCTGCTCTCGTCCGAGCGTCCCTACCTGGAGCCGTCATGACCGTCAGCCATGCACCCCCACCCGCCGTACCGGTCCACCGTGAGAAATCCTCCGCGCTGATGCGTACGCCGCCCGAGCTGGAGGCCGTCGTCCCGGCGTCCGTCCGCCGGTTGCGGCTGCGGGGCACTCCGCGGTGGGTGCGGCGGGCGGTCGGGCCCCTGCTGTTGCTCGCGCTGTGGCAGGTGTTCAGCGCCACGGGGGTGCTGGACCCCGATGTGCTCGCCTCGCCCGGGACCATCGCCCGGGCCGGCTCCGATCTGGTGGCCGACGGGACGCTGCCCGCCGCGATGGGGGTCTCGCTCCAGCGGGTGATCGTGGGGCTCCTGCTCGGCGGGGTGATCGGGACGTCGCTCGCCCTCGTGTCGGGGCTCTCGCGGCTCGGGGAGGACCTCGTCGACGCGACCGTACAGATGCTGCGGACCGTGCCCTGGGTGGGACTCATCCCGCTGTTCATCATCTGGCTCGGGATCGGCGAGGCGCCGAAGGTGGCCCTCATCGCCCTCGGGGTGGCCTTCCACCTGTATCTGAACGTGTACGCGGGGATCCGGGGCGTCGACGCCCAACTCATCGAGGCCGGAACGTCGTTGGGGCTCGGCCGATGGGGCCTGGTGCGGCATGTGGTGCTGCCGGGAGCGCTGCCCGGGGCCATGACCGGTCTGCGCTACTCACTCGCGACGGCCTGGCTCGCGCTCGTCTTCGGCGAGTCGATCAACGCCGACGCCGGGATCGGGTTCCTGATGAACCAGGCCCGGGAGTTCTTCCGGACCGACGTGATCGTCGTCTGTCTCGTCGTGTACGCCTTCCTCGGCCTCACCGCCGACGTCATCGTCCGGATCCTCGAAAGGCTGCTGCTGCAATGGCGACCGACCTTCACCGGCCAGTGAAAACCCTCCTCGACTCCGCACCCGGGCCCTCTACGTCCGCCGAGGACGCCGAGGCCTCCGAAACCGCCGTACGGGTCGAAGGGCTCACCCGCTCCTTCGACGGGCGTGCCGTCATCGACGATCTCGATCTCACCCTCAAAACAGGTGAGTTCACCGTCCTCCTCGGACGCAGCGGCTGCGGCAAGTCGACCCTGCTGCGGGTGCTGGCCGGGCTCGACCGGGAGATCTCGGGCACCGTCCTGGTCCCCCGCCGCCGCGCGGTCGCGTTCCAGGCTCCTCGCCTGATGCCCTGGAAGCGGGTCTGGCGCAATGTGCTGCTCGGACTGCCCGGCAAGCCCGAACGTGCCGTCGCCGAGCAGGCGTTGGCCGAGGTCGGTCTTGCGGAGAGGGCCGGGGCGTGGCCCAAGACGCTGTCCGGCGGCGAGGCGCAGCGGGCGTCGCTGGCCCGTGCCCTGGTGCGCGAGCCCGATCTGCTGCTGCTCGACGAGCCCTTCGGCGCACTGGACGCGCTGACCCGGATCAAGGCCCAGCAACTCGTGGCCGAACTCTGGCAGCGGCGCGGCTGCGCGGTGCTCCTGGTCACCCATGACGTGGACGAGGCCCTGCTGCTGGCCGACCGGGTGCTGGTGATGCGGGACGGGCGGATCGCGTACGACACTCCCGTCGCACTGGACCGGCCCCGCGAGGTCGGCTCCCCCGGATTCACCGGTCTCCGCTCCCGGCTGCTGGCCGAACTGGGCGTCGGGGGCGTGGGCCGTGCCCCCGCCGAGAACCCAGGCCGCGCCCAGGCCCGTACAGAGACCACGGAGAGCACGGAGAGCACGGAAAACCTCGGCGCATCGCCCGCCCCCCCCCCCCCCCCCCCCCCCCCCCGCCCGCACGAATAAAAAAAAACCCGCCCCCCCCCCAACCAAACAAAAGGGAAGTACGGCAGTGGGAGTAT
>NZ_JAFEUF010000464.1 GCF_016901035.1 Streptomyces durocortorensis
CCCTCCCCGCGGGCCTGGATGCCGCCGCCCCGGCCGCCGCCCGCCCAGGCCCCGTCGAGGTTGTCGCCGGTCAGGCCCAGGGCGGTGGCGAGCGAGCCGCCGGGGACGGCGAGGGCGGCGGTCAGGGTTCCGTCGGCGATCCGGGGCAGCAGGGCGGCCCGCTGCCCGGGGGTGCCGAGCGCGGCGATCAGGGGTGCGGTGAGGGCGGCGGTGGCGAGCAGCGGCGAGGGCAGCAGCGCCCGCCCGGTCTCCTCGCAGGCGAGGGCCAGCTCGGTGGCCGTGCAGCCGGCCCCGCCGTACTCCTCGGCGAGCGCGAGGCCCGGCAGCCCGAGGTCCTCGGCGAGCCTGCGCCACAGGGCCGGGTCGTAACCCTCGGCGGTGCCCACGGCGGCGGGGATCGCGTCGGGTCCGCCGTGCCGGGCGAGCAGTTCGCGCAGCGTGCGGCGGATCTCGTGCTGTTCCGCGGTGAGGGCGGCGTCCATCTGCGGGCTCCTTCCACCCGGGGGCCGGCGGCCCCCCGATCTGACGATCCGTCATATTAGGTAGGGGGGACGGGAATTCCCAGAGTCGCGCATGCACGCGGGGCGAGGAAGGCATCGCGCACGCCCGGTTGCGACACCCCTTATCTGATGTACCGTCAGATTCATGTCTTCCTCCGCCCCGCGTCCCTCCCGCCGTCCGCGCAGGGTCGCCGTCGTCGGCGTGTCGCTCGCGGACTGCGGTCGCGTCGACGACGCCACGCCGTACGCCCTGCACGCCCAGGCCGCCCGTCGCGCGCTCGCCGACTCCGGCCTGGACCGCGCGGTCGTCGACGGCTTCGCCTCGGCCGGGCTCGGAACCCTCGCCCCGGTGGAGGTCGCCGAGTATCTGGGACTGCGGCCGACCTGGGTCGACTCGACGGCGGTGGGCGGCGCGACCTGGGAGGTGATGGCCGCCCACGCGGCGGACGCCATCGCCGCGGGCCGGGCCCGGGCCGTGCTCCTCGTCTACGGGTCCACCGCCCGGGCCGACATCAAGGCGGGCCACCGCACGTCGAACCTGTCGTTCGGGGCGCGGGGGCCGGCGCAGTTCGAGGTGCCGTACGGGCACAGCCTGATCGCCAAGTACGCGATGGCCGCCCGCCGCCACATGCACACGTACGGCACGACCCTGGAGCAGCTCGCCGAGGTGGCGGTGACGGCGCGGGCGAACGCGGCGGCGAACCCGGAGGCGATGTTCCGGGAGCCGATCACCGTGGACGACGTGTTGTCGGGGCCCATGATCGCGGACCCGTTCACCAAGCTGCACTGCTGTATCCGCAGCGACGGGGGCTGCGCGGTGCTGCTTGCGGCCGAGGAGTACGTCCCCGACACGGCGAAGGCGCCGGTGTGGATCCTGGGGACCGGGGAGCACGTCTCGCACGCCACGATGTCCGAGTGGGAGGACTTCACGGTCTCCCCCGCCGCCGTCTCCGGCCGCCTGGCCTTCGAACGGGCCGGGGTGCGCCCGGCCGACATCGACCTGGCCGAGATCTACGACGCGTTCACGTACATGACGCTGGTGACGCTGGAGGACCTGGGTTTCTGCGCGAAGGGCGAGGGCGGCGCGTTCGTCGAGAAGGGCCGCACCGGCCTGCGCGGCGAGCTCCCGGTGAACACGGACGGCGGCGGCCTGTCCGCCTGCCACCCCGGGATGCGCGGACTGTTCCTGCTGGTGGAGGCGGTACGGCAACTGCGCGGCGAGGCGGGACTCCGGCAGGTGCACAAGGCCGGGGGCGCACTGCCGGAGCTGGCGGTTGCGTCGGGGACGGGCGGCTGGTTCTGCGCGTCGGGGACGGTGGTGCTGGGGCGGGGGTGAGAACGTCCAGCCCCGGTCGGAGCCCGCCACCCCGCCCCAGCAC
>NZ_JAFEUF010000465.1 GCF_016901035.1 Streptomyces durocortorensis
TCAGCTTCATATTTGTATAAGAGACAGGGGTCGGGGTCGGCGGGGGCGTCGGTGCGTACGGCGGCGCGGGCCCGCAGCACGTCCACGGCGAACTCCGCCAGCGCCACGGCATGGTGGAGTTCGCGCCGCACCACATCACCGTCGGCTCCGGCCGGGTCGGCGGCGGTGAGGTCGGCACGGCAGGCGGCGAGCGTCGCGGCCACCCGGTCCAACGCCTCCGGTGCCGGAAGGGCCGGCAGCGGGACGGCGGGGTCGGGGAAGAGGGCGCGGGCGATCGGCGAGCCGTTGAGCAGCGGCACCCCCAGGTCCCGGTGGACCCGGCCGAGGCGCGTCAGAACCCCGCCGGTCAGGCGGGCCTCGTCCAGCAGGACGTGGTCGTCGAGCACGGCGGCGATGTCGAGGTCCCGGTTGGTCTCCAGGGACCAGCTCACCGCGCCGCCGAAGACCACCGGACCGTACGCCACCGAGGGCGCGTCCCAGTGGCCGTGGTCGCCCCAGGAGGTGAGCAGGAATCCCTGCGCGGCGTTCTCCCGGCCGGTCTCGGCCGCGTCGAGCATGTTGTCGACGGCGTTGTCGATCCGGCCGAGGAGGGAGTTCCAGTTGCTCGCGCCGGGAGCGACCCAGAACGGCACCCCGGCCTCGGAGAGCAGTTTGCCGCGCGAACGGAACCCTTCGCGGAGGTTGTCGAGGTCCGCGCCGAGCCGCTGCCAGGTGCGGGCCTCGGGCGTGTCGCCGTCGATGACCTCGGACAGCGCCCGGGGCCCGTCGTACTGCCACACCACGGGCACGGCTCCCGGCGGGACGCGGTCCATCAGCTCGGGGTGGCCGGCGAAGACGTCGGCCCAGAACTCGACGGTGTACCCGGCCTCCAGCCAGGGGGCCATGAGCCGGGTGACGAAGGAGAAGTAGACCTCGCCCAGGCCCTGTTGGGCGACCCGCTCGGCGGAGGCTCCGCGCCCCAGCTCGAAGGGTTCGTCGGCACCGATGTTGAGCCGCCTGGACCGGACCTCGCGGGCGGCCTCCTCGACCAGGGCGGTGGCGAAGGCGGCGTTGTCGTCGGTGGGTTCCAGGGTGCTGGGCGGGCGGTGGACGCCGCCGCGTTCGAAGCCTTCGGGGTTCTCGGCGCGCTGGGCGTGGCGGGGGTGGCGCAGGAAGCGTTCCATGTGGCCGAAGGTGTTCTGGTTGGCGACCAGTTCGATGCCGACGGCGGCGCAGCGCGCGTCGAGCCAGCGGAGGTCGTCGGCGGTGAGCGGGGAGGCGTCCTGCCAGACGTCCTGGTGGTCGCGGAAGGCGTAGGTGTGTTCGCCGTACAGCTCCAGCTGGGTGAAGCGGGCCAGGGCGAGGATCTCGATCCAGCGGGCCAGGGTACGGCGGGTGGGGACGCGGTCGCGGCTGATGTCGAGGAGGAAGCCGCGGACCGGGAAGTCGGGGTGGTCGGTGATGGTGTAGCCGGTGGCGGTGTAGTCGTGCCCGGCGCGGAGCTGGTCGAGGGTGGCCAGGGCGTAGCGCAGGCCGTGGGCGTCGCGGTGGTCGACGGTGACGCCTTCGGGGCCGGTGCGCAGGCGGTATCCCTGGGGCGGGAGGTCCGGGTCGGGGTTCGCGTGGACCGGGGCGTCGAGGGCCGCGCCGCCGGGGGTCGTGGTGAGGGAGCGCGGGGTGGGGAAGGGGGTGACGGGCACGGTGTGGCTCCGGGGTGGTGGGGCGACAGGTGTGGCCGGGGGGGGGGGGGGGGGGGGGGGGGGGGACCGGCCCCCACGCCCGCGGCACCGCAAAACAAAAGCTGCTCTAACTGCACGTTAGAGGAGGTTTTGTTTTGAACTGGAGTATATCACTTTA
>NZ_JAFEUF010000466.1 GCF_016901035.1 Streptomyces durocortorensis
TGTCGCCGCGCGCCTCGGAGAACAGGTCGTACGGGCCCCGCATGAAGGGGCGTACCGCGCGCTGCATGTACGTGTACGTCGAGCAGCCCGGCTCACCGATCTCCGCCGCGTCGATCGCGTGCACCGAGTCCGTCATCGCCGGGCCGTCCGGATCGGTGCGGGCCGCGTAGTAGTCGAGTGTGGCCGCCGCCGCGCCCGGCTCCATCGGCCACTCCAGGGGGTAGGTCAGCAGGACCGTGTCCGCCTGCTTGATCGTGGAGCCGTTGTAGCCCGCGTACTGGAGGAACACCTTCTTCTCCGCGTCGTACGGGATACGGAGTCCGTCCGCGACCGTGTTCCAGGCGGCGGGCGGGCGGTGGCCGAGGAGGCGGGCCGCGCGGGTCGCGTTGCGCAGGGCTGTGGCTGCCACGGCGTTGGTGAAGACGCCGTCGTCGACCCCGTTGCTGTACTCGTCGGGCCCCGCCACGTTCCGGATCGAGTAGCTGCCGTCCGCGTTCGCCGTGGCGCGGGACCGCCAGAAGTCGGCGATGCCCTTCAACAGCGGCCAGCCGCGTGCCGCCAGCCAGTCGCGGTCGCCGGTGGCCAGGTAGAACTGCCAGACGGCGAGCGAGACATCGCCCTGGAGGTGGTTCTGGGTCCGGCAGTGCGGCGGGTCCACGCTGTGGCACTCGGAGTCCAGCCGGCCTCGGCTCGCGCTCGTCCAGGGGTAGAACAGGCCGTCGTGGCCCAGCTTCTCGGCGTTCGCGCGGGCCGCGCCGCGCGTGCGATAGCGGTATTCGACGACCGAGCGGGCCAGCTCCGGGCGGGTGGCGAGCAGCCCGGGGAACATCCACGTCTCGGCGTCCCAGAACACCAGTCCCGCATAGTTGTCGCTGGTCAGACCGGCCGGGGCGATGCTGTTCGCGGACCCGCGCCGGGTGCTCGCCAGCAGTCCGTACTGGGCGGAGCGCAGCCAGCCCTGCAACTCGCGGTCGCCGGGGACGAGTACATCGGCGGACCAGGCCTCGCGCCAGGCCGCCTCGTTCGCCGCGAAGACCCTGTCCCAGCCGCGCCGCGCCGCCCGGTGCGCGGCCTCGCGGGCGTCCTCGGCGGGGGCGGCGGAGGTGAGGGCGGTGTCGACGCCGACGTACTTCTCGAAGGTGTACGTCCGGCCCGCGCGGACCGGCGTCGCGTGCGGGGAAGAGGCGGGCCGCAGGGTCTCGACCACGCCCGCGCCGCGCCGCATCGTCTGCGCGAGCGCCCCCTCGATCCCGGTGCCGAGCGTGCGGAACGTGCCGTCCTCGCGCAGCGTGATCCGGCGTGCGCCCCGCTCGTCGAGCCGGCCGGTGACGGTCGCGGTGCCGCTCCAGCGCGGGGTCATCCGCAGGCGTACGGCTCCGGTGTGGACGTCCGCGCGGTTGGCCAGGACGTCGTAGGTGAGGTCGGTGGCCCGGCCGTCGGAGGTCGTCCAGCGCAGCGAGGTGCGGACGAGGCCGCAGGAGAGGAAGACGGTCTGGCGGTAGTGCGAGATCCGGCCGGCCGGGGTGCCCGTGCCGAGGGTCTCCTTGCCGACGCCCACGTCGATGGTCGTCCAGCTCGGCAGCGCGGCGACCACCTCGCGGCCCTCGGCGACGGGCTTGTCCGCCGCGTACAGGCCGGACACGAACGCGCCGTCGTAGCGGGGGGTGTAGAGCGGCCAGCCGGTCTTCTCCCCGGTGCTCGCGTATCCGGCGCCGGTGGCCGGGACGCGGTGGCCGAGATAGCCGTTGCCGACGTACGGGTCGTAGCCGTCGGCCTCCCCGAAGCGGGTGGAGGCCGGCGCCCAGGTCGGGTCGGATGCGTCGCCGC
>NZ_JAFEUF010000467.1 GCF_016901035.1 Streptomyces durocortorensis
CTCGCCCCGGCGGCGGCCGGCGGCGCGGGGGGGGGGGGGGGGGGGGCGCCGCGCGGCGCGGGGGGGGGGGGGGGCGGCCGGCCGCCGGCCCCCCCCCCCCCCCCCTCCCCGGTGATCTCAGCGTCCGCCGGGTGCGCCGAGTTGCTTGATCTTCTCGAAGGGATAGCCGCCCACGGTTGCGATGACCAGGCCGTATGCGGCGAAGGCGACCAGCCCCCAGGTGGAGACCGACTTGCCACCACCGCTCAGAATGACGCTTCCGAGGGGCACCAGGGGAGCGAAGCTGAGAATCGCGGCCCCGGTGCACCAGAACGCCACCAGGTCGTTCGCCCGCTTCCGCAGCGCGGGGTCCGCCTTCACCGCGGCCGGGACCTCGTACCCGGCGGCGCCGTCGCAGACCTTGCCCCGGTAGCCGGTGCGGGCCGCCAGCGAACTGACGACGACCACCAGGAGGAAACAGCCGAAGAGGAACAGGTAGGCCATGGGTACCTCGTGCTCTGTCGCGCCCTGCCTAGCGGATGTACTTGATGATGAAGGCGATGACCATGTTGACGGCCTTGTCCTTCACCCACCCGGGCAGGAACTTCCAGACGACGCCGCCGATCTCCCCGCCGATGCATCCGATGATGGCATTGCGGACGTAGGTCTTCTTGCCGGACGACTTGCCCGCCGCGATATCGCTGAGCACCGAGGTGGGAATGGAGCCCAGCGCGCCCTTCGCGCACCAGGCGGCGGCCGCGATGGCCGCGGCGGCGATCGGGAACGCGCGAGGCTGCACGCTGCCGGAGGAGCCCTGGCTCATGGCCTTCTCCAGCTCGGCCATCGCCTCCGGCCCCATGCCGTCCTCGATGAACTCCCGCTGCTCCGCGGTGAGCGGCGGCGCCTCCTCGGCGGCCGCCACCGCTGCGGCCCGCTCCTGCGTCCTGTCGGGGGGCGGGGCGGTGGGGCCCACGGCCGCGAGCAGGGCACCGCTGGTGAGAACGGCGACGGCGGACAGAGCGATGCGACGGGTGCTGTTTTTACGCACGATGAATTCCCCCTTGATGGATGTCCTTTGTCACGGTGCCCCCAGGTCAGGAGGGCGGTGACGCAGAGACCTTTGCATCACGGGGGAGGCGCGCAGAAGGTTGCGGGGGAGTGACAAGAATCATCGACGAATGGGGCAACCTGGGTGCTTCACATTCCGTCGCCCGCCGGCGGAAGCGGGGTATTTCTGCTTGCGCACAAAGTATTCTTCCTCAATGGCATTGCCTGGTACGCGATATGACGCGAAGTCAGCCCTGCGGAGGGGGGAGGGAGGATCGGGTGCCGCCGTACTGTCCGGCTGTCACGGCGCTTCTGCCCTGAAGGCCGTGGTGGAGTCGGAGCCGGGGGTGGGCGCCTGCCTGGTTGCCGCGCCCGGCCGGAACGCCTCAACGAGATCGTGCGGTGGGCGCTGCGCGCCGCGCGTCATCGATTTCTGCCGCCAATTTTCCCATCTGATACAGGTGAGTAAAGTATGTGATGGCATTCTCGTCATCCCGGATCGACGGGAAAATCTCCCCGAGTCGGGCGATCTGCGCATGTAGATTTTCCCGACGCCCGTCATCCAGCTTGCCCTTCATGGCCGACGAGACGCACCCGGCGATGCTGGAATCCATGGTGACCATGCATTCGCCCTCGGGCTCCCGTCCGTAAAACCCTGCGGGGAACGGAAGTCCTCCGAAATCTTCCCAGCTTCGGGAGAGTCGAGCCTTCATTTCATCCGTCACGGCGTTCGTCCTTTCCGTCACTGCCCTCGAAACCGTCCGCCCCGCCCCCGCC
>NZ_JAFEUF010000046.1:0-11173 GCF_016901035.1 Streptomyces durocortorensis
TGCCTGGACCGCGCCGCCCAGCGCGGGCCCGTCGTCGTAAGGCCCCCGGGGGCCCCACCGGTGAACGGCGGACCGACCCTGCGGACCCGGCGGGTGCAGCGGGGCCGACGGACCCGGTGGGGCCGGCCGGGACCTTGGGGCTGGCAGGTGCCCTGGGGCTGCACGACACCGCCCCACCCGCCCTCACCGAACCGGAACGCCGCTATCTGGCCGGATTTCTCGCGGGCCTCGGCGCCCGCCCGGAGGGCACCCCGGTCCTCCCGCCCGGCGCCCCGTTCGCTCCGGACCACGCCCTGTGGGTCGACGGAGTTCTGGCCGGCGCCTATTCCCGGCTCCCGGAGCCCCCGGGCCCCGGGACCGCGCCCGCACCACCGGAGGGTGCCCCGGAGGAACAGGGCGGCCGCCCGGTCGTCGTGCTCTGGGCCTCGCAGACCGGCAACGCCGAGGAGGTCGCCGCGACGGCCGCCCGGACGCTGGCCGCCGAGGGGTACCGCACCACGCTCCTCGGCATGGACGACGGGGCGCCCGACGCGCTGCCGAGCCCGGCCGACCTCCTCGTCGTCACCAGCACCTTCGGCGACGGCGACGCCCCCGACAACGGCTCCGGCTTCTGGGAGTCGCTGAACGCCCCCGAAACCCCGCGGCTGGAAGGCGTCCGCTACGCCGTACTCGCGCTGGGCGACTCCACGTACGACGACTTCTGCGGCCACGGCCGCCGCCTGGACGAACGCTTCGGCGAACTGGGCGCGGAGCGGCTGGTCCCGCGCACCGACTGCGAACCGGAGTACGAGCAGCCTTTCGACCAGTGGCTCAAGGAGGTCAGGGCGGCACTGGAGACGACGACTTCGGAGGGGACGACGGGGGCGGCGGCCACGCCCACGACCGCGCACACGCCCACGGCGGCGGACACGCCCACCACGGCGGCGACGGCGACACCGGCCGGGAAGCAGTCCGCCCGCCCCTCCAGGGCCGCGCCCGTCACCGCCCTCCTCACCGGCAACCGCCTCCTGAGCCTGCCCGGCGCGACGAAGGAGGTCCGGGCCTTCACGCTCGACACACGGCACGCCGACACCCCCCTGACGTACACGGCCGGAGACGCCCTCGGCATACAGCCCCGCAACTCCCCGGACCTGGTGGCCGAATGGCTTGCCGTCACCGGGCTGGACCCCGCCGGGACGATCGACGTACCCGACCACGGAACGGTCCCCCTCGACGAAGCACTCCACCGCCACCTCGACATCACCCGCATCACCCCGGACCTGCTGCGCCTGGTCGCCGACCAGACGGGGGACCGGTCCCTGAAGAAGCTGCTGCGCCCCGACAACAAGGGCGAGCGGGACCGGTGGACGTGGGGGCGGCAGGCCGTCGACGTCCTGGCCGAGCACCCGGTACGGGCCACGGCTGCGGAATGGGCCGAGGTCCTGGGACCGCTCCGCCCCCGGCTGTACTCCATCGCCTCCAGCCCGCTCGCCGACCCCCACCGGATGCGGCTGACGGTCTCCGTGATCCGATACGAGAGCCACCTCGGCCGCACGCGCAGGGGCGTCGCCTCCACGTTCCTCGCCGACGCCGAACCGGACAGCCCCGTCCCGGTGTTCGTGCAGCGCAACGACCGCTTCCGCCCGCCCGCCGACCCCGCCACCCCGATGATCATGGTCGGGCCCGGTACCGGAGTCGCCCCGTTCCTGGGCTTCCTCCAGGAGCGCCGGGCGCTCGGCCACTCCGGGGCCAACTGGCTGTTCTTCGGCGAGCAGCACCGCGCCACGGACTTCTACTACCGCGACGAACTCGACGCCCTGAGCCGCTCGGGCACCCTCACCCGGCTGGACACCGCCTTCTCCCGGGACCAGCGGGCCAAGGTCTACGTCCAGGACCGGATGCGCGAGCACGGAGCCCAGCTCTGGTCCTGGCTCCGCGAGGGCGCCCACCTCTACGTCTGCGGCGACGCCTCCCGCATGGCCAAGGACGTCGACCGGGCGCTGCGCGACATCGCCGTCGCCCACGGCGGGCTCGAACCCGACGCCGCGGCCGCCCAGGTCAAACAGCTAGCCTCGGACCGCAGATACGTACGGGACGTGTACTGACGGACTGACCGAGGGAGTACGGGGATGACCTGGGCGGAAGTACCGGTGGACGCCGACGGGCCGGCGGCGGGGGCGGTCCTGCTGATCGGCATCCCAGGCAGCGGCAAGAGCACCGTGGCCGCTGCCCTCGCCGCCCGGTTCGCCGCCTCCGCCCACATCGAGGTGGACGCCCTCCAGGAACTCATCGTCTCCGGCGGCCGGTGGCCCTCGCCCGAACGGGACGAGGAGGCGGACCGCCAGATCCTCCTCCGGGCCCGCAACGCCTGCCTCCTGGCGGACAGTTTCCTCGCCGCGGGCTTCCTCCCGGTCATCGACGACGTCGTCGTACGCCGCGCCCACCTCGACTTCTACCGCGCCACGCTCACCGGCGGACCGCTGCACTGCGTCATCCTGGCCCCGGGCGCGGCGAAGGCCCGGGAGCGCAACCTCGCCCGGGACAAGACCCTCACGACGGACTGGTCGTTCCTGGAGACGGCGATGCGCGACGAACTGGCCGACGAGAAGATCTGGATCGACAGCGCGGACCTGACCGTGGACGAAACGGTCGACGCGGTCCTGTCCGCCACCGGCCTGACGCCCACGGGGCCCTGACACCACGGGCGTTGTCAGACCCCCGCCGTACGGTGAAGTCATCTATCCGCGCTGCTGGCTGCTGCGCTGCTGGATCGCCCCGCCCGGCTGCTCCCGGGCGGGGCGCACCTTCTTCTCCCTTCAGCGGCGCCCCGTGACCGGGCCGGGCAGGGGTGTCTCACGCTGCTGGGCAGGCGTCAATCAGTAATCAGTAGCTGATGTCGGCGATCGTCCCGATAATCGTCACGGCCGTGGGCGGAGGTCCGCCCGGCCGAGGACTTGACCGATGGGGTGGACGTGTTGCTGGCCGCGTACGACGAGCAGGTGCGGGGACATGTCCCGGAACGGGCACCGATGGGATCCGTGGTCGAGCGGGACGGGCCGGCGGTCCGGACCCACTACGGCACGCACGGCACCGTTCGGCACTCTCCCCTGGGCAAGGAGACCGACCGGGCGGAAGTGACCGGGCTGATCCGCCGGCAGCAGGAGGCCTTCGCCGCCCGGTGTGAACCGGCCGAGTGGCGGGCCTACGGCCACGACCCGATCCCCCTGGACGAGCCACTGCGCGCCGCCGGCTTCGTGGCAGTCAGGCCGACCCGGACGCTCCTCGTCGCCGAGCTCGACGACCTGACGGGCACGGCACCAGCAAGGGGCCTGCGCGTGCGGGGGTTGGACTCCGGCTACCACCGGATGCGGGAACTCGACCGCCTGGTCGCCGCCTGCGAGCCGTACCCGCGCGGCCTGGCGGACATCCGCGAGGACCACGGAAACCTGCTGAGCCGGGCACTGAACGTCCAGCTACTGGAGGCGGAGACCCGACTCGCCGGTGCCGGCTGGGCGGAGGCCGTGGGGTCGACGGAGTTCGTCGCAGTCCGGGGCATGACCGGCCCGCACACCGAATTCCTCTCCCACTGGGTCACCTGGGCTCGCAACGGCCGCGCCCTTCACATGGGCACCGGCGAGGCGCCGGAGCGCCGCTACCTCACCGCCGAGGCGCCGGAGGGACCGATCCTGAACGCCCTCCTCGCAGCCGGATTCCGCGCCGTGTCGAGCGTGCGCACCTACCTCTGGACCCCGGCAGGCCCACCGCCGGCCGCGCAGCGCCCCGTTTCCATGCTGCTCGACGACCCGGATCACCAAGCGCTGTGCGAAGCCTTCGAGGCCGACTTCTCCTTCAAGCCCAGCTACACCTACTACCCGGCCATCGAAGAGCCGCCCGACTCGGTCACCTGGCACGTCGGGGACGTCACTGACACGCGCCACACATACGGACTGATGCGAGACCTTCCCGGCGACCACCGGGTGGCGCGCCTCCAGGACATCGTCGAACGCGGACTACGCGCCCGTGTCCGGCCCGGCGAGCAGCTCTACTCGGTCAGCTGGTGGCATCAGGGCTACCGGTTCGACCCGGCCCGCGTCGGCGGCTCCGGCCGGCCGGCCTGGCCGGGCGCGGCGTGCTGGGAAGGCGAGTACTACAAGCTGCTCACGCGCGACCTGCGCATGGGCACGTTCTGGCATCCCTGGGAGGAGTCCCTGTGCGTCTTCGGCGCCGAGCTCCTCGCCGAGGTGGAGGACGAGCTCGCGGCCACCCTCGGTACGGTCATGCGCCGTGGCGGCCGCAATGTCGGCAATGTCTGGACATATGAATCGTCGGCAATGCCTGGACATACGAATCACCGAGCGGCCCGGATGCTGCCTTCTCCAACATGAGATGCGTGACGGACTCCGCTCTCGAAACGCCCCGCTACCCCGCCGACTCACCCGCGTGCGGGCTCAGCGCGCCGGACCAGACCAGCGCGAAGATGAGGATGCCGAGCAGGATGCGGTAGATGACGAACGGCATGAAGCTCTTGGTGGTGATGAACTTCATGAACCAGGCGATGACGGCGTAGCCGACGACGAACGCCACCAGCGTCGCGAAGATCGTCGGGCCCCAGGAGACATGACCCTCGCCCACGTCCTTGAGTTCGTACGCGCCCGAGGCCAGCACCGCGGGGATCGCGAGCAGGAACGAGTAGCGGGCGGCCGACTCGCGGGTGTAGCCCATCAGCAGGCCGCCGCTGATCGTCGCGCCCGACCGGGAGACCCCGGGGATCAGTGCCATCGCCTGGCAGAACCCGTAGATCAGGCCGTCCCTGACGCCCAGGTCCTTGAGCGTCTTGCGCTCCTTCACCACCCGGTGCCTGCCGCCCGTCTCGTCGCGCGCGGCCAGCCGGTCGGCGATGCCCAGCACGATGCCCATGACGATCAGCGTGGTCGCGATCAGGCGCAGATCGCGGAACGGGCCCTCGATCTGGTCCTTGAGCGTGAGGCCCAGCACACCGATGGGGATAGAGCCGACGATGACCAGCCAGCCCATCTGGGCGTCGTGGTCACTGCGCATCGAACGGTCCGTCAGGGAGCGGAACCAGGCCGACAGGATCCGCGCGATGTCCTGACGGAAGTAGATGAGCACGGCCGCCTCCGTGCCGATCTGGGTGATCGCCGTGAACGCGGCCCCCGGGTCGTGCCAGCCGGCGAACGCGGCCGTCAGCCGCAGATGCGCGCTGGAGGAGATCGGCAGGAACTCGGTGAGTCCCTGAACAAGTCCCAGGACGAATGATTCGAACCAGCTCATGGGGCTTAGGCCATCCCGGAGGTGATCGTGCATCGGCCACGGGCGGCTGGGCCCGTCGGCTGCGTGCAAAGTGCGGAGTGCGGTCAAGGACATCGAGGTCGCGGGCAGCGTATCGCCTGAAAGTAAACGTCAGGCCGACTGCACCGGTCATCCACGTGCCGCCGTAGCTCAGTTGTCCGGCGTGTCCCGGCCCAGCCGGTGGCGTCTGCGCCAGGCCACCAGCGCCCCGCCGAGAGCGGACAGCACGATGAAGCCCATGGCGGCCAGGAAGACCGGCGAGGTCGGCGACGCGGCCTCGCTGCCGGCTATCACGTACGCCGCCGTGTTCGGGATCGACCCGAGACCGGTGGCCAGCAGGAACGGCGGAGCGCCCATCCGGGAGGTCGCCGCACAGTAGTTGGCGGCGGCGAACGGCACCCCGGGGAAGAGCCGCAGCGCCAGGACCGACCGGAAGCCGTGCCGGCTCAGCACCCCGTCCGCCGCGGTGAGCAGCCTCCCGCGCAGCAGGGTCCGCAACGCGTCCTGACCCAGCACCCGGCCCAGCATGAACGACACGCCCGCACCCAGCACCGTGCCCGCCAGCGCCGCCGCCAGACCCGTCTGCGCGCCGAACAACGCGCCCGCGGCGATGTTGAGCAGCGGGCGCGGCACGAACGCCACCGTCAGCGCCCCGTACGCAAGCCCGAAGAGCATCGCGGCCGTGCCCCCGGTCAGCTGGGCCGGCCAGCCCGACGCCAGCAGCCGCTGTGGTTCGAACAGCAGCATCGTCGACGCGGCCCCGAGCAGGACCACGACGAGCAGCGAGAACCGGGACCACGGTGACATCAGCGCCCGGGAGAGGCGCAGGGCCGGACCGGAGGCGGGACGGGCGGCGGGGACGGGGTCGAACATTCGGGGAGAGTAACCGAAAGGGCTGTGTGATCGCCGTAATGTGCGTCGCGTGACCCCCGCCGCCGCCCTCGCAGCCGGTGCCCCCGTCCCGCCGGACAGCACCCTCGCCGACACCGTCCTGGAGCGGCTCGTCGCCGCCTACGCCCCCGCCGCCGACCCCGTACGGGCAAAGGGCGCGGAGGCGTACATGAAGCACGTCGCGCCCTTCCTCGGGATCCCCACCCCTGAACGCCGGGCCCTGTCGCGGACCGTGCTGGCGGGCACCGGGCGGCCCGACGAGCGGGACTGCACGGCGATCGCCCTGCTCTGCTGGCGGCTGCCCGAGCGCGAGTACCACTACTTCGCCGTCGACTACCTGCGCCGCCACGCGGGCCGCTGCACCTCCGGCTTCCTGCCCGTCCTGCACCACCTCGTCACCACGGTGCCCTGGTGGGACACGGTCGACCTGCTCGCCGCGCATGTCGCGGGCCCGCTGGTCGCCGCCGACCCGGCGCTCGCCCGGGAGATGGACCGGTGGATCGACGACCCCAGCCTCTGGGCCGCCAGGACCGCCCTGCTGCACCAGCTGCGCTACAAGGAGGCCACCGACGCCGACCGGCTCTTCGGCTACTGCCTGCGCCGCGCGGACCACCCCGACTTCTTCATCCGCAAGGCGATCGGCTGGGCCCTGCGCGAGTACGCCAAGACCGACCCCGCCGCCGTACGCGACTTCGTCGACGGCGCGCGGACCCGCCTGTCGCCGCTCTCCGTACGCGAGGCGCTCAAGAACCTCTGAGCCGCAGCGGACATGGCGGGGGAAAACCATTCGACGCGGCCGCCGCGCCCGGCCATGATCAGGGGCATGTTCCGGTACGCCTTTCTCGCAGCGCCGTCCGCAGTCGCGGACGCGCCGAAGGCTGCCGTGAACGACGCGGTCGCCGAGGCACTCGCCCCGACCGCGGCAGCAGTTGCCGCAGCAGCAGTCGCATCGGCCTTCGCCGGTGCCGCAGCGCCCCTCGGCGGCGCCCGAAGCTGACCCTCCCCCGACAGTCCGGCGGACCCCGCAAGGGGAGGGTCGGCCGGGCCCTGGGGTCTTCATCTTTTCTCAGCTTCGCGTGCTTCAGAAGGAATCAGCCATGTCCAAGACGGCTTACGTGCGCACCAAGCCGCACCTCAACATCGGCACCATGGGCCACGTCGACCACGGCAAGACCACCCTCACCGCCGCCATCACCAAGGTCCTCAGCGAGCGCGGCGGCAGCTCCACCTCCTACGTGTCCTTCGACCGGATCGACCGGGCCCCCGAGGAGGCCCAGCGCGGCATCACCATCAACATCGCGCACGTCGAGTACGAGACCGACACCCGCCACTACGCGCACGTCGACATGCCGGGTCACGCCGACTACATCAAGAACATGGTCACGGGCGCGGCGCAGCTCGACGGGGCGATCCTCGTCGTCTCCGCGCTCGACGGGATCATGCCGCAGACCGCCGAGCACGTCCTGCTGGCCCGTCAGGTCGGCGTCGACCACATCGTCGTCGCCCTCAACAAGGCCGACGCGGGCGACCCCGAGCTGACCGACCTGGTCGAGCTGGAGGTCCGCGAGCTGCTCTCCGCGCACGGGTACGGCGGCGACGCCGTCCCCGTGGTCCGGGTCTCCGGGCTCAAGGCGCTGGAGGGCGACCCACGGTGGACGGCGGCCATCGAAGGACTGCTGGACGCCGTCGACACGTACGTACCGATGCCGGTGCGCTACACCGACGCGCCGTTCCTGCTGTCCGTCGAGAACGTCCTGACCATCACCGGCCGGGGCACCGTCGTCACCGGCGCCGTCGAGCGCGGCACCGTCCGCGTCGGCGACAAGGTGCAGGTGCTGGGCGCGGACGTCGAGACGGTCGTCACCGGCCTGGAGACCTTCGGCAAGCCGATGGAGTCCGCCGAGGCCGGCGACAACGTGGCGTTGCTGCTGCGCGGGGTGGAGCGCGACCGGGTCCGCCGCGGGCATGTCGTGGCCGCGCCCGGCAGCGTCACGCCGAGCCGCCGGTTCACCGCGCAGGTGTACGTGCTGTCGGCGAAGGAGGGCGGCCGGTCGACCCCGGTCGCCACCGGCTACCGGCCGCAGTTCTACATCCGTACGGCGGACGTCGTCGGCGACGTCGACCTCGGCGAGGCGGCGGTCGCGCGCCCCGGCGACACGGTCACCATGACCGTGGAGCTGGGCCGTGACGTGCCGCTGGAGTCCGGCCTCGGCTTCGCGATCCGCGAGGGCGGACGCACGGTCGGCGCGGGCACCGTCACCGGGCTGCTCTGAGCAGCACGGTCACTCGGCCGCTCCGAGCACCACCGCTGCCCGCCACCCCGGACCACGGGGTGGCGGGCAGTGGTGTGAGGGAGGCGACAATGGAGAGGTGAACGAGCCGATACCCGTCATCCGCGAGGTCGACTGCGGCACCGCCCGGCTGCTGCCCGACGTGGACCACGACCGGGCCTGGCTGCTCACGGTGGACGGCGCGCCCCAGTCCTACGTCGACCTCGACGACCCGTCCCACCTGGAGTTCGAGTACGTGACGCGGCTCGCCCACGTCGTGGACGGCGCGGCCGGTCCTGGCGCGCCCCTGGACGTCCTGCACCTGGGCGGCGGGGCGCTGACTCTGCCCCGCTATGTGGCCGCGACCCGCCCCGGCTCGCGCCAGGACGTCGCCGAGGCGGACCGGGAGCTGCTGCGGCTGGTCCGGGAGCATCTGCCGCTGCCCGACGGGAGCGGCGTCTGTCTGCACGCGGCCGACGCCCGGACGCGGCTGGAGGGGACGGCCCCCGCCTCCGTCGACCTCCTGATCGCGGACGTCTTCGGCGGCTCCCGGGTTCCGGCGCACCTCACGTCCGTAGAGTACGCGCGAGCCGCCGGCCGGGCCCTGCGCGCGGACGGGATCTACGCGGCCAACCTGGCCGACAGCGCCCCGTTCGCCTTCCTCCGCTCCCAGTTGGCGAACTTCGCCGCGGTCTTCCCGGAGCTGGCGCTGATCGGGGAGCCGGCGGTGCTGCGCGGGCGGCGCTTCGGCAACGTCGTCCTGCTCGCCTCGTACGCGCCCATCGACGTGGCCCCGCTCGTCCGCCGCTGTGCCGCGGACGTGTTCCCCGCCCGGGTCACCCACGGGCCCGCGCTCACCCGCTTCCTCGACGGGGCCCGCCCGGTGGCGGACGCGGATGCGGTCGCCTCGCCCGAACCGCCCGACGGGGCCTTCAGCGTCGGCTGAGACTCCCGGCGGGCGGAGCGGGGCGGCAGGGTGGTGCGGGAACGCGCTGCGCGGTGCGGGTGTCAGCCCGTGGGGTCACCCGCGAGGCGGACCGTGCTCAGGATCTGCTGGATCGTGTTGTCCGGAAGCTCGTCCTTGACGCCGGCGGCGGCGTAGAGGACCCAGGTGGAGAAGTCGCCCTTGGAGTTCTTGAAGGAGAACGCGATCGACTTCCCGTCGCTGTCGCACTTCTCCTTGTTGGCGAGCTCCAGAGCGGTGGCCTGCACGACGCTGCCGGAGAGACCCGACTTCGTGGTGAAGGGCTTGGCCTTGCCGATCTTGACCTTGGACTTCGGGTCGAGCTGGGCGTAGGCGGCCCACACCCAGTTGGCGGCCTCGTTCCTCGCGGCCTCTTCGGTGTTCTTGGCGCCTTGGGCGCCCTTCGTCCCGACGCCGGCGAGCCCGGTGTCCTCCTCGCTGCCGTCGCCGTCGGAGTCGTCGACGCACCACTTGCTCTTGTAGTACGCGGGCGCGGAGAAGCCGGCGACCGGCGGGCCCTCGGGCTTCTTGGCGTCCTCGAAGCCGGAGAAGACTCCCGCACCCGCGACCTCCCAGTCACCGGGAACGTCGAACTGCGTGCCCCACTTGGGGTTGGTGACGACCTTCCAGCCCGGAATGACCGGCTTCGGGTCGCCCTCGGAACCCCGCGGGTTCTCCGCCGGCGCGGAGCCGGTGGCCGATTCGCTGGGCTTGGCGCTCGGTGACGCGGACTTCTTGTCGTCGGCGACGGTCTTGCCGTCGTCGTCCTTGCCGAGCACGAGGAAACCGGTCACGCCCGCGGCCACCACGACGGCCAGCGCCGCGACGATCGCCACGATCGTCGTCTTCTTCTTGTCGTCGCCGGGCTTCGGCCCGCCGGGCGGCCCCGGGACCGCGTACTGCGGCACCGTCGGCTGCTGGTACGGATTGGGCTGCTGGTACCCCGGCTGCGCGCCGGGCTGGCCCTGCGGGTATCCGTATCCCGGCTCACCGGGCTGCCCCGGCTGGCCCTGCGGCGGATATCCCGGTTGCTGATAGGGATTCGGCTGCTGGTACCCCGGCTGCTGGTACGGGTTCTGGTTCTGGTCCTGCGGGTTCTGCTCGCCCCCGGGCGGCTGCGTTCCTGGCCACATGGCCAGTAACCATAGATGGGCCGTGCGCCCACTTCTACGGCCGCCCTGTCCCAGAGCCGTCACAAGGGGATGGCCAAACGGTTCTACTGGTGAGTAACCTTCCGTTCATGAGCGCTGAACAGATGACCGTGGGCGAGATGCTCGTCGCGACGGTTCCGATGGCCCGGACCCTCAACCTCGAATTCCTGGAGACCACCCCGGAGCGCGCCGTCGTCCGGCTGCCCGACCAGGCGGATTACCACAATCACGTCGGCGGCCCCCACGCCGGAGCGATGTTCACGCTCGCCGAATCCGCCAGTGGCGCGATCGTCATCGCCGCCTTCGGCGACCAGATGTCGCGCGCCGTGCCGCTCGCCGTCAAGGCCGAGATCGGCTACAAGAAGCTCGCCATGGGCGAGGTCACGGCGACCGCGACCCTCGGCCGCCCGATCGCCGATGTCGTCGCCGAACTGGACGCCGGACAGCGGCCGGAATTCCCCGTCGCCATCGAGATCACGCGCGCCGACGGCGCGGTCACCGGCGAGATGACCGTCGTGTGGACCCTGCGCCCCAACGGCTGACCACCGCCGTACAGCGAGACCGGGCCGCCGCCCCTCCTCGACATCCTGCTCCGGAGCTTCGCCGAT
>NZ_JAFEUF010000046.1:11182-37763 GCF_016901035.1 Streptomyces durocortorensis
AGCCCCCCCCCGCCCCCCCCCCCCCCCGGCCCGCGCCCCCCCCCCCCCCCCGGGGCGGTTCGTGGGGGTGGCGGGCGGAGCGGTTCGTGGGCGTGGGTGGCGGGCGTCAGCCCTGGTGTGCCTCGCGGTGCGCCTTTGCCAGCTCCACGTACCCGGCCGCGTTGAAGCGGATGCTCTCCAACTCCTCGGCGGTCAGCGGCCGCTTCACCTTCGCGGGCACCCCCGCGACGAGCGAGCCCGGCGGCACCTGCATCCCCTGCGGTACGAGAGCCTGCGCCGCGACCAGCGAACCCGCTCCGATGCGCGCGCCGTTGAGCACCGTGGCACCCATGCCCACCAGCACGTCGTCCTCGATCACACAGCCGTGCAGCACCGCGTTGTGGCCGACCGAGACCCGCGCGCCCACGGTGAGCGGGAAACCGGGGTCGGTGTGCACGCTGCAGTTGTCCTGGATGTTGCTGTCCGGGCCGAGCGTGATGGGACCGCAGTCGGCGCGCAGCACGGCCTGGTACCAGACGCTGGAGCCCGGGGCGAGCGTCACCTCACCGATCACCACGGAGGTCGGGGCCACGAACGCGTCCACGTCGATGTCCGGCTCCTTGCCGCCCATGCCCGTGATCAACGCCTGCTCCGCCATCGCCTGCTCCTTCGCGCCGGTGTGGTGCTCCTGGGCCCTCTCCACCGGATCAGGCCGACTCTCACGGTAGGCGACGGCCCCCGGCGAGTGCCGGGCAGTGGGGCGAACATCACAGGTCACCGCGCGGATCGCCGATCGCGCCGCCGACTACCGTGAGCGCGTGCCGAAGAACCGAAACACGTTCTCCTTCCTCGCCCGCTGGCCGCGCCGTGCCGCCTCCCGCGCGGTCCACCTCGGCTGGGCCTGGGCACAGCGGGCGGGCGCGGTCACCGCCGAGCACCCCGGGCGGCTGCGGTTCGGCGCGATCGGCGCGGGCACCCGGCTCGCCTTCCCGCAGGGGACCGTGTTCGGGGAGCCGTGGATCGAGCTGGGCGCGCACTGCATCATCGGCGAGCAGGTCACCCTCACCGCCGGGATGATGCCGGACCTGGACCTGGGGCCCGACCCGATCCTCACCCTGGGCGACGGCGTGGTGCTGGGCCGTGGCAGCCATGTGATCGCGGACACCACGGTGACCATCGGCCCGGACACGTACTGCGGCCCGTACGTCTACATCACCTCGACCAACCACAGCTACGACGACCCGCACGAGCCCGTGGGCAAGCAGTGGCCCCGGATGGAGCCGGTGGAGATCGGCCCCGGCTGCTGGATCGGCACCGGCGCGGTGGTCCTGCCCGGGGCCCGGCTCGGCCGGAACGTGGTGGTCGCGGCGGGTGCGGTCGTCCGGGGCGAGGTACCCGACCACGCGGTGGTCGCCGGGGCGCCCGCGCGCGTCGTGCGCAGCTGGCATCCGGAGAAGGGCTGGCAGCCGCCCCTGCGCACGCCCGCCCCCGTGCCGATCCCCAAGGGCGTCACGCCCGAGCAGTTGCTGGCCCTCGCGGAGCTGGACGAGGCGCACGAGACCTCGTAGTGCGGTGGTGGCGGTACAACCGGCTGGACGCGGCGGTGCACCGTACGGCAGTGCAATATCCTTGACCACGGCATCCGCCGTATGCGACTCATCCGTACAAGACCCACCGCTACGCGACTCCTCCGTACGCTGCTCAGCCACCGCACTCCGCCATCCACCGCAGGGACGGTCCGTGTCCGACCTCGACCAGCTCACCCAGTCGCTGGCCCGCAACCTCAAGCGCTGGCGGGGCGAGCGCGGCTTCACCCTCGACGCGCTGGCGGCCCGCGCCGGAGTCAGCCGCGGGATGATCATCCAGATCGAGCAGGCGCGGACGAACCCGAGCGTCGGAACCACGGTGAAGCTGGCCGACGCGCTCGGCGTCGCCATCACCACCCTCCTCGACCACGAGCAGGGCACCCAGGTCCGGCTGGTCCCGGAGAGCCGGGCCGTCCGCATGTGGTCCACCGAGGCGGGCAGCTCCACCACGCTGCTCGTCGGCGCCGAGGCCCGCGGCCCGCTCGAACTGTGGACCTGCCGGCTGATGCCCGGCGAGGGCACCACCTCCGACCCGCACCCCGAGGGCACCGTCGAGCTCCTCCACGTCACCGAGGGCGAACTGACCCTCCTCGTCGACGGCCTCACCCACCCCGTCCCCGCCGGGACCTCCGCCACCTTCGAGGCGCACGTGCCGCACGGCTACCGCAACGAGGGCGGCGAACCGACGGTCTTCACCATGGCCGTCGCCATCCCGCCCGTCCGCTGAGACGCCCTTCGCCGGGCCGTCTTCGCCGAGGTGCCCGCCCGCTGAGACGCCCGGACACCCCTGCCCCCGCCGCTGTTAGCGTGAGCGCCATGCGCGCTCCCATCGGCACCTTCGAGGACGCCGCTCCCGCCGCGGAACGGCTCGATCTGCTCCCCGCCCCCGTCGTCGAGGCGCTGACCGCCGGCTGGGGCGAGTTCACCGCCGAGCAGCTCGTCCACGTCGACAGCGACCCGGCCGTCGCCGACACCGCCGTCTTCGCCGAGCACCACGGCGTCGAACTGCTCGACACCTCGGCCAACTGCGTCGTCGTCGCGGGCAAGCGCGGCCAGGACGTCACCCTCGCCGCCTGCGTGGTGCTCTCCCGCACCCGGGTCGACGTCAACGGCGCGGTCCGCAAGCACCTCGGCGCCCGCAAGGCCTCGTTCGCCCCCATGGACACGGCGGTCGGCGAGAGCGGCATGGAGTACGGCGGGATCACTCCGATCGGCCTGCCCGCCGCCTGGCCCCTCCTGCTGGACCCCGCCGTCGTGGACGAGGAGTGGGTCCTGATCGGCAGCGGCAGCCGGCGCGGCAAGCTCATCGTCCCCGGCAAGGCGCTGGCCGCCCTCCCGGGCGCGGTCGTCGTCGAAGGCCTCGGCGTCTGAGCCGCCCCATCGAACGGCCGGGAGCATCCGACGCTCTGCCCGGGAGGCCCGCGTCAACTCCCGGCCGTCCTGTGCTCCGTGAGCCAGGCCGTGGCGAAGTCGACGGCGGGGCGCAGCCGGACGAGCCGGCACTGTGCCGCGCCCACGCGCCCCACCCGTACGTCACCCTCGGCGGCGGCCTCCTCGAACGCCGCGCCCAGGGCCGCGAAGTCCCCGTCGTCCAGGGCGACATCCTCGTACTCCCACCACCGGCGCACCCCACGTGACGCCACCACACAGCGGTAGCTGCGGCGCGGCGGTTCCGGCATCCGGTACTCGCCCAGGTGGAACGCCGTACACGTGGCGTAGTCGGTGCCGAGCAGCAGGATCCGGGCATCCGCCTCGTACAGCCGGGCCAGCGGCGAGTCCTCCCCGAGGTGGCAGTCGGGGCGGTGCCCGACGAGCAGGCGCCCCGCTCCCGGGCCGAGCGCGGCGAACGAGGTCTGCGGATGCGCGCTGCGTTCGCCCCCCGCCGCCGTCCGTACGGTCTCGGCCAGCGCGCCCATCGACGGCGCGGGCGTCAGCGCCGGGTCGTACGCCGGCATCGCGGCGCGCACGGCGTCCACGGCCCCGGCGTCCAGGTCCCGCACCCGCTCGCGGTAGTGCGGGGAGGTGTCGGAGTTCTCCGGGGTGAAGGCGGGGACCACCACGGTCCCCGTCGGCCCCACGGCCCGGCGCAGCGCGCCCAGCACCCCCCGCGCACCGCCCGCCACCGGTCCCAGCGACCGCAGCGAGGCGTGCACCAGGAGGACATCGCCGGGCCGTACGCCGAGGGCGCTCAGCGCGGCTGTTGCCACGGCCCTGTCGGTCACGTCAGGTACGTTTTTCACGGCGGGGATTCTGCCCACCTCGCAGTGCCCCGCACACGCGCCTCCCACACCCGGTCCGCTCAGGTACCCGGTCCGCTCAGGCGCGCCCGCCCAGCTGCGGGATCTCGATCGCGGGGCACCGGTCCATCACCATGTCCAGGCCCGCCGCGCGCGTCCGCTCGAAGGCTTCCCGGTCGACCACGCCGAGCTGGAACCACACCGCCTTCGCGCCGACCGCCACCGCCTCGTCCGCGACGGCGCCCGCCAGCTCGCTGTTGACGAAGACGTCCACCACGTCGACCGGGAAGGGGATGTCCGCGAGCGATGCGTACCCCTGTTCCCCGTGCACCGTCTCGGCCTTCGGGTGTACCGGCACCACCCGCTTGCCGAACCGCTGGAGGACCTCCGCCACGCCGAAGGCCGCCCGGGAGCGGTTGCCGGAGAGACCCACCACCGCCCAGGTGTCGCCCGAGTCCTGAAGAATCCGCCTGATCGTCGCGTCGTCCGCGTACGAGTCCGCTGCGCTGCTGCCGTCTGCGTTCATGCCGGGACAACCGGCGGACCCCACCTCGCCATTCCCGCCGGGGCCCGCCCTCGCGGCGGCACATAGGGTGGACGGATGCAGGAGCAGTACCGGACCGTCGCCCGCGAGGGAGTGCACGAGAGCGAGTTCAACCGATCCCGTTTCCTCTGCTCCCTCGCCCCCGCCGCCACCGAACAGGAGGCGCAGGACTTCGTCGCGCGCGTCCGCAAGGAGCATCCGACTGCCTCCCACAACTGCTTCGCGTACGTGATCGGCGCCGACGCCTCCGTACAGAAGGCGAGCGACGACGGCGAACCCGGAGGCACGGCGGGCGTCCCCATGCTCCAGATGCTGATGCGGCGGGAGGTGCGGTACGTCGCGGCGGTCGTCACCCGCTATTACGGCGGGGTCAAACTCGGCGCGGGCGGGCTGATCCGCGCGTACGGGGGAGTGGTCGGCGAAGCCCTCGACGCGCTCGGCACCCTCACCCGGCAGCGCTTCCGGCTGGCGACCGTCCGCGTCGACCACCAGCGGGCGGGCAAGCTGGAGAACGACCTGCGGGCCACCGGCCGGGACGTCCGCGAGGTGCGGTACGCCGAGGCCGTCACCATCGAGATCGGGCTGCCGGACGCCGAGGTCGAGGTGTTCACCGCCTGGCTGGCCGACGCGACCGCGGGGACCGCGACTCTGGAGCTGGGCGGCGAGGCCTACGGGGACGCGACCGCGTGAACCGCGTGAACCTCGTGAGGTGAGGGCAATCCCACGGGGCCCACGGGTGTGAGATTCATGATCGATGCGGGTTCGGCGGCCCGGCGGCGTTAGCGTGGTCGGTGCCGAGCGGGAACACGGGCCGCCGGTGCGCGGCCCACGGGGTGGAGGACGAGGACGATGCAGGCCAAGACCGGCGGAGTGATGGCGTGAGGCTCCTGCACACCTCGGACTGGCACCTGGGCCGGTCCTTCCACCGGGTCTCCCTGCTGGACGCCCAGGCCGCCTACCTCGACCACCTGGTGGCGACCGTCGAGGAGCGCGAGGTGGACGTTGTCCTCGTCGCGGGCGACGTCTACGACCGGGCCGTGCCGCCGCTCACCGCCGTCGAGCTGTTCGACCGCGCGCTGCACCGGCTCGCCGCCGCCGGCGTACCCACCGTCATGATCTCCGGCAACCACGACTCGGCCCGCCGGCTCGGCGTCGGCGCCGGGCTCTTCGAGCGCGCCGGGATCCATCTGCGGACCGACCCCGAGGGCTGCGCCACCCCCGTCGTGCTCGCCGACGACCACGGCGACGTGGCGTTCTACGGACTGCCCTACCTGGAACCGGCCCTGGTCAAGGACGTCCTGGGGGCGGGCAAGGCCGGTCACGAGGCGGTCCTCACCGCCGCCATGGACCGGGTCCGCGCCGACCTCGCCACCCGCCCCGCCGGAACCCGCTCGGTCGTCCTCGCGCACGCCTTCGTGGCGGGCGGGGAGCCCAGCGACAGCGAGCGCGACATCACCGTCGGCGGGGTCGCCGCCGTCCCCGCCGGGGTCTTCGAGGGCGTCGACTACGCGGCCCTCGGCCATCTCCACGGCTCCCAGCGGGTCACGGACCGGGTCCGCTACTCCGGCTCGCCGCTCGCCTACTCCTTCTCCGAGGCCGACCACCGCAAGACCATGTGGCTCATCGACCTCGACGCCGACGGGGGCATCGCCGCCGAGGAACGGATCGACTGCCCCGTGGAGCGGCCTCTCGCCCGGCTCCGGGGCCGCATCGACACGCTCCTGGAGGACCCCGCCCTGGACCGCCACGAGCACGCCTGGGTCGAGGCCACCCTCACCGACCCGGTACGCCCCGCCGACCCCATGGCCCGCCTCGCCCGGCGCTTCCCGCACACGCTCAGCCTCGTCTTCGACCCGGAGCGGCCTCCGGAGGACCCCCTGTCCTCCTACGCCCAGCGCCTCAAGGGCCGCGACGACCACCAGATCGCCGAGGACTTCGTCGCCCATGTGCGCGGCGGCAGCGGCCCGAGCGACCTCGAACGCACCGTGCTGCGCGCCGCGTTCGACGACGTACGGGTGGACGAGACCGTGCGCGAGGTGTCCCGGTGAGACTGCACCGCCTGAGCATCACCGCCTTCGGCCCGTTCGGCGCCACCCAGGAAGTCGACTTCGACGCCCTGTCCTCCGCCGGACTCTTCCTGCTCCACGGCCCCACCGGCGCGGGCAAGACGTCCGTCCTGGACGCCGTCTGCTTCGCCCTGTACGGGGCCGTCCCCGGTGCCCGGCAGAGCCCCGGGGCCTCCCTGCGCAGCGACCACGCACCCGTGGACCTGCCCACCGAGGTCCAGCTGGAGCTGACCGTCGGCGGCCGCCGCCTCGAAGTCACCCGCCGGCCGGCCCAGCCCCGCCCCAAGAAGCGGGGCGACGGCTTCACGGTGGAGAAGGCCCAGAGCACGCTGCGCGGTTACGACGCCGAGCGCGGCTGGCACGGCCTCAGCAAGTCGCACCAGGAGATCGGCGAGGAACTGTCCCAGCTCATCGGCATGAGCCGGGACCAGTTCTGCCAGGTGGTGCTGTTGCCGCAGGGCGACTTCGCCCGCTTCCTTCGGTCGGACGCCGAGGCCCGTGGCAAGCTGCTGGGCCGGCTCTTCGACACCCGCCGCTTCGCCGCCGTCGAGGAACGCCTCGCCGAACTGCGCCGGGGTGCCGAGGCCAAGGTCACCGCCGCCGACGAGCGGATCCTCGCCCTCGCCCAGCGCACCGCCCAGGCGGCCGGGCCCGCCGGGGCCGAGGCCACCCCGATCGCCGCCCGGCCCGGCGAACCCGGCCTCGCCGAAGCGGTGTTGGAGTGGGCAGCCGTCGCCCGGTCCACGGCCCGCGAACGGCTGGACATCGCCCACCGCGTCGTCGCGTGGGCCGAGGGCCGGCACCGCGAGGCCCGCCACGCCGTGGACGCCGTACGCGAACTGGCCCGCCTCCAGCAGCGGTACGAGGAGACCCGCCGACGCTCCGTGGTGCTGGAGGATCGGCGACCCGAACACGACCGCTGTCAGCAGGAGTTGGAGCGCGCCCGGAAGGCGGACCGGGTCGCCCCGGCGCTGGAGCTGCGCGAGGAGGCGGAGCGCGCGTACCGGGCCGCGAGCAACGGTCTCGACCGGGCCCGGGCGCTGCTGTCCCCGGAGCTGCGCGACGCAAGCCCCGACCAACTGGCGCAGCTGGAGCGGAGGTTCCAGCAGGAGCTGTACGCACTCGACGCGGCGCGGGGGGCCGAGGAGCGCAGCGCGCGGATCGACGAGGAACGTGTCAGGCTGAACCGGGAGGCCCAGGCCGACGACGAGCTGATCCGCGACGCGGACGCCTGGCTCGCCGACTGGGACACCACCCGTACGGCCCTCAAGGAGCGCATCGACGCCTCGCAGGAGGCCGCCACCCGGGCCGAGCAGCTCGCCGGACTCCTCGCCCCGGCCCGCCGCCGCCTGGACGCGGCGCGCCGCCGTGACGCGCTCGCCACCGACGTACAGCAAGCGGAGGAGCGGTTCACCGCCGCGCGCGAACAGGAGCTGGACACCCGGAAGTCCTGGCTCGACCTGCGGGAACGCCGACTGCGGGGCATCGCGGCCGAGCTGGCCGCAGGGCTCGTCGCGGGCGAGCCCTGCACGGTCTGCGGCTCGGCCGAACATCCGGACCCGGCCAGCCCCGGCGACGGTCATGTCGACCGGGCCACGGAGGAGCGGGCCCTCGCCGTCCAGCGGTCCGCCGAGGAAGCCCGCGCCCGAGCGGAGCAGCAGCTCGGACTCGTACGCGAACGGCACGCGACGGCGGAGACGGAAGCCCGTGGGGACGACACCTCAGCATCCCCCGCCGTGGCCGAACTCTGCTCGCTCGTCGACCGGTTGGCCGACGAGCACGCCGAGGCCCACCGGCTCGCGGCCGCGACGAACCCGGCACGTGAGGCACTCACCGCCGCCGAGCGCGAGCACGCCGAGCGGCTGCAGCAGCGGCAGGAGGCCCACGGCAGGACGTCTGCCCGTACCGCCGCGCGCGAGGCTCTCGATGGCGAACAGGCACGCCTGGAGGAGCAGATCGCCGCCGCCCGGGGCGAGTCGGCGTCCGTCGTGGAGCGCGCGGACCGGCTGACCCGCCGCGTGGCGCGCCTCGCCGACGCCGCCGAAGCCGTACGCGCCGAACAGGACGCGGCCCGGCAGCGCAAGGAGGCCGACGACCGGCTCTCCGACGCGGCGTTCCGGGTCGGCTTCGACACCCCGGAGGCCGCCGCCGCGACGCTCCTCGACGCCGCGGCGCAACGCGACCTCCAGCACCGTATCGACGCCTGGCAGGCCGAGGCCGCCGCCGTGGCCGACCGCCGCGCCGAACGCGAAGCCCGCGAGGCCGCCGAGCGGCCGCCTGCCGAACCGGCTTCCGCGCAGGGCGAGTTCGAGACGGCGGAATGGCTGCTGCGCGAGGCGTCGTCCGCGCTCGCCGCCGCCGAGGAGCGCTGCGGGGAGCTGACCCGGCTCTCCCGGCAGACCGCCGACGAGATCCGGCGGCTGGGCCCGGTGCGCCAGGAGTACGAGCGGATCGCCCGGCTCGCGGGTCTGGCGGCGGGCACCTCCGCCGACAATGAGCGCAAGATGCGCCTGGAGGCGTACGTCCTGGCCGCCCGCCTCGAACAGGTGGCGGCCGCCGCCACCGCACGGCTGCAACGGATGTCCTCCGGCCGCTACACGCTGGTCCACTCCGACGCCCGCACCGGCGGCCGCCGCGCCGGACTCGGGCTGCACGTGGTCGACGCCTGGACCGGCAGCGAACGCGACACCGCGACCCTGTCCGGCGGGGAGACGTTCTTCGCCTCGCTGGCCCTCGCGCTGGGCCTGGCCGACGTCGTGACCGAGGAGGCCGGCGGCGTACGCCTCGACACCCTCTTCATCGACGAGGGGTTCGGCAGCCTGGACGACCAGACGCTGGACGAGGTGCTCGACGTCCTGGACTCCCTGCGGGAGCGGGACCGCAGCGTGGGCATCGTCAGCCATGTGGCCGACCTGCGCCGCCGGATCCCGGTCCGGCTCGAAGTGGTGAAGGAGCGGCAGGGCTCGTCCGTCCGGCACCGCCTCCCGTGAGCCGGGCCCCCTCCGGGCGGGTCAGCGGCCGATCGCGCGGCGGGGGAGCGGCGAGGAGTACACGACGTTCGTGGTGACGGAGCCCAGCGCGCCGATCCGCCCGGTGGTCTCCTCCAGATGCTTCATCGAACGGGCCGTGACCTTGAGGACGAAGCAGTCGTCGCCGGTGACGTGGTGGGCCTCGATGATCTCCGGCGTGGTCTCCAGCAGATCGTGGAAGGGCTTGTAGTTCCCGTTCGGGTAGCGCAGGCGCACCAGGGCGAGGATGGGCAGCCCGAGCCGCTCGGCGTCGACCACCGCCGCGTACCCGCTGATCACCCCCAGCTCCTCCAGGCGCCGCACCCGCTCCGTCACCGCGCTCGGGGACATGGCGACGGCACGGGCGAGTTCGGCGAAGGTGGCGCGGCCGTCGCGCTGGAGGACGTCGAGGATGCGCCAGTCGGTGGCGTCCGGGGAATAGTCGGTCACCTCCCCGAGACAACAAGGAAATCCCCGGCGAATCAAGGGGAGTGGCGGGGAATCCTACTTTCCGGACCTGTTCCACCGCCATAGATTCATGGTCATGAACTCCCGCACACCGGCCACGGCCGACCACCCCGTCCTGCGCGTCCCGCCCGCCTCTCCCGCCGCGGCGGCCGCCTACTTCGGCGCATCGCTCGCCTTCCACGCGGATGTCTCCGACGTCGCCGCCGCGCTCGCCGCCGACGGCGACCCCGGGTTCGTCGTCCTGGACAGCCGCTCCACCGCCTCCTGGGACCAGGGGCACATCCCCGGGGCGGTCCACCTGCCCACCGCCCTGATCCCCGAGCAGGCGGCGGCGCTGCTGGACCCGGCCGTCCCGGTGGTCACGTACTGCTGGGGGCCGGGCTGCAACGGCTCGACCCGCGCGGCCCTGGGCCTCGCCCAACTGGGTTACCAGGTCAAGGAGATGCTCGGCGGTTTTGAATACTGGGCGCGCGAAGGGTTCGCCTACGAGACCTGGGAGGGCGGCGCGCGGCGCGCGGCCGATCCGCTGACCGCTCCGGTCGACGCGGCCGACTGCGGCTGCTGAGCCCAGGCGGACGAGGTCGACGAGGTCAACGCCTCCCGGCGGTGGCGAGCGCGGCGAACAGGTCCCCGGCATCCGCCCCGGCGGGCAGCCCGCTGACCTGGCCGTCGCCGACCTCCACCACCCGCCACACCCCGTCTTCGCGCAACGCCAGGTCGGTGGTGATCCAGCGCAGCCCGAGTCGGCCCACCGCCGCCCGCAGGGAAGGGAGTTCGGGGACCGGTTGTCGGTCGGGAGTGTCCGGGTGGGCGGTGACGAGCGCCGCCTCCCCGTCCACCCACCACACCCGCGCCTCGCCGCCCGCGACGAACGGCTCGAAGGACCGCAGCACCAGGCCGCCCGCGAGGAAGGGGCCTTGCAGCTCCACGAACCGGTCGACCACGGCGGCCAGCTGCTTGCGGTCCGCCAGCTCCGGCACGTAACAGGCCTCGTGCCACTCGTGCTTGCGGGACTTCACGAAGTCCTTCACGATGCCGGGCCCCGGCCCCAGCGGCTCCGCGAGCCCGGCCAGCTCGTCGACGGAGGGCGGCGAAGCACCCGGGGCCGTGGCGCACCAGACGCTGCGCGGGGTCAGCCCGTCGAACTCCTCGTACCAGCCGGGGAGTTCATGGGCGCGCCGGTAGCCGACGGCGTCGGTGAGCAAGGTGCAGCCCCGGACGCCGAGGGCCGCCTCCAGCTCCGCGTACCGGGCGGACGGGATCATCCAGCCGCGGTACCAGTACGGTCCGGAGTCCCGGGCGACCCGGGCCACCGCCCCGGCCGCGTCCCCCGTGAGCAGCGCGTCATGGTCGAGCAGCGCGATCCGCCCGCCGGCCGCACGCGCTGCCGCGAGCTCGCCGGCGAACTCCGGATCGGGCCGCGACGACCTCAACGGGTCGGCGCAGAAAAGGAATCCGTTGCGCTCGCTCATGACAGGCTGCCTCATCTCCACCGGCGGGGGCTCCGGACCGTACGTGCCACCTACCGGATCAGAGCCGCGACAGCTCGTCCACCAGATCGTCCAGGCCCAGCGACCCCTGCGAGAGCGCCGCCATGTGCCAGGCCTTCAGGTCGAACGCGTCGCCGTGCGCGGCGCGCGCGTTCTCCCGGCCGAGCAACCAGGCGCGCTCGCCCAGCTTGTAGCCGATGGCCTGGCCTGGCATCGACAGATAGCGGGTCAGCTCGCTCTCCACGAAGTCGGCGGGGCGGCCGCTGTGCTTGCCGAAGAACTCCTGCGCCAGATCGGGGGTCCAGCGCTCGCCCGGGTGGAAGGGGGAGTCCGCCGGGATCTCCAGCTCCAGGTGCATGCCGATGTCGACGATGACCCGGCAGGCGCGCATCATCTGGGCGTCCAGGTAGCCGAGCCGCCGTTCCGGGTCGGGCAGGAAGCCCAGCTCGTCCATCAGCCGCTCCGCGTACAGCGCCCAGCCCTCGGCGTTCGCGCTGACCATGCCGACCGAGGCCTGGTAGCGGGAGAGGGTGTCGGCGACGTGCGTCCACTGCGCGAGCTGCAGATGGTGGCCGGGAACGCCCTCGTGGTACCAGGTGGAGACCAGGTCGTACACCGGGAAACGGGTCTCGCCCATGGTGGGCAGCCAGGTGCGCCCGGGGCGGGAGAAGTCCTCGGAGGGGCTGGTGTAGTACGGCGCGGCGGCCCCGCCGGGCGGAGCGATCCGGGACTCCACCTTCCGTACCCGCTCGGCCAGGTCGAAGTGCGTGCCGTCCAGCGCCTCGATCGCCTCGTCCATCAGGCCCTGCAGCCACTCGCGGACCTCGTCGACACCCTCGATGTGCTTGCCGTGCACGTCGAGGTGGGCGAGCGCCTCCCAGGGCCCGGACCCGGGCAGCACCTTCTCGGCCTCGGTCTTCATCTCCCCGAGCAGCCGGTGGTATTCCGACCAGCCGTACGCGTACGCCTCGTCGAGATCCAGGTCGGTGCCGTTGTACAGCCGCGACCAGCGGGCGTAGCGCTCCCGGCCGACCGGGTCCGATGCTCCCTCGATACCGGGGGCGTACACGTCGCGCACCCAGTCCCGCAGCGCGAGCACCGACGCCGTCGCCAGCCGGGCGGCCTCGTCCAGCTCCGCCCGCAGGGATGCGGGACCGGGGGCCACGAACTCCGCGAAGAACCCCTCGCCCTCGCCCTCCCCGCCCCACTGCGTGAGCTGGCCGACGAACGTGGCGGTCGCCCGGGGACCGCCGTACAGCTTGCGCTCCAGACCGAGCGCGAGCGAGGCGCGGTACCCCTCGTACGCGGCGGGCACCGCGCGCAGCCGCTCCACGACCGCCGCCCAGTCCTCGTCCGTCGCGGTCGGCGTGAGGGTGAAGACCTCGGTGATGCTGTGGGCGGGTGACGACAGGTTGGAGACGGCCCGCAGGCCCTCCTCGGCCTCGTGCACAGCGAGTTCCGCCGTCAGGCGCTCCCGCAGGAGCCGTCCGCAGCGCCGCTCGGCATCACTGTCCGCACCGGGCAGTCGCTCGGCGGCGTCCAGCTTCCGCAGCGTCGCGCGGATGAGGTCGGCGGACACCTCCTGGCCGGCCGGTGAGAAGTCGGGCAGTCGGCGCGAGCTTTCGGGCACACCCAGGAAGGTGCCCGTGATGGGGTCGAGTTCGATGAGTGCGTCGACGTAGGCGTCGGCGACCTGACGGGGCAGCGCGCTGCTCGAAGTGTCTGACATGCGGACATCCTCGTACGGCGGCGGCCCTTCCGTCATCACCGGGGTCCGCCCGGTGTCCGAACCCGGCCGGTCAGCTTGCGGCGGGCGGCAGCAGCGGACCGCACTCCCACTGCTGGAAGATCAGCCGGGTGTCCACCCGGGCCACCTCCCGGCGTGAGGTGAACTCGTCCAGGACCAGCCGTTGCAGATCCGCCGCGTCGGCCACCGCCACCTGCACCAGGTAGTCGTCGGGCCCGGTGAGATGGAACAGCGCACGCGACTCCGGCAGCGACCTGATCCGGTCGACGAACGGGCCGATCAACTCCCGGCGGTGCGGCCTGACCTGGACCAGCAGGAGAGCCTGGAGCCCTCGGCCGAGCTTCGCCGGGTCGAGGCGCAGCTGGTCCCCGAGGATCACCCCGCTGCGGCGCAGCCGGGCCACCCGGTCCAGACAGGTCGAAGCGGCCACGCCGACCTCGGCCGCCAGCTCGCGGTACGTGGTCCGCGCATCGTTCTGCAGCAGCCGCAGAATCTGCAGATCCACCGGATCCAGAGCGACGGAATCGGACATGTGGCGAACGTAGCACGGGCTCTGGTCGCTACGAGCCGGTAACTGTTCAGAGTGACGGCATGGACAACGAAGTCTCGATGACGCCCCCTGCTCCCACCCCGTCCAGGGCTCTCGCCACCGAAGCCGTGCACGCCGGACGCGACGACCTCGCCTCCCTCGGTGTCCACGCCCCGCCGATCGACCTGTCCACCACCTACCCCTCCTACGACTCGCGCGACGAGGCGATGCGCATCGACGCCTTCGCCACCACGGGCTCCCTCCCCGACGGGCCGCCCGTGTACGCACGCCTCGACAACCCCACCACGGGCCGCTTCGAGACGGCGCTCGCCCGGCTGGAGGGGACCGACAGCGCGGTGGCCTTCGCCAGCGGGATGGCCGCGCTCACCGCGGTCCTGCTCGCCCGTGCGAGTCAGGGGCTGCGCCATGTCGTCGCGGTCCGCCCGCTCTACGGGTGCAGCGACCATCTGCTCGGCGCCGGGCTGCTCGGCACCGAGGTGACCTGGACCGACCCGGCGGGCATCGCCGACGCCATCCGCCCGGACACCGGCCTGGTGATGGTCGAGACGCCGGCAAACCCGACCCTGGCCGAGGTCGACATCCGGGCCGTCGCCCATGCCTGCGGAACCGTCCCGCTGCTGGTCGACAACACCTTCGCCACCCCGGTCCTCCAGCGCCCCGTCGAACAGGGCGCCCGCATCGTCCTGCACAGCGCCACCAAGTACCTCGGCGGACACGGGGACGTCATGGGCGGCGTCGTCGCCTGCGACGAGGAGTTCGCCGCGACCCTGCGCCAGGTCCGGTTCGCCACCGGCGGAGTGCTGCACCCGCTGGCCGGCTATCTGCTGCTGCGCGGCCTGTCCACGCTGCCGGTACGCGTCCGGGCGGCGTCGGCGAGCGCCGCCGAACTCGTCCGCAGGCTCACCGCCGACCCCCGGATCGCCCGGGTGCACTATCCGCGGATCGGCGGCGCGATGATCTCCTTCGAGGTGTACGGGGATCCGCACCGGGTGATCTCCGGGGTGCGTCTCATCACGCCCGCCGTCAGTCTCGGCAGCGTGGACTCGCTGATCCAGCACCCGGCCTCCATCAGCCACCGCATCGTGGAGGAGGGAGACCGGCGGGCGGCCGGGGTCGGCGACCGGCTGCTGCGGATGTCGGTCGGCCTGGAGGACGTCGAGGACCTGTGGGCGGATCTGTGTCAGGCCCTCAGCGACGGGCCCGTTCCGTCGGCGCGGACGGCCGAGCGGTCCCTTCAGCGGACGGCCGAGCGGCCCCTTCAGTCGTCAGCCGGGCGGTGATGACGAGCGTGCCCTCCTCGATCTGGTAGTCGAGGGGCAGCTCCAGCGCGCGCATCGCCGCCACCATGCCGGTGTTGCGGGACTGCGTCACCGCGTACACGCTGTCGCAGCCCGCTTCCTCGGCCAGCGCCACCAGGCGGCGGAGCAGCTCGGAGCCGATGCCCCGGCGCTGCCAGTCGTCCTCGACGAGGAGGGCGACCTCGGTCTCGTCGCCGTCCCAGAGGAGGTGGCCCAGCGCCACCAGCTTGCCCGAGGCCGTCTGCACCGCCAGGGTGCGGCCGAAACGAGGGCTCAGCAGATGGTCCAGGTAGCGGTCGGCGTCCGCGACGGGACCGTGGTAGCGCAGGCCGAGGGTGTCCTGCGAGCAGCGGTCGTGCATGGCGCGGGCGGCGGCCAGATCGGAGCGGTCCGCGCGGCGCACGGTGATCTCGTTGCCCTCGGGCAGGGTGAGGACGTCCTCGCTGCGCGGCACGCGCGGACCGAGCCGGGCGTCCAGCTCGACCAGGGCGCGCGCCCGCGCGAACTCGGTCGGTGTGAACGGCAGATAGGGCCGCTCGACGGAGATCACGCCGCCGGACGGATCCCGCAGCCGCATCACCGTCTCCTCCAGGACGCCCTCGACCGGGGCGCTCTGCCCGGTCGCGCGGCCCGTGACGGAGACGGCGGGCAGCGAGTGGATGGTGCACCGGCCGAGCAGCTGGCGCAGGGCGAGGGGCAGCTCGGCCGCGTCCAGTGCCGTCCGGGTGGCCAGCGACAGCACCCGGGTCGGGGTGTCCACCAGGTCGTGGGCGTCCGCCCGCTCGATCCAGGTGGAGGCGCCGCCCGCGGCCGCGATCTTCCGGGACAGCTCCTGCGCCTGGAGCGAGGCCGGGGCCCGCAGCAGGAACTCGTCGACGGTGCCCTCGGCGAGCGGGTGCGTCTGCAGGGTGAGGATGTCGACGCGGAGCCCGGCGAGCGCCGTGCACAGCGCGGCCAGACTGCCCGGGGCGTCGAGCACCGTCGTCCGCATCCGCCACAGCGTGGTCCCGGTCTCCTCGGCGCCGGCGATCGGGCCCGCACCGCTGCTTCCGGCCCTGTCCGCCGCCGCGCCACCGGCCCCGACCGGCCCGGCGCTCGCCTCATCGGGCGGGGGAGCGTGGCTGTGGCGTCGGGCCCACCAGGTGTGGAACGCGGCCGTGGCCACCAGGGCCACCGCCGACGCCATGAGCAGGTAGGGCCCGTCCGGCTGGTGTCCGATCAGGTTGGCGATCGCGTCGGCCACGGCCACGGCGGTGAACAGGGCGGCCAGCTCGATCAGGTCCCGCCGCCAGTGGTGCGGACGGCGGGCGCTCTTCGCGGAGGTCACATCAGTCATATCCTCACTGTGAACGACCGGTGTTGCCTGATCACGAACGCCTTGTGACTGATGGGTTACGTGTTGATCTGGTCGCCTATCATCGTTTTTCGGTCAGATTCCGGGCTCGGCCCTTCGTGTCGCTTCCGCTCCGGACCGCTGCCGCTCACTGGCCGACGCGGCCCGGCCGGAGCACCTTGGTGAACAGCACCGACCCGCCCTCCGCCCGCAGACGCACCGTCAGCTCCGCACTGTCGCCGTCGATCTCCACCTCGCCGAAATACTGCGGCGACTCCATCGGCGAGACGTTCGCCCGGTCGGGGGCCCGTACGAAGACCCGGTCGGGGCCGAAGGTGCCGTCCAGCGCGTTGGCCGGGAATCCGCCCGCCGCCAGCGGGCCCGAGACGAACTCCCAGAACGGGGCGAAATCCTTGAACGCCGCCCGCTCCGGCTCGTAGTGCTGGGCCGAGGTGTAGTGAACATCGGCCGTCAGCCACACCGTGCCCATGATCCTGTGGTGCTTGATGAACCGCAGCAGTTCGGCGATCTGGAGCTCCCGCCCGAGCGGGGCCCCGGGGTCACCCTGCGCCACGGCCTCGAAGTCCGTCGCACCGTCCGGGACCACCAGGCCGAGCGGCATGTCGGCGGCGATCACCTTCCACTCCGCCCGGGAGGCGGCGAGCGAGCGCTTCAGCCACCGCAACTGCTCGGCGCCGAGGATGCCCGTCGTGTCGTCGGCCTGCCGATTGGGGGAGTTGGCGTTGCGGTACGACCGCATGTCGAGCACGAACACGTCGAGCAGCGGCCCGTGGTGGACGACCCGGTACATGCGCGACGGGCGTCCGGAACCGTGCGCGGGCGCGAGCGGGGTGTACTCGTGGAAGGCCCGCACGGAGCGCGCCGCGAGGATGTCCACGTTCTTCTCGGTGTAGCGGGCGTCGTCGAGGATCTGGCCGGGATACCAGTTGTTGCGCACCTCGTGGTCGTCCCACTGCACGACGGACGGCACCTGCGCGTTGAAGCGGCGGACGTTGCGGTCGAGCAGGTTGTAGCGGAAGTTCCCCCGGTACTCGTCCAGCGTCTCGGCGACCTTCGCCTTCTCCTCGGTCATCACATTGCGCCAGATCCGGCCGTCCGGCAGCGTCACGCTCGCCTCCAGCGGGCCGTCCGCGTAGACGCTGTCCCCGCTGCACAGGAAGAAGTCCGGGTCCAGGCGGCGCATCTCCTCGTACACCCGGTAGCCGCCGATGTCCGGATTGATGCCCCAGCCCTGCCCCGCGATATCGCCCGACCACAGGAACCGCACCCCGGACCTGCGCCGGGCCGGAGCGGTGCGGAACATCCCGTACACCGGTTTTCCGGTACGGCGCGGATCGCCCGGATCGGCGAGCGTCACGCGGTAGTGCACCTGCTCGCCCGGCGGCAGCCCGTACAGCGGCGTGGTGCCGGTGAAGTCCGTTCCGGGGCCGATCGACGGGCCGTACCACCTGCGCACCCGGCGGAACGACTCGGTGGCCGAGGTCTCCACCAGCATCCGGGCCGGCCGGTCCGAGCGCACCCACAGCAGCGCCGACGAGGAGGTGACGCCGCCCACCTGCGCACCCCAGGACGCTTCGGGCCGCCCCGCCAGGTGCAGCGCGGGCGCCGCCGACGCGGTGCCGGGCGAGAGGGCGAGGGCCGCCGGGGCGATCAGCGAACCGCGCAGGACGGCCCGGCGGCCGGGCGAGGGAACACGGGGAGGGTGCGGGCGGTGGGACATCGAAGCGCCTCCAGGGAGGTCGGCGGGCGGTGCGCCGTCCGCGAGAAGATCACGGACCGGCGCCGGTCTCCGCCCCATACCTAGTGCCCTGCGGCGGCCGGAGCCCCAACCCCGGGTGAACAGCGCCCACCCGCCGGCCCTCCCGGCCGTCGTGCCCGTCCGGCCGGTCAGCGGCGCCCGGACCCGCCGGAACGCCACGCCTCCGCCAGTGCCGCGACCCCTCGGGCGATGTCGCCCGGGGCGAGATGGGCGTAACCCAGGACGAGGGGCACGCTTCCGTCCTCGGAGCCGGCCGTTCCGCAGTCGCGCAGCGGCCGCAGCGCGATGCCCGCCCCGGCCGCCCGCTCCAGGAGGGCGTCCTCGGGGCCGTACCGCGCGGGCAGCCGGGCGATGATGTGCAGGCCCGCCGCGATGCCGCTGACCGTCGTGCCGGGGAAGTGCTCGTCGAGCGCGGCCACCATCGCGTCCCGGCGTTCCCGGTAGGCCCGCTGACAGCGCCGCAACTGCCGGTCGTAGCCGCCGCGCACGACGAAGTCGGCCAGTACGGCCTGGTCGAGCACCGGGTTGCCCAGATCCATGGTCCGCTTGCGGGCGACGATCCGCTCGGTGAGCGCGGCGGGGGCGATCAGCCAGCCGAGCCGCAGACCGGGGGCCAGCGACTTGCTCACCGAGCCGGTGTACACGACCCGTTCGGGATCCAGCCCCTGCAAGGCGCCCACCGGTTCCCGGTCGTAACGGAAGTCCCCGTCGTAGTCGTCCTCCATGATCACGGCGTCCGTGTCCCGCGCCCAGCCGAGCAGCTCGCCGCGGCGCTGCGCGGAGTATCCGATTCCAGTGGGGAACTGGTGCGCGGGCGTGGTCACCACCGCGCGTACGCCGGAGCGCACCAGGGGCGCGAGGGCGAGGCCGTCGTCGTCGAGAGGCAGCGGGACCGTGCCCAGACCGGTCGCCGCGAACAGCGACGCGTGTTCCGGACTGCCCGGATCCTCCACCCCGACCGAGGTCACGCCCGCGTCCCGGAGCACGAAGCCGAGCAGGGTCGTCGCCTGGGCCACCCCCGAGCAGACCACCAGCCGCTCCGGATCGGCCACCACGCCCCGGCGCCGGGCGAGCAGTCCGGCCAGGGCCTCGCGCAGCTCCGGCAGCCCGCGCGGATCGGGGTAGCCCAGCGCGCTGTGCGGCAGCCGTCCCCACACCGCCCGCTGGGCGGCACTCCACGCGCCGCGCGGAAAGAGGGACAGGTCGGGGGTGCCGGGCCGGAAGTCCACCCGCGCGCCCGCCGCGCCCGCCGCGCGCGGCGCACGATCGCGTACGGGGCGCTCCGCCGCGCGTACGCCCTCGCTCACCCAGGTGCCCGCGCCCCGCCCGCTGCGCAGATAGCTCTCCGCGGTCAGCTGCTCGTACGCCTCGGTGACCAGCCCGCGCGACACCCCCAGATCGGCCGCGAGTTCACGGCTGGACGGCAGCCTCGTGCCGCCCGCGAGACGGCCGGAGCGCACCGCCTCCCGGAGCGCGGACCGCAGTGCGCGCCCCCGCCCACGCGCCGGCGCGGCAGCGGCCGGCAGCAGCAACTCCCAGGCCGGGGAGAGGGATTCCGTCGACGGACGATGGGGTCCGGCCCCCGAACTGGTCCTTGAGCCGGCCTCTGACCCGGCCCCCGAATTGGTCCCCGAAGACATCATGGAAGTGGACCTTAAACCGGTCCGTCGCCGACCTTAGCGTCGGCCCCATGAACGCAACCTCTCTGCGCGGGGCCCTCCTCGCGGCCCTCGCGTGTGTGCTGGTGGGGGCATCCTTCACGGCCAACAGCGTCCTCGGCGACTACCCGTACGCAGGGGGCCAGGCCCTCCGCTACGGTCTCGCCGCCCTGCTGCTCGTCCCGTTCCTGCGACGCGACCCCGACTCCGCGACGGCCCGACTCCGGAATCTCGCCCGCCGCCAGTGGGGGCGGATCGCGCTGCTCGCCGCCGTGGGCATGGTCGGGTTCAACCTGGCGGTCCTGGCGGCCGAACAGTCGGCGGAACCGGCCGTTCCGGGCGTCTTCGTGGGCTGTGCGCCGATCGTGGTCGGCGTGCTCGTCCCGCTGCTGGACGGCCGTCGTCCCGCCCGCGTCACGCTGTACGCGGCCGGACTCGTCGCCGTGGGCGCGTTCACCGTGCAGGGCTGGGGGCGTACCGACCTGGCGGGCGTGCTGTTCTCGGTGGGCGCGCTCGTGGGCGAGGTCGGCTTCGCGGTCCTGGCCGTCCCCGTGCTGCGGCCGCTGGGCCCGAAACTCCTCGCCGCGACGGTCTGCGGCGTCGCCGCCGTCGAGTCGGCGCTGCTCGGTCTGCTGCTGGACGGCGGCTCGTTCCTGCGCGCCCCGACGACCGGCGAGGCGACGGCCCTGCTGTGGCAGGCCGTCGTCGTCACCGTGATCGGATTCGTCTGCTGGTACAGCGGGATGCAGCGCATCGGCGCCGAACGCGCCACGCTCTTCTCCGGCCTGATCCCGGTCTCCGCCGCTCTGACCGCACCCCTGGTCGGAGCAGGGACGTACGGTCTCGCGCAGGGAGCGGGAAGCCTCCTGGTCGGCGCCGGTGTGGCGTACGGCTCCGGCGTCCTCGGGCGGCGCGGACCCTCCGGGGGGGGGGGGCCCCCCCCCCCCCCCCCCGGCTCACCCGGCTCACGTACTCACGGAGACCGCGCCGAGGACCGCGCCGGTAGTCCCGCCGAGCCTGTTGCGGTTGGACTCACTGCGGGGGGCCTGGCGCTGGTGCTGTCGTTCTCGATCGGTTTCGGCGGCTTCATGTTCGTGATCGCGGTGGCGCTCCAGCAGGGGCTGGGCCTGGCGGCGGCCGGACTCTCGCTGGCTCCGATGGCCCTGGCCTTCTTCTGCGCCTCGTCGGCGGGCCCCCGCCTGTTACGCCGGCACGGCACCCGGGTCGTCACGGCGGGTGGACTGATCCAGGCGGTGGGCATCGTCGTGCTGGCGCTGACCGCGCACTACGCGTGGCAGGGCCTGGGGTTGTGGGGCCTTCTGCCGGGAGTGGCGATCGCGGGCCTCGGCCAGGGCCTCCAACTCCCCGTGCTGTTCCGGATCATGCTCTCCGACGTACCGCGGAGAGGGCGGGGGTGGGCGGCGGTGTGATGACGACGCAGGCGGCACTGGCCCTCGGGGTGGTCAAGCTGAGCACCGGAGAACACCAGTGTCTGTCCGCACCTCCCCCGCCACATGGTGCCGCCACGGGATCGTCAATAATCGAACCTTGTGCGAGTCTCGTATCCGTGATCGCGACCCTCAGTGGGGGGACATGTCTTTCGAAAAGGAATGGGCTGGTCTCAAAGCAGACGCCACAGCCCGGATGCAGCTCAATCAGGCGCCGACATACGACCCCAACGCGTCACCGACCGGCGCGGATCTCGTCGTCCACGACGACGAGCTGGGAAAGATCGGCCACTTCGCCTTCCGACTGCACAACAACCTGCAGGCCGACGGCACGCACGCCCGGGCCACGACCGAGTCAGCAGGCGCCAGCATGACTTCGGACGGGTTCGATATGGGCAAGGCTCTCACTTCCGCAGCCAAGGCATGGGCAAAGCAGGTCGGGACGCTGCTCGACGCCTGCGCGCATATTTCCAATCATCTCGATTACACGAAGGCGTCGACGAAGAAGGACGACGAGTGGATCGCCGCCCAGGTCGGCGTGTCCAAGATCTCCGCGTACTTCGACGTACCCGACAAGAACGCGGCGCCTTCGGTACCGAGACCGCAAGGCCCGATCATCTGACCCGCCCCTCCCTTCCCGTTCCATATCCACTCAGACGAGGTGCCCGGTGCTGGTGTTCCAGCAGCTCCTGAATCTCAAGACAAAACCACTCGACTCGGCGATCGACGACTGGGTCGCCATGACGAAGAAGCTCAAGGAATTGGCCAAGGACGCCGGAGATATGAGCGCCTATGCGAAGGGGACGGCCTGGAAGGGTCAGAACGCCGGCGTCACCAAGCCGTTCGTCACGAGGACGGCGGGGGAGTTCCAGGACGCGGTGACCCAGGCCGAGAGCATCACCAACCTGCTCAAGGATGCTTACCACGAGTTGGCCAAGGCCAAGGCCGAACTCGTGGAGATCTACGAGAACCCGCCTTACGGCCTCAAGATCGACCCGTACGGGGTCGTCGTCCATCTGGAGGTCTCCGGCCCCGGCCAGGGCGACGCCGAAGCGCTCATCACCCGCATGGAGGCCGTACTCCAACGAGCGGCCGACGCGGACGCCCGCTGTGCCGGGGGGCTGGCGGCCCTTACCAAGGACCCGCACCAGTTCAGCTCAGTGCACTACGACTCCTTGAAGGACGCGAAGACGCTCAAGGAGCAGGCGGCGCAGACGAAACTGGATGTAGCCGAGTACGTGCGGCCCGAGAAGTGGGGCAGCGGCACCATCAAGCCGGTCGCCGAATTCCTCAGCTACCGCTCCTGGATCGGCGGCGGCGAGGCGGCCCTGCGCGGAGACTACAACGGTGCGGCTCAGGGCCTCATCGGCGGCTCACCCGCCTACGCTGCCGGCCAGGCGAGCAAGTACCTCGAAAAGGGTTCGATCCTGAGCGACGTCAACGGAAAACACCACCGCCCCGGGGTCGTGAACACGGTCGGCAAGTTCGGGGGGAAAATATTCGGCGCGCCCGTCTCGATCGTGGCGACGATGGTCGACTACGGCTACACCCCCTCGGACCAGAAACCGGGTGACAGTCGTGTGGAAGCGCCGCCTGCACCAGGAAAGGTGAGATACCGATGAAGCACCCCGGGAGCAGGCCGCCCACGGGCCGCCGACGCCGCGTAGGCCCCCCGCCGCCCCGCCGTCGGAGCCCGATCAGGTGGCACGCACAACCCCAGAGTTCGCAAGGGTTCGTCCTTGGTGGGATCATGTCCGTCTGTGGACTCATCGGCGGGGTGCGCGCCCTGCTGGATGGGACCGAGGCGCGGACGACCCTCGGCCTCCTCGGCATCGGGGCTCTGGGGCTCGCCATCACCGTCTCAGGGGTCCTGGCGTACTTCCAGAAGCGCTGAGATCGTCACGCGTCGTCCGGTCCGGCATGGATGGTGGAAGCCCGTCGCAGGCGTTCCGGTTCCGGACGGATGTACGCATGTCGAGAGTCGGACCCGGCTCCGTCCCAGGGACAGCAGCAGCCGTTCCCCGGACTGCGCGACCGTAACCGCGAAGGAGCACCCGTGACCGTTCAGCGCATGGACAACGTGGCCATCGTCGTCGACGACCTGGAGGCCGCTGTCGCCTTCTTCCTCGAACTGGGTCTGGAGCTGGAGGGCGAAGCGGTGGTCGAGGGCGTCGTGGCGGACCAAATGACCGGCCTCGACGGGGTCCGCAGCGCCATCGCGATGATGCGCACCCCGGACGGCCACGGAAAGCTGGAGCTGACGAAGTTCCTCGCCCCGGTGGCGGTCACCGCCGGACCGGACGCCCCGCCGCCCAACACGCTGGGCCTGCACCGGGTCATGTTCGCCGTCGACGACATCGACGACACGGTCGCCCGGCTGCGCCGCCACGGTGGCGAACTCCTCGGCGGGATCGCACAGTACGAGAACGCCTACCGGCTCTGCGACCTCCGCGGCCCGTCAGGGATCATCGTCGCCCTGGCCGAACGGATCGGCTAGGACTGTCCGGCCGATCATCAAGTGCGTACTCTTGGCTGGTGATTGATCACGGTATTGCTCTGCCTCACTACCGTCTCCATGTCGTGCCTGCGGTCGTGGCGCTGGCTAGTCCGACATGGCAGCGAGAGGTGTGGCTTGATCCGGATCAGTTCGAGAACCTGGACTACACCGTGCACGTGCTCTTCGACGACTTCTGCGATGCGAGCAGTCCTCTGCCCTGGCTTGGGCAGTGCCTTCGCAGCGCGGAGGAAGTCGAGCTGATGGCGCGTCTTGGTGCGGCCTACAGCACGGTCCAGGACTCGGTCGGCACCACCGCCCGCGACGAGGTCTATCTGGCCGCACCAGGCTGGTCTGCCGTAGTCGCCGCAGCAGCCCGGTTGGCCCAAGTGCTGGTGTCCAATGACCACTCGGCGTTGAGCAAGCTGCATGACGCCGGCTATCGCTGGCCGCTCGCCACCGAGCCGGTTACGTCGGGAACGGAAGGCCGGCACGTTGACTCATGACCGCAACCAGATGACCAGGGCCGCAGCGGTCACAGTTCCGAGGAAGACGTAGCCGCGCTTGTCCTACCGGGTCGCGACGGCCCGGGAGTTCTTCGAGCCCGCCCCCGCACCGCCCCGCCCCGCCCCGCCGCCCTCCGGAAGCCGCGTCGGAGGCGTACGGGAACAGGGCAAAGCCCCACCGCCGGGCGCGGTGGGGCTCAGGCCGTCCGTCACCTTCAGGCGAAAATGAAGCCGAGGACCATTCCGCCGACCAGTCCGACGGCGCTGACCACGATGGCGACCGTGGCGAGCCGCTCATGCCGGGCGGCCTTGGCGATGATGGCCATGATCAGGCCACCCAGGGCGAAGACGATCGGCAGGAAGATGAGCCCGATCACGCCCAGGACGATCGCGATGATGCTGAAGACGTTGCTGTCGGCCCCTCCCCGCGGCGCGCCGTGATGCTGCTGCCCGGGCGGCTGGTTGCTGTACTGCGCAGCCATCTGTCGCTCCTTCGGGACGGTCGCTCCGAGATCCGGTCTCGAAGCGGACCGGCCTATCGGTCGGATGCCCCGAAGTCCCTTGCCTACACGGCCATTTGCTCTCCGGAGGGCGAAGCAGCGCACGGAGTGGTGCGCTACCGGCGGGCGCGGGAACAGAATGGGCGCATGCTCGATTACGACGACGAGGCCCGGGAATACGACGCGACCCGAGGCGGCGAACCGAGGGCCCGGGCCGCGGCGGACGCGGTGGAGTCGCTTCTGCCGCACGGGCCGTGCACGGTCCTGGACCTTGCCTGCGGCACGGGCATCGTGACCGAACGGCTGCTGCGTCCGGAACGTACGGTCGTGGGCGTCGACCGCTCGCCCGGGATGCTGAGTCTCGCGGAACGGCGGCTGCCGGGAGGCGTCGTACGGGGCGACGGCACCAGGCTGCCCTTCGCGTCGGAGTCGGTGGACGCCGTCGTGATCGTCTGGCTGCTTCATCTGTTGGAGGACGCCGTACCGGTGCTGGGCGAGGCGGCACGGGTGCTGCGGCCCGGCGGGGTGCTGATCACCACCGTCGACAAGAACGAGGCGCTCTTCGCCGTGGACAGCGACATCGCCGAGGTCATGGCGGACCTGCGACGTCAGTACGCGCCCCCGGCATCGGACCGATCGAACCGGGTGCTCCGCCGGGCGGCGCGGTACGGGCTGGAGCCGTCCGGCCGGACGCGTTTCCCCGGCACCGGGCAGGGCCGCAGCCCGCGCGGCTGGCGCGAGGCGATCGAGGCTGGCCGGATCCCCTGGGCCACGCACGCGCCCGGGGACCAGGTGGCGGACGTGTGCCGGCGGCTCGCCGCGCTGCCGGACCAGGACACGCGCCGCCCGGACCCTGTGTACGGCCTCGTCGCCCTGCGGGCGTGACCCCGGGGCGGGCCGCGAGGGGCCGACGTGTCAGGGCCGCGAAGGGCCGACATGTCAGAAGACGGACAGCCCCGTGAGCGTGGTGAACCGGTCGAGGGCCGCCACGCCCGCCACCGAGTTGCCGCGCCGGTCGAGGCCCGGGCTCCAGACGCACAGGGTGCACTCGCCGGGCACGATCGCGATGATGCCCCCGCCGACGCCGCTCTTGCCCGGCAGCCCCACCCGGTAGGCGAACTCCCCGGCCGCGTCGTACGTCCCGCAGGTCAGCATGACCGCGTTGACCTGCTTCGCCTGGCTGCGGGTCAGCAGCGCGGAACCGTCGGCCCGGACGCCGTGCCGGGCCAGAAACCCTGCGGAGAGGGCCAGGTCCGCGCAGGACGCCTCGATCGAGCACTGGCGGAAGTAGGCGGTGAGCAGTTCGGGGACCGGGAGCGTGATGTTGCCGTAGGAGGCCATGAAGTGGGCCAGTGCGGCGTTGCGGTCACCGAAGGCCGCTTCGGAGGCGGCGACCTCCGGTACGAAGTCGATGGCGTCGTTGCCGCTCTCCGTACGCAGCAGCTCCCGCACCTGCCCGGCGGCGTCCCCGGTCAGCGCCTGCAGCCGGTCCGTGACCACGAGGGCGCCGGCGTTGATGAACGGGTTGCGGGGGATGCCGTTCTCGTACTCCAGCTGCACCAGGGAGTTGAAGGGGTTGCCCGACGGCTCGCGGCCCACGCCCCGCCATATCTGCTCGCCGTCCAGGGAGAGCGCCAGCGCCAGGGCGAAGACCTTGGAGATGGACTGCGTCGAGAACGGCTGCCGCCAGTCGCCGACCCCGTAGACGGTCCCGTCCGGCTCCGCGACGGCCATGCCGAAGCGCCGCGGGTCGACGCCCGCGAGCATCGGGATGTAGTCGGCGGCGGCGCCGTGGTCGTCGCGGGCGGCCATCTCCTCGGCTATGCGGCCGATGACGGCGCTGAAGCGGTGCGCGTCGGGGCGCGGGGCGGCGCTGCTCGACCGGGGGG
>NZ_JAFEUF010000468.1 GCF_016901035.1 Streptomyces durocortorensis
CGCCCCGCCGCCCCCCCCGCCGCCCCCCCCGGGCCCCCCCGGTCAAACCCCCCCCCCGCCCAATCGCCGGGCCCCCCCCCCCCCCCCCCGGCCCCCCCCCCGGGGGGGGGGGGGGCCCCGGTTTGTGCTGTCCGAGCGACCACCCGTCGCAACAACCCGTTCTGTGCGCACATCCTGGGGGCGCACCCGGACGGCCGGACCGGCACAACGCACCAACCCACTCGGCAGTTGCCCAGGAATCCCCCCAGGAGGGCAATTCCCTATGACCAGCTCCGAACGCTCCGAGCGATCCGAACGCCAGGACCGCACCCCCCGCTCCCGACCGGCCCGCGGCCGAGGCCGGGGCCAGGGTGCAGGCGCCCAGGCCTCCTCGACCGGCCGGGGCGGCGCACCCCGCTCCCGTAACCAGGGCGGCTCCAAGCCCCCGGCCCGCCGCAAGCCCGCCGTCGCACAGCCCGCCGAGTTCGCTCTGCCGGAGACCGTGACCCCCGCGCTGCCGTCCGTCGAGGCCTTCGCCGACCTGGACATGCCCGCCGCGCTGCTGAAGACCCTCGCCGCACAGGGCGTCACCGAGCCGTTCCCGATCCAGGGCGCGACCCTGCCGAACTCGCTGGCCGGCCGCGACATCCTCGGCCGCGGGCGCACCGGCTCCGGCAAGACCCTCGCCTTCGGCCTGGCGCTGCTCGCCCGCACCGCAGGCCGCCGCAGCGAGCCGCGCGCCCCGCTCGCCATGGTCCTCGTCCCCACGCGTGAGCTGGCCCAGCAGGTCACCGACGCGCTGACCCCGTACGCGACCGCCGTGAACCTGCGGATGGCCACCGTCGTCGGCGGCATGTCGATCACCAAGCAGTCCGCCACCCTGCGGCGCGGAGCCGAAGTCCTCGTCGCCACCCCGGGCCGGCTCAAGGACCTCATCGAGCGCGGCGACTGCCGGCTGGACGAGGTCGCCATCACCGTCCTCGACGAGGCCGACCAGATGGCCGACATGGGCTTCATGCCGCAGGTCGTCGCCCTGCTCAAGCAGGTCGAGGCGGACGGGCAGCGGATGCTGTTCTCCGCGACCCTCGACAAGAACATCGACCGGCTCGTGAAGATGTTCCTCACCGACCCGGTCGTGCACTCCGTCGACCCGTCCGCCGGTGCGGTCACCACGATGGAGCACCACGTGCTCCACGTCCTGGACGAGACCGACAAGAAGGCCGTCGCCACGAAGATCGCCGCCCGCGACGGCCGGGTGATCATGTTCGTCGACACCAAGCGTGCCGCCGACCGCTTCGCCAAGCGGCTCCTCGCCAGCGGTGTACGGGCTGCCGCCCTGCATGGCGGGCGCTCGCAGCCGCAGCGCAACCGGACCCTGGACCAGTTCAAGAACGGCCAGGTCACCGCGCTCGTCGCGACGAACGTCGCGGCCCGCGGCATCCACGTCGACGACCTCGACCTGGTCGTCAACGTGGATCCGCCGACCGACCACAAGGACTACCTCCACCGGGGTGGCCGTACGGCGCGCGCCGGGGAGTCCGGCAGCGTCGTCACGCTGGTGCTGCCCGAGGAGAAGCGGGAGATGACCCGCCTGATGCAGGACGCGGGCATCGCGCCGCGCACCACGCGGGTCACCTCCAGCGACGCGGAGCTGGGCCGGATCACGGGGGCCCGTGAGCCGTCCGGCGTCGCGATCGTGATCGAGGTGCCGCAGCCGACCCCGCCGAAGCAGAGGGCCCGGTCGGGCGGCTCGGCGGGCTCCGGCTCCGGCGGGGGCGCGGTGCGCTCCGGGAGCCGGAGCCCGCC
>NZ_JAFEUF010000469.1 GCF_016901035.1 Streptomyces durocortorensis
CCCCCGGACCCCTCCGTGACGCCGGGCCCCTCCGCGCCACGGGCCCCCTTCCGCTCGACCGGCCCGGCCAGATACGCCGGGGACTCGAAACGACGGAAGGACACATCGATGTGCGCCAGCCTCCGCAGCGCGCCGAACATCGCCTCCCCGAGGACGGTCCCCACCACGACGCTCTCGACCAGGTCCTCGCGCGCCACCCGCCGCTGTACGTAGTCGAGGTCGGCGCGGGCGACCGGCTCGGCGGCGTCCGCGTACAGGTCCAGCAGGTCGATGTATCCGCCGTGCCCGGCCCTGCGCAGCGCGGCCAGCACCTCCGCCAGTGATTCGGCGGCGGAGCTCTGCTCGTCGACCTGCCAGTCGCGCCGCCGCAGCAGTTCGGCCACCTCCTCGCGCGCGTCCTCCAGTTCGGGCCCCGCCCCCTCCCCGCCGGTCGGCGTGACGCCGTCCGCCGCGACGCCGAGCACCTTGTGCACCGGCTGCCCGGGGTCGTCCATGGCTTCCAGGACCTCGCCGATGGCGGCGAGCGAGAGGCCGCCGACGTCCAGCAGCGCCCGGATCAGGCGCAGTCTGCGCTCGTGCCCGGCGCCGTAGTGCGCCTGGTTCGGGCTGGTCAACTCCCCTGCGGCCAGGAGCCCTTCCCGTAGGTAGTACTTGATCGTCGGCACCGGAACCCCGGACCTGCGACTCAATTCACCGATGCGCACCGTGTGTTCGCCCTTCCGCCCTTGCCAGAAACCACACCCATCATAGATAGTCCCCCTATCGGATAGCGGACAGTGTGACTATCCATATTGATCGCTTCACCACAACCACAGGGGGTCTCTCATGTCGTCATGGCGTTCCTGGCATCGCCCGTTAGTCGTCTTCGCCGCCGCGATGGCCGCTTTCGCCGTCGTCTGCGCCGTCGGTCTCGTGGTCGACGACCGGGTCCTGGTGGGCGCGCCGATCTGGGCGAAGCCGTTCAAGTTCGCCGTGTCCTTCGCCGCGTACTGCCTGACGCTGGCCTGGATGCTGACGCTCCTCACCCGCGGGCAACGGATCGGCCGGTGGGCGGGGCACGTCGTCGTGCTGACGAGTCTGGTCGAGATGGTGGTCATCACCGGGCAGGTCGTCCGTGGGAAGCGCAGCCACTTCAACACCGCGACCGCCTTCGACTCGGCGCTGTGGGACGCGATGGGGATGACCATCGCCGTTCTGTGGACGGCCACCCTGGTGATCGCCGTCCTGCTGCTGCGCACCCGCCTCACCGACCGGGCGACGGCGCTGGCCGTCCGGGGCGGGATGCTGATCGCCCTGGCCGGCGCGGCCCTCGGTTTCCTGATGGCGCTGCCGAGCGAGGACCAGCGGGCGGCCGGGAACCTGGACACCGCCGATGTGATCGGCGCGCACTCCGTGGGCGTACCGGACGGCGGCCCGTCCATGGCGCTGACCGGCTGGTCGACGACCGGCGGCGATCTGCGGGCCCCGCACTTCGTGGGCATGCACGCGCTCCAGGTCCTGCCGCTCCTCCTGATCGCCCTGGTGCTGCTCGCGCCCCGCTTCGCCCCCCTGCGCGACCCCGGGGTGCGCCTGCGCCTCGTACGAGTCGCCGTCGGCGGTTACGCGGCGCTCGTCGCACTCATCACCTGGCAGGCGCTCCGGGGCCAGCCGCTGATCCACCCGGACGGGGCCACGCTGGCCACCGCCGGGGCGATCATCGCGGCGGTGGCGTACGGGACATGGAGCGCGCTGCGCCCGACCGCCCCCGCCCGCCCGTCC
>NZ_JAFEUF010000470.1 GCF_016901035.1 Streptomyces durocortorensis
GTCAAGGACGACGCCCTCGAAGGCCTCACGGCCGTGGTCACCGTGCGGCTCGCCGAGCCGCCGGTGGAGGGGCAGCCCCAGGAGGGGGTCGGCCCCGCGGCGGCCCACCCGCTCGTGGCCGGGGTGGGGGCGGTGGCCGTCATCGGGATGCCTCCTCGGTGAGGGGTGCGGTTTCGTCGGCCGGGGGCTCGTCGGTCGGGCGATCACCGGTCGGGCGATCAGCGGGCCGGTGCTCGTCGGCCCGGTGTGCGTCGACCAGGCGGAGGAACGCCTCCTCGACGGTGGCCGTGCCGGTGCGGTGGCGCAGCGCGTCCGGGGTGTCCTCGGCGAGGATCCGGCCGTCGCGCATGAGGAGCAGGCGGTGGCAGCGCTCGGCCTCGTCCATGACGTGCGAGGAGATGAGGAGCGCGGTGCCCCGGTCGGCGGCCAGGCGGTGGAAGAGGTTCCAGAGGTCCCGGCGGAGTACGGGGTCGAGCCCGACGGTCGGTTCGTCCAGGACCAGCAGGTCCGGGGTGCCGAGGAGGGCGACGGCCAGCGAGACGCGGCTGCGCTGGCCACCGGAGAGGGCGCTCGCGAGGGCGTCGGCCCGGCTCGTGAGGTCGACGTCGTCGATGGCGCGGGTGACGGCGTCCCGGCGGGCGTCCCGGTGGGTGCGGCCGGGGTGCAGGACGGTGGCGAAGTAGTCGAGGTTCTGCCGGACCGTGAGGTCGGTGAAGACGGAGGGCGCCTGGGTGACGTAGCCGATGCGGGGGCGCAGGGCCGGGTCTCCGGCGGGGTGGCCCAGCACGTCGAGGGTGCCGGTGACCTTGGCCTGGGTGCCGACCACCGCCCGCATGAGGGTGGTCTTGCCGCAGCCCGAGGGGCCGAGGAGGCCGGTGATGCTGCCGGGGCGGACGGTGAAGTCGAGGGCGCGCAGGACGGTGCGGTCGCCCCGGACGACGGTGAGGTCGCGGGCTTCGATCGCCGGGTCCGGTGGTGGGGGCGGAGGCGCGGATGGGTCCGGGGTCGGGTGCGTCGTGGGGGCGGTCGGTGCCTGCCCGGGTTCATAATTCATCATGTGATGAATTCTTCGCCCGATGGAGCCGTCCGTCAAGGGGTGGCGGGAAGCGGACACACGACTGAGCCCGCCGACGGGGTCGGGGGGCTCAGTCGTCTGCGGGGCGGGCGGGCCCTCAGGTGCGCTTCGGGCGCTTGCGGCCGGAGGCCTTGCGGGCCGCCGGGTTGCCGGTTCGGGTCGTGCGGCGCTTCTCGAACTGGGCGCGGGCCTTCTCGTACTCCGTGCGGCGCAGCTTCTCGCCCGGGGCCTCGGTGAGCGAGCGGACGAAGTAGGCGAGGAGCGAGCCGATGAAGCCGATCGACTTCAGGCCGCGCAGGGCATCCTCGCGGGACGGGTCCTTCGGGCGGGCGGCGAAGCCCTCCCAGGTCTTGCGGAACGCGATGGCGCTGCAGATGGAGAACATCGCGATGACCAGCATCCCGACGAGGCCGCCGACCTCCGCGATCTCCAGGCCCTCGTAGGCGAAGCGCAGGACGAAGCAGGCGGCCACGGCGGCGGCCAGGGAGCCGACGGCTACGCCGGCGCGGCGGAGCCCGTAACCGCCGTCGTGGTCGACCCATGTCGTGCCGAAGAAGCGGATGGGCTCGGGCTGCGGGCCCGGGGCCGTGGCGGGCGGGGTGCCGGGGGCGACCCCCCCCCCCCCCCCCCCCGCCGCCCGCGGGGGGGGGGGGGGGGGGGGGGGGG
>NZ_JAFEUF010000471.1 GCF_016901035.1 Streptomyces durocortorensis
GCCCTGGACCACCACATCGTCCCCGCCTCCGACGCCCCCTACTTCTATGCCGACCTCGCCTCCACCGCCGCCGAGTTGAACGACGAACCGCTCCCCGTCGCCCCCGGCCGGGCCCGCGCGGAACTGCTCCTCGGCCGCGCCCGTGCCACCGGTTCCCGCTACCACCTCACCGGCTACGGCGGCGACGAGATCTTCCTCGGCCTGCCCCACGCCTACCAGGACCTCTTCCGCGGCAACCCGCTCACCGCCTGGAACCACCTCGGCGGCCTGCGCCACCAGCTCGGCTGGCCGCTCCTGCCGACGCTGAAGGCCCTGCTGGACCGCTCGACGTTCCCCCGCTGGCTCGCCGGGGCGGTCACCGCCGCACCCCAGCCCGTCGCCCGGACCCCGCTGCTCTCCTGGGGCGTACGGCAGTCGCTGCACCCCTGGCTCACCGACCACGCGAAGACCCTCATCGCCGAGGAGTTCCGGGCCGCCGCCGAGCACGCCGAGCCGATCGACCCGCGGCGGGGGCGGCACGTCGACATCGACGGCGTACGGATGGGGGCGCGGCACTTCCAGGCGATGGAGGACATCGGCATGACGATCGGGCTGCCGGTCGCCGCGCCCCTCTACGACGACCGGGTCCTGGAGGCGGCCCTCGCCGTCCGCCTCCCGGAGCGCATCAGCCCCTGGCGCTACAAGCCGCTGCTCGTCGAGGCGATGCGCGGGGTGGTGCCGGACGAGCTGCTGGCCCGGACGACGAAGGACCACATGGCCTCCGACGAACACCAGGGCCTGCGCGAACACGCCCCGGAGCTGGCCGAGTTGTGGACCGGCTCCCGGCTGGCCGAGCACGGCCTGGTCGACGCCCGCCGCCTGCTCCGGCTCGCCGCCGAACCCTTCTCACCGGTCCTGGTCGAGCACTCCATCAGCTCCACCGTGGCCGGGGAGACCTGGCTCCGTACGGCCGAGAACGCCTGGCCGGCGACACCCCACCGCACCTCCACGACCAGCGAGGCAATCCTGTGAAGCTCAGAAAAGGCATCGCCGTCACGACCACCGAGTACGGCGGCGTCCTCCTCGACGAGAAGGACGGCAGCTACTGGCAGTTGAACGACACGAGCGTCATCGTCGTCGAGACCCTCGCGGCCGGCCGTGCCCCCGAGGCCGCCGTGGAGCGGATCGTCGCCGAGTTCGACGTCGAGCGGTCCGAGGCCGAGTCGGACGTCGCGGAGCTGACCCGCCAGCTCGTCGAGGCGAAGATCCTGCGCCCATGACCACCGAGATGACGATGCCCCGCCGGGGTGCGGGAGCGGGCGGGATGCGGCTGCGCACGGCCGTCGCCGCGGCGTTCGTCCTGGCCCGGCTCAAGCCCGGACGGCTGCGCCGGGTGCTGGCCGGGTGTGCCCGGGGCGCGCGCCCGGCCTCGCACGCTCAGACGCTGGAGGTACTGGAGGCGGTCGTCGCCACCAGCCGCCGCTGCGCGAGCCGTTACGGCTGCCTGCCCCGCTCGGTGGCCGTCGCCCTGGCCTGCCGGATGTCCGGCGTCTGGCCCGACTGGTGCGCGGGGGTGTGGGCGACCCCGCCGTTCTCCCCGCACGCCTGGGTGCTGGCGGAAGGACGTACGGTCGGGGAACAGGCAGAGGCCGCTGATCTGCGTCCTTTGATGGTGGTGACGGTACGCGAGGGGGTTCACGGTGAGCGCGGTGGCGGGGACGACGGCGGGGGCGGGACAGGCG
>NZ_JAFEUF010000472.1 GCF_016901035.1 Streptomyces durocortorensis
CGGCCCCCCGGCGCAGTGGGGGGGGGTGGTGGCTGGCGGGTCGGGCGCGGTCGCCGCCCTTGGGGGGGGGTCGGGCGCGGTGTCGGGGGGGGGGGGGGGGGCGGGGGCCCGCCGGGCCGATGGCGGGGCGCGGCGGTGGAACGGTGAACGGGGGGCGGGAGAGTAATCAGCAGGAACTCATTCCCCGAACGAGGGCCCTTTAGCACTCACATTCGGGAAAACGCCCCGGATGAGTGGTTGGCAGCACTGAGGGGCCAACACGATTGAGCCATGTGGCAGTCTTGGCCGGTATTCGGGTCCGAGGGTGTATACGGGGGCTTCCGCGATGAGCGGTAACGAGCAGCAGGAAGAGCCGCTCGGCGAGTTCGCTGCGGCCGACAGGGACACGAAGGCGGACGGTCTGTCCGCCGGGCAGGTGCCGACCCAGGCCGGGCGCGGAACGTCGGACGGTGAGACCGAGGGCGGCACCGTCCTGCCCGGCCCGTGGCCCGCCGTCGCCGAGGAGGGCCCGTCCGGCGAGGCCGGTACGGGCGTCGGCGCGCACGCGGTTCCGCAGCAGCGCGCGGGCCGCGCCGGGGCCCCCGAGTCCGGACTTTCCGACGCCCGGCTGATCGAGGACATGCGGGCGGGCGACGACCAGGCCTACGAGGAGCTGTTCCGGCGGCATTCGGGCGCCGTGCTCCGCTACGCCCGCAGCTGCTGCCGGGACGCGCACACCGCCGACGACCTGACGGCCGAGGTGTTCGCGCGCACACTCCAGGCCGTACGGGGCGGGAAGGGGCCGACGGAAGCGGTCCGGGCCTATCTGATGACCGCCGTCCGCCATGTCGCCGCCGCCTGGACGAAGAGTGCCAAGCGGGAGCATCTGGTCGACGACTTCGCGGTGTTCGCCACGCAGGCGACCCGTTCCTCCGAGCTCTCCGACGACGACACCCTCGAACTCGGCGCCGACGTCCTGGCGATGCACGAGGCCGAGCAGACGATGGCGATGCAGGCGTTCCGGAGTCTCCCGGAGCGCTGGCAGGCCGTCCTGTGGCACACCACCGTCGAGGAGGAGTCGCCGAGCGAGATCGCCCCCCTGTTCGGACTCACCGCCAACGCCACCGCCGTTCTGGCCAGCCGCGCCCGCGAGGGGCTCAAGCAGGCCTATCTCCAGGCCCACGTCAGCCAGGCGCTCACCACCGGCGGGGACTGCGCGCAGTACGCCGACCGGCTCGGCGCCCACGCCCGGGGCGGCCTGCGGACCCGGGCCGAACGGGGGCTGCGCAAGCACCTCGACGAGTGCGCCCAGTGCCGGGTGGCGGCAGGCGAGCTGAACCATGTGAACGCGGGGATTCCGGCGCTGCTGCCCGTCGCGGTCATCGGCTGGTTCGCCGCCGGGTATGCGCTCAAGGCCGCGGGCATCGTGGCCGGCGGCGCGGCCGGGGCCGCCGGGGCGGGAGCCGCCCCCCCCGCCCCCCCTTACCGCTCCACCGGCGGGGCCGCCGGGGGCGCGGCCTCCGAGGGGCTCGGCGCGCCCGCCAAGGCGGGGATCGCCGCCGCCGTGGCGGTGGCGGCCGCAGCGGGTCTGGTGTGGGCGCTCGTCGGCGACGAGCAGCCGAAGCCTGAGCCCAAGCCGGTCGCGAAGCCGCCTGCCGTGGCGCCCGCGGACCCCACGCCGGAGCCCCCGCCGCCGTCTCCGAAGCCGAAGCCGGAGCCGCCGGCCGCGCC
>NZ_JAFEUF010000473.1 GCF_016901035.1 Streptomyces durocortorensis
CCCCCGTACCCGGCCCCACCCGGTCCCGTACCGTCCCCGCCTGGGTCTGGGCGCTGCCGCCCGTCGCCGTCCTCGCGCTCGCGTTCCTCTACCCGCTGGCCCTCGTCCTCCAGCAGTCCGTCACCCCGGACGGCGGCGGCGGCGTCTCGCTCGACCCGTACGCCGACGTCTTCGCCTCCGAGGTCTTCCGCGACGCGCTCACCACCACCGTGTGGCTCGCCGTCGGATCGACCGTGGGCTGCCTGGTCCTCGGCTTCGTCCTCGCGCTGGTCATCGCGTTCGTCCCGTTCCCCGGCGGGAAGGCGGTCGCCCGGTTCGTCGACGTCTTCCTCTCCTTCCCGTCCTTCCTCATCACCCTCGCCCTGCTGTTCATCTACGGCTCGGTCGGCATGGCCAACGGGCTCTGGACCGACGTCACCGGGGCGGCCGAAGGGCCCTTCCACTTCCTGACCACGCCGTGGGGCGTCCTGCTCGCCGAGATCACCTACTTCACGCCGTTCGTGATGCGCCCGCTGCTCGCCGCCTTCTCCCAACTCGACACCGGACAGCTGGAAGTGGCCTCCTCGCTGGGCGCCGGGCCTGTCAGGATCATCCGGCAGGTGATCCTGCCCGAGGCGCTCCCGGCGCTCGCGGCGGGCGGCAGCCTCGTGCTGGTGATGTGCCTGAACGAGTTCGGGATCGTCCTGTTCACCGGCGCGAAGGACGTCACCACGCTGCCGATGCTCGTCTACAGCAAGGCGATCCTGGAGTCGGACTACCCGGCCGCCTGCGTCGTCGCCGTCGTCAACATCGCGATCTCCGTGGGCCTTTACAGCCTCTACCGGGTGGTGAGCCGTCGTGCTGGTGCATAGCCGGGCGGGGAAGTGGGCCACCTGGGCCGGCTTCCTGCTCCTCTTCGTCCCGCTGTTCGCGGTGCCGCTGCTCGTCATCCTCGCCGCGTCCCTCGCCACCAACTGGTCCGGGGCCTTCCCCTCCGGCCCCACCGTCGAGCGCTACGCCGCCGCGACCAGCGGCGACTCGCTCCAGGCGCTGACCACCAGCTTGGTCACCGCTCTCGCCGCGAGCGTGCTGGCCCTCACCCTCGGCGGGTGGGCCGCGCTCGCCGCCGCCTCTCTCCGTACGCGCGGAAAGCGGCTCCTGGACGCCCTGTTCATCCTGCCGGTCGCGGTGCCCTCGGTGGTCGTCGGACTGGCGGTCCTGGTGGCCTACAGCCAACCGCCCGTGCTGCTCAACGGGACGCGCTGGATCGTGATCCTCGCCCACACCGTCCTGGTCACCGCCTTCGCCTACCAGTCGGTCGCCGCCGCCGTACGCCGCCTCGACCCGATGTACGAACAGGCCGCCGCCGGCCTCGGGGCGAGTCCCGCACGCGTTCTGTGGCGGGTGAAGCTGCCGCTGCTGCTGCCCTCGCTCACCTCGGCCGTCGGGCTCTGCTTCGCCCTGTCCATGGGGGAGTTGAGCGCCACGATGATGCTCTACCCGCCGGACTGGACCCCGCTGCCGGTACAGATCTTCGCCGCCACCGACCGGGGCTCGCTCTTCACCGGCGCCGCCCTCGCCGTGGTCCTGATGGCGTCGACGCTCCTCGTCCTGGCCGCCGTCTCCCGCATCCGGACCCGCGCCTCCTACCGCTGATCCCCACCCCGACCTTCCGGAGAGAAACCATGCGCAGCCCTTCCCGCATCCCCGCCCGCACCCTCGCCCTC
>NZ_JAFEUF010000474.1 GCF_016901035.1 Streptomyces durocortorensis
CGGGCCGCCCCCGGCCGGCCGCCCCCCCCCCCCCCCCCCCCCCCCCCCCCCCCCGGGCCCCCCCGCCTCCGGTCCTCCGGGTGGTGCCGTCAGTCGCAGCGCGGTGCGATGTAGCCGTCACGCCCCGTGTAGACGTAGGCGTCCGCGACGAACTGGCCGTTGGCGATGTTGTCCCAGAGGTTCGACGTGCCGTACGGGCCGGTGACCCGCTCCCCCGGCTTCTGGCAGTAGATCGGGATCTTCTGCCCGTACGGCAGGGTCCGGACGATGCGGTAGCTGGTACCGGGACCGGTACGGACGTTGACCCGGTAGCCCGGGGCGATCGGATAACGGGTGCCGGACGCGGTGGTCTCCACCGTGAGGTCCGCGCTCGCCGTTTCCCCGGCCGCCGTCGGTTCCTGCGTGTGCTCTTCAACGCCCATGTGGGCCTCCCCCGTTGATACGTCGCGTACGCGGTGCGCGCACGACGCGCAGGCTAGCAAGCGCCGTGCTTCTCGCACGCACCATCGACTAGGCTCCGTGCGTCGCATGCGCACGAACACACGGGGGTGGGCGATGCCGCCGCTGCGAGAGCCCGGAGCGCATCCGGAAGCGGAGTTTCCGCAGTACGCCGGCGCCTACCGTCTCGAAGCCTCTCTCGGCTCCGGCGGCATGGGAGTCGTGCATCTGGCGCGCTCGGCCTCGGGGATGCAGCTCGCGGTGAAGGTCGTGCACGCGCCGTATGCGGCGGATCCCGAGTTCAGGGCGCGGTTCCGGCAGGAGGTGGCGGCCGCGCGGCGGGTGAGCGGGGCGTTCACCGCGCCCGTCGTCGACGCCGACCCGGAGGCCGACCGGCCCTGGATGGCCACCCTCTACGTTCCCGGGCCCACGCTCGCGGAACAGGTGAAGCGGAACGGTCCGATGGCCCCCGCCGCGCTGCGCAGGCTGACCGCGGGGCTTGCCGAGGCGCTGCGGGACATCCATCGGGCGGGGGTGATCCACCGCGACCTGAAGCCGAGCAACGTGCTGCTGACCGACGGGGGCCCCAAGGTCATCGACTTCGGGATCTCGCGGCCGTACGACAGTGATCTGCGCACCGAGACCGGCAAGCTGATCGGCTCGCCGCCCTATATGGCTCCGGAGCAGTTCCAGCGGCCGCGGGAGGTGGGGCCGCCGGTCGACGTGTTCGCGCTGGGGGCCGTGATCGTCCACGCGGCGACGGGCCGGGGGCCGTTCGACTCGGACAGCCCGTACATCGTGGCGTACCAGGTGGTGCACGATCAGCCTGATCTGGGCGGGGTGCCGGAGGAACTGGCCCCGCTGGTCGCCCGGTGCCTGGCGAAGGACCCGGCCGAGCGGCCGACGCCGGACGAGGTGATGGCGGCGCTGGGGCCGCCGTCGTACGAGGCCGAGGCGTTCGTACCGGCGCAGCGGCGGCGGGCGGCGGTCGCGGCGGCGGTGCCGGCCGTGCCGGACGAAGAACGGCCGGACGGTTCGGAGGAGGACACCCATGTGCGGGCCGCGCCGCCGGTCCGCCGCCGGTGGCTGCCGCGGGCCCGGCTGGTCGTGGCGGCGGCGGTGCTTCTGCTGGTGGCGGGGGCGGGCGCGGCCACGCCCCTCCCCTACGGTCCGCGGTGGCCCTTGCGACCCACGACACCTTTTACGTGCTGCCCCCCCTCGCCGCCCTGGCCCTCGGCGCGCTCGTGCGCCGGTACGGGCACTT
>NZ_JAFEUF010000475.1 GCF_016901035.1 Streptomyces durocortorensis
CGCCCCGGACGCAGCGGCCCCCGCCCCCGACCGCTGGCGGCCCTGGCGCTTCCGCATGTCCAACGACGTGTGGGGCACGCCCGTCGTTTCCGGCGATCTGCTCTACGTGACGTCCTTCGAGGTCCACGCGCTGGACGTGGGCAACGGCCGGCGCCAGTTCAAGACCCGGGACGTGGCCTGGGCGATGGCCGTCGAAGGCGGCAGGATCCACGCATCGGACGGCCCCTCGCTGTACGCGCTGGACGCCACGACCGGCGCCGAGCAGTGGCGTCTGTCCACCGACGCCTGGGTGTACGCGCTCAAGGCCGACCGGGGCACGGTCCTGACCGCGACCCGGGGCGGCGGGATCCAGGCCTGGGAGGCGTCCAGCGGCGACAAGCTGTGGGAGATCACCGGCGCGCAGAGCGACTTCGAGACGGCGGAGGCCGGTCCGGTCATCCACGACGGCACGGTGTACGTCTGGCAGGACGCCCGGCTCCGCGCGCTGGACGCCCGTACGGGCAGGGAGCGCTGGTCGTACCCGATCGGCGACGCGGCCTCCTGCGGCGGCGTCCCGGTCCGGGTCACCCCGGCCGACGACGGCTACGTCTACATCGCGGCGGGCACCCGGGTGCTGGCGGTGGAGACCGGCTCCGGCCGGGTGCGCTGGCACTTCGAGTCGCCGGCGGTCTTCCTCTCCCCGCCCGCGTTCGCTCCGGGCCCGGCGGTGACCGGCGGCGGGGTGTATCTCGCCGACTACCTCGGCACGGTGTACGCGCTGGACGCCACGACCGGCAAGGACCGCTGGCGGATCGCCACGGAGGCCCGCTCCTCGATCGAACCGGTGCTGGTCGCGGTGGGCAACGTGCACGTCGGCAGCGGCAGCGCGCTGTACACCCTGGACGCGGTCACGGGCACCCCGAAGTGGCGCTTCGCGGCGGGCGGCGACGTGGTGGGCGCGCCGGTGGTGGCGGACGGCCGGGTCCACTTCGGCTCGGCGGACCATGTGCTGTACACCCTGGACGCGGCGGGCGGCCAGCTCCGCTGGAAGCTGGCGACGGGCGGCGAGATCACGGGCTCGCCGGTGGCCCGGGCGGGCGTGGTGTACGCGTGCAGCAAGGACCGCTGCGTGTACGCGCTGGACGCGCTGAAGGGCACGGGTACGGGGAACAGGGCGAGGACCTGAGCGAGGCCCGGGCTTGAAGGATGTCCTCAATCGCCGGACGGGCTTGATTTTCCCGCCCGTCCGGCGCACCCCCAGCCCGTCCGGCGCTTGAGGACGGAACCCTCGACGGGGGCGGGCGTCAACCCTGCGGGGGCGGCCGGTGCGGCGGGTGTACGGGATCCCGGGGGTCGTCCTCCGGATGCGGGGCGGCCTGCGGATACGACCGCGTACGGGGATCACGGGGATCGGGCCCCGTGTACGGGTCCACCTCCGGCTCCGGCCACGGCGACGTCTGCACCGACATCCCCGGCTCCTGCGTAGGCGGCCACGTATCCACCTGATCCGCCGCCGGCACGGCAAACGGCTCCACCCGCTCCCGCTCCCGCACCGCCCTCCGCTCCCGCCGGCCCGGCCGGCCACTCATCAGCAACGCCCCGATCAGCATCAGCACCCCGCCCGCAAGCGCATTGGCCACCCCCACCTGCAGCCCCGCCCCGTCCCCGCCCACGGCCGCGGCCCGCGCATCGTCGTCGGTGCCGGCCCCGGGGACCTGG
>NZ_JAFEUF010000476.1 GCF_016901035.1 Streptomyces durocortorensis
CCGTACCCCCGCTCCTCAATCGCCGGAGGGGCTGGAAATGGAGGGGCTTGGAAGGCCGGAAGGGCTTCGTTGGGGCAATCTGGCTTCATGGCTGCTGCCCCCGCTCCCGGTGAGATTCGGGTCGCCTCGTCCGTCGGGCGGTGGGTCGTGCTGACCACCGTGCTCGGCTCCAGCATGGCCATGCTGGACTCCACCGTCATCAACGTGGCCCTGCCCCGCATCGGCGAGGACCTCGGCACCGACATGGCCGCTCTCCAGTGGACCGTCAACGCCTACATGCTCACGCTCGCCGGGCTGATCCTCCTCGGCGGGGCGCTCGGGGACCGGTACGGGCGGCAGCGGGTGTTCGTCGTCGGGGTGGTGTGGTTCGCGGTGGCCTCCCTGCTCTGCGGGATCGCGCCGAACGCGGGGGTGCTCATCGTCGCCCGGGCCCTGCAAGGGGTCGGTGGCGCGCTGCTCACGCCGGGGTCGCTCGCGCTCATCCAGGCCAGTTTCCATCCGGACGACCGGGCCCGCGCCGTGGGGCTCTGGTCCGGGTTCGGCGGGGTCGGGGCCGCCGTGGGGCCGTTCGTGGGCGGCTGGCTCGTCGACGGGCCCGGCTGGCGGTGGGTGTTCCTGCTCAATCTCCCGCTCGCCGCGATCTGCGTGCCCGTCGCGCTCCGCCACGTACCGGAGTCGCGGGATCCGGCGGCGCACGGGCGGTTCGACGTGCTGGGGGCCGTCCTCGGGGCGCTGGCGCTCGCCGGAGTGACGTACGCGCTGATCGAGGCCCCCGGGCGGGGCGCCTCCCCGGTGGTGATCGGGTCGGCGCTGGGCGGGCTGCTGCTGGGGGCCGCGTTCGTGGCGGTCGAGCGGCGGCGGGCGGACCCCATGCTGCCGCCGGCGATCTTCCGCTCCCGGCTGTTCACCTCGGTCAACCTGGTGACCCTCTGCGTCTACGCGGCCCTCGGCGGCTTCTTCTTCCTCTCCGCGATCCAGCTCCAGGTGGTGGCCGGGTACTCGGCGCTCGGTGCCGGTACCGCGCTGTTGCCCACCACCGTGCTGATGCTGCTCTTCTCCGCCTCGGCAGGTGAGCTGGGGCGGCGGATCGGGCCGCGCATCCCCCTCACCGTGGGGCCGCTGCTGGCCGCCGCCGGGATGCTCCTGATGCTGCGGGTGGGGCGTGGCAGCGCTTCCTTCGGCGGGTACGTGAGTGAGGTCCTGCCCGCCGTCCTGGTGCTCGGAGCCGGGCTCGTCGTGGTCGTCGCCCCGCTCACCGCGACCGTCCTGGCCGCCGTGGACGCCGGGCGGGCCGGGCTGGCCAGTGGCATCAACAACGCCGCCGCCCGGGCCGCCGGGCTCATCGCGGTGGCCGCCCTGCCGCTGCTCGCCGGGATGGGGCCGGAGGCGTACCGGGACGCGGGCGAGTTCGCCTCGACCTTCCGGCGGGCGATGCCGATGTGCGCGGGGCTGCTGGTCGCGGGCGCGGTCCTCGCCTGGTGGACGGTGCGCACCCCGGCCGCCACCGCAGCCGGCCGGGGCGAGCGGCCCGAGTGCGCGGTGCACTGCGGGGTCGTCTCCCCGCCGCTGGAGCCGGAGCGGCGGGAGGGGTGACCCGTGACGCGTGAAACGGGTGAGCGGCCCGGCCCGGGCCGGGCGTGCGCCCACGCCCCGGAGCACGCCCCGACCCCGGCGTGCCGCCCCGCCC
>NZ_JAFEUF010000477.1 GCF_016901035.1 Streptomyces durocortorensis
GGCCGCGCCCCCACCACCCCAGCGGTAGGCTGACGACGCCTGATCCACGCGGATCGGAACTCGCATGCTCGAAGGGACTCACCCCATGGCGCTCGAAGCCGGCCTCCTGGAGATCCTGGCCTGCCCGGCCTGCCACTCCCCGCTCGACGACCGTTCGGCGGCCGACACCCCCGAACTGGTCTGCACGGGCGATGACTGCGGCCTGGCCTACCCGGTCCGGGACGGCATCCCGGTCCTTCTCGTCGACGAGGCCCGCCGCCCCGCCTGACCGCGAGCGACGCACGTACGGGCAGGGCGGCGCCCGGCAGCACACGGCAGCCGGCGCCCCGACCGACGACAGCGGGACGGACCGCAGGCAGGGCCACCGTTTCGGCCACGGCCACCAGGGCTCGGCCCGGCGGCCACGCCACAGAATCCGCCCACCCCGCCCCGCCGCCCCTCGTACGCGCACCCGCAGCCCGCACCCCGCCCGGTGATCGGAGGCCCACCGCCATGCTCGACGAGTCCTTGCTCGACGCCCCGGAAGCCCTGGCCCGAGCCGACCGCCGCGATCTGCTGCGCGGTGCCGCCGAGGCCGGCGCCCGGGTCCGCACCGCCGCCCGCCACGCCGCCGAGGCCGGCATCGGCGGCCTGGCCCCCGAGGGCCGCCCCCGCGCAGTCCTTGTCGCGGGCCCCGGCACCGCCGCCTCCGGAGTCGCCGACCTGATCGGCGCACTGGCAGGCGCGGCCGCCCCCGTCGTACGCATCAACCCCACGGGCGTCGCCCCCGCCCCCGGTGCCCTCCGCTGGGCCCTGCCCGGCTGGGCCGGATCCGTGGACCTGCTCCTCATCGCGACCGCCGACGGCTCCGAACCGGGCCTCGCCCTGCTCGCCGAGCAGGCCTACCGCCGCGGCTGCACCGTCGTCGCCGTCGCCCCCACCCGCTCCCCGCTGCGCGAGGCGGTCGACGGGGTGCACGGCCTGGTCGTCCCGATGGCGGCGGCCCCGCACGGCGAGTACGACGCGGAGACCTCGGCCGCCGGCCCCGGCACGCTGTGGGCGCTGCTCACCCCTCTGCTGGCGCTTCTGGACCGGGTCGGCCTGGTGACGGCGACGCCGGAGGACCTGCAGAAGGTGGCGGACCGCCTGGACAGCACCGCGGAACGCTGCGGCCCGGCCATCGCCACGTACAGCAACCCCGCCAAGACGCTCGCCGCCGAGCTCGCCGACAGCCTGCCGCTGCTGTGGACGGAGGGCGATGCCGCGGGCCCGGTCGGCCGCCGCTTCGCCGCCGTACTGTCCGAACTGGCGGGCCGCCCCGCCCTGGCCGCTGAACTGCCCGAGGCGCTGCCCTCGCACGGCGGGCTCCTGGCCGGGGACTTCGCGGCCGGCGCGGACCCCGACGACTTCTTCCGCGACCGGGTCGACGAGGGAGAGACACTCAGAGCCCGGGTGGTCCTGCTCCGGGACCGCCCGACAGGGGGCCTCAGCGCCTACCCGGCGGCCCGGGAACTGGCGCTCGGCCATGACACACCTGTGAGCGAGCTGGAACCGGAGGAGGGCGGCGCGCTGGAAACCATGGCGGAGCTCCTCGCGATCACGGACTTCGCCGCGGTCTACCTCTCGCTGGCCTCGGCCCCCCAGCCCTGACAGAAGCCCACACTCCCCGGCC
>NZ_JAFEUF010000047.1 GCF_016901035.1 Streptomyces durocortorensis
GCCCCGCCCCCCTGATCCCGGCGCCCACCGCACTCCGGGGCCCCTGGTCCGGTTCACACCGGCCGGGGGCCTTTTCGTGTGCCCGGAACCGTGCCGACGAGCGCTGCCCGGCGGACCGGACGACCATGGAAAGGTCCGGCGCACCGCCGAAAGGACCGTCCGATGAGCTCTCGTGGCACGACCTTCGCGGCTCTCGGCGCCGCCCTCGCCCTCCTCACGCCCCCGGCCTACGGAGCAGCCTCCTCCAGCGGTACGGCGTCGAGCCCCGGCAGCGCCGCGCCGGCCGCGGCAACCACCGACCCCGACGCCGGCGCACCGCCCGGCGCGGAAGTCCTGGGCCGGCCGGCCGTCGGGGAACCGTTCAAGCTGACCATCGGTTACTCGAACACATCCGCGCTGGACGAGTTCGAGGTGACCGTCGACGAGGTCCGGTGTGGAGAACCGCTGGACCCGAAGGCCCTCGCCCACGCGGCCGACCCCGGGACCGAACCGCCGCCCGAGGAGGGCAAGCAGTACTGCGTTGTGAGCATGGAGGTACGGAACGTCGGAAAGAGCGAGGCCGACTGGAGCGCGGACGACGCGGTCACGCTCAACGTCGACGACACTGCCTACAGCCCGACCCAGAGCGACAACGAACTCGCGGGCCTGTACGCGCAGTACTGGTCCGACCGGGGAAAGACCGACCCGTCCTTCGGCATCAACCCCGACAGCAGGAGCCCGGAGCACGCCGTCGTCCAGATCCCGGCCGGCGACGAGCCCACAACGGCCTGGGTCGCGTCCGGCAACTTGCTGGAGACCATCGACGGCCCCGAGCCCGGCTACCTCGTCCAGCTGGACCCCGCAGGCTGACCGGCCCACCGCAACGCGAAAGGCCCCCCACCGCTACCGGTGAGGGGCCTTCGTGCTGGTGGGGCTAACAGGATTTGAACCTGTGGCCTCATCCTTATCAGGGATGCGCTCTAACCAACTGAGCTATAGCCCCGCCGCGCTGTGTTGCTCCGCGCTGACTTCTGAAGATTAGCGCACGTCGGGGCCAGTCCCAAAATCGATACTCGGCGCGCTACTCGTCCTCGGCCAGCGTGAGCTCGACGCCGCCCACGAAGCCCGCCGACAGGTTGTAGATGAAGGCGCCCAGCGTCGCCAGCGCGGTGGCCAGGACCACGTCGATCACGGCGATGACCGAGGTGAAGATGAGCACGCGCGGCAGCGACAGGAACGACTGCAGGTCGAAGCCGTTGCTCTCGTTCGAGCCGGTGGCCTCGCTGATCGTGCCGCCGACGGTCTCGAAGACGCCCATCGCGTCCATGACCATCCACAGCACCGCCGACGCCACCACCGTGCAGATGCCGAGCGCGATGGACAGCAGGAAGCTGACCTTCATCACCGACCACGGATCGGCCTTGGCCACCCGCAGGCGGGCCTTGCGGGTACGCGGCGTGGTCCGCGCCCCCGTGCGCGGCTTGCGCGTCGACTGCGCGCCGCCCACGCCCTGGGCGCCGCCCAGCGTGCCGCCGCCGCCCTGGCCGGTGCGCTGCTGGCCGCCCTGGGTGCCGCCGCCGGGCGCCTGGTACGCCTGGGGCGGGTGGTACGGCCCCGAAGGCCCCGGTGCGGGCTCACGCTCGCCGGGCAGGGGCCCGGTCGCGTAACCCTCGTACTGGGGCTGAGACCCTCGTGTGTCCGTCACAGTGCCCCCTTGGGAGTCCGTGGCAGGGCCACGGGCACCGTTCGCTCCAGCTCCGGAAGCGGCCGAACCGGCGCCCGTGGCTCCACTCACGCTCTTACTCCTCGTGCTCCCCGGTCGAAGGCTCCGTGCCCTCGACAGTGCCCTCTGCCGCACTTACGGCGTGGACCTCAGCCGTCTCGCCCTCGGCATCATCGGCCCCATCGACCTCTTCCGCCTCACGACCGGCCTCGGCGTTGCGCGCGATGCCGACGACGGCGTCACGCTTGCCCAGATTGATCAGTTGGACGCCCATGGTGTCACGGCCCGTCTCCCTGACTTCATTGACTCGCGTACGAATCACACCACCGCCGAGCGTGATGGCGAGGATCTCGTCGGTCTCCTCGACCACCAGCGCACCGACGAGCGATCCGCGGTCCTCCACGATCTTGGCGGCCTTGATACCGAGGCCGCCGCGGCCCTGGACGCGGTACTCGTCGACGGGGGTCCGCTTCGCGTACCCGCCGTCGGTAGCGGTGAAGACGAACGTACCGGGCCGGACGACATTCATCGAGAGGAGTTCGTCGCCCTCGCGGAAACTCATCCCCTTCACACCCGAGGTGGCGCGGCCCATCGGGCGCAGTGCGTCGTCCGTCGCGGTGAACCGGATCGACTGGGCCTTCTTGCTGATGAGCAGCAGATCGTCCTCGGCCGACACCAGCTCGGCGCCGATCAGCTCGTCGTCGCCGCCCTCCGGCATCTCGCGCAGGTTGATCGCGATGACACCGCCCGAGCGCGGCGAGTCGTAGTCCTTGAGCGCGGTCTTCTTCACCAGACCGCCCTTCGTCGCCAGGATCAGGTACGGCACGGCCTCGTAGTCGCGGATCGCGAGGATCTGGGCGATCTTCTCGTCCGGCTGGAAGGCCAGCAGGTTGGCGACGTGCTGACCGCGCGCGTCCCGGCCGGCGTCGGGGAGCTCGTACGCCTTGGCCCGGTAGACCCGGCCCTTGTTGGTGAAGAACAGCAGCCAGTGGTGGGTCGTCGAGACGAAGAAGTGGTCGACGATGTCGTCTTCCCGCAGCTTCGTCCCGCGCACGCCCTTGCCGCCGCGCTTCTGCGAGCGGTAGTCGTCCGTCTTCGTGCGCTTCACATAGCCGCTGCGGGAGATCGTGACGACGATGTCCTCCTCGGCGATCAGGTCCTCGATGGACATGTCACCGTCGAAGGGCACCAGCTGGGAGCGCCGGTCGTCGCCGAACTTCTCGACGATCGCCGCCAGCTCCTCGCTGACGATGGTGCGCTGCTTGGCCGGCGAGGCCAGGATCTCGTTGTACTCGTTGATCTTCGCCTGGAGCTCGTCGTGCTCGGCGGTGATCTTCTGGTGCTCCAGCGCGGCCAGCCGGCGCAGCTGCATCTCCAGGATCGCGTTGGCCTGGAGCTCGTCGATCTCCAGCAGGCCCATCAGGCCCTCGCGCGCGATCTCCACCGTGTTCGAGCGCCGGATGAGGGCGATGACCTCGTCGATGGCGTTCAGGGCCTTGAGGAGGCCGCGCAGGATGTGCGCCCGCTCCTCGGCCTTGCGCAGCCGGAACTTCGTCCGCCGGACGATGACCTCGATCTGGTGCGTCACCCAGTGGCGGATGAACGCGTCGATGGAGAGGGTCCGCGGCACCCCGTCGACCAGCGCCAGCATGTTCGCGCCGAAGTTCGACTGGAGGTCGGTGTGCTTGTACAGGTTGTTCAGGACGACCTTGGCGACCGCGTCCCGCTTCAGGACGACGACCAGGCGCTGCCCCGTACGCGAGGAGGTCTCGTCGCGGACGTCCGCGATGCCGCCGACCTTGCCGTCCTTGACCAGGTCGGCGATCTTCTGCGCGAGGTTGTCGGGGTTGGTCTGGTACGGAAGCTCCGTGACGACCAGGCACTGGCGGCCCTGGATCTCCTCGACCGCGACGACCGCGCGCATCGTGATCGAACCGCGGCCGGTGCGGTACGCCTCCTCGATGCCCTTGCGGCCCACGACCAGCGCGCCGGTGGGGAAGTCGGGGCCCTTGATGCGCTCGATCAGCGCGTCGAGCAGCTCCTCGTGGGAGGCCTCGGGGTTCTCCAGGTACCACTGGGCGCCGGCGGCGACCTCGCGGAGGTTGTGCGGCGGGATGTTGGTCGCCATGCCGACCGCGATCCCCGCGGAGCCGTTGACCAGCAGGTTCGGGAAGCGCGCCGGCAGGACCGTCGGCTCCTGGTTGCGGCCGTCGTAGTTGTCCTGGAAGTCGACGGTCTCCTCGTCGATGTCCCGGACCATCTCCATGGACAGCGGCATCATCTTGCACTCGGTGTACCGCATGGCGGCGGCCGGGTCGTTGCCCGGGGAACCGAAGTTGCCGTTGGAGTCCACCAGCGGCATCCGCATCGACCAGTGCTGCGCGAGGCGCACCAGGGCGTCGTAGATGGAGGAGTCGCCGTGCGGGTGGTACGTACCCATGACGTCGCCGACGACGCGGGCGCACTTGTAGAAGCCCTTCTCGGGGCGGTACCCGCCGTCGTACATCGCGTACAGCACCCGGCGGTGGACGGGCTTGAGGCCGTCCCGTACGTCGGGCAGCGCACGCGAGACGATGACGGACATCGCGTAGTCGAGATAGGAGCGCTGCATCTCCGTCTCGAGCCCGACGGGCTCGACGCGCATGCCCACACCGGGAACGATGACTTCCTCGGGCGTCGCGGCGGGTTCAGGTGTCACAGGGGTGTTCTCGTCGGCCATTGCTGGTCAAAGTCCTTTCGAGCTGCGGCGTGCTGGTACGGCCGACTCAGATGTCGAGGAAGCGGACGTCCTTGGCGTTGCGCTGGATGAACGAGCGCCGCGCCTCGACGTCCTCGCCCATGAGCACCGAGAACAGGTCGTCGGCCTGCGCCGCGTCGTCCAGCGTGACCTGGCCGAGGACCCGGTGGTCGACGTCCATCGTCGTGACGCGCAGCTCTTCGGCGTTCATCTCGCCGAGGCCCTTGAAGCGCTGGATCGAGTCTTCCTTGATCCGCTTGCCGTTCTGCTTGCCGAGCGCCACCAGGGCGTCGCGCTCCCGGTCCGAGTACGCGTACTCGAAGTCGTCCCGGCCCCACTTGATCTTGTAGAGCGGCGGGCGCGAGAGGTAGACGTGCCCGGCCTCGACCAGCGGCCGCATGAAGCGGAAGAGGAAGGTCAGCAGCAGGGTGTTGATGTGCTGGCCGTCGACGTCGGCGTCCGCCATCAGGATGATCTTGTGATAGCGGAGCTTCTCGATGTCGAAGTCCTCGTGGACCCCGGTGCCGAACGCCGAGATCAGCGCCTGGACCTCGGTGTTCTGGAGGATCTTGTCGATCCGGGCCTTCTCGACGTTCAGGATCTTGCCGCGGATGGGCAGGATCGCCTGGTACATCGGGTTACGGCCGGACTTCGCCGAACCGCCGGCGGAGTCACCCTCGACGATGAAGATCTCGCACTTGGTCGGGTCGTTCGACTGGCAGTCGCTGAGCTTGCCCGGCAGGGATGCGCTCTCCAGGAGCCCCTTGCGCCGCGTCAGGTCACGCGCCTTGCGGGCCGCCACGCGGGCGGTCGAGGCGGCGATGCCCTTGCGGATGATGTCGGCGGCCTCGTTGGGGTTCCGGTCGAACCAGTCCGTCAGCTGCTCGTGGACGACCTTCTGCACGAAGGTCTTGGCCTCCGTGTTGCCCAGCTTGGTCTTCGTCTGGCCCTCGAACTGCGGCTCGCCCAGCTTCACCGAGATGATCGCCGTGAGGCCCTCGCGGACGTCCTCGCCGGTGAGGTTGTCATCCTTCTCGCGGAGCAGCTTCTTGTCGCGCGCGTACCGGTTGACCAGCGAGGTCAGCGCCGCACGGAAGCCCTCCTCGTGCGTACCGCCCTCGTGCGTGTGGATCGCGTTGGCGAAGGAGTAGACGCCCTCGGTGTACTGCGTGTTCCACTGCATGGCGATCTCGGCCGAGAGGAGACGGTCCTTGTCCTCGGCCTCGATGTCGATCACCGACTGGTGAATGACATCGCCCTTGCGGGAGTTGAGGTACTTCACGAAATCGACGATGCCGTTTTCGTAGTGGTACGTGACCGAGCGGGCGGTCTCCTCCTCGGCGGGCTCGACCGCGTCCGTGCTGTCCGCGCCCGCCGTCGCCTTCGCCGACTCGCGCTCGTCGGTGAGCTTGAGGGTGAGGCCCTTGTTGAGGAACGCCATCTCCTGGAAGCGGCGCGAGAGGGTCTCGAAGCTGTACTCGGTGGTCTCGAAGATGTCCCCGTCGGCCCAGAACGTGACCGTGGTGCCGGTCTCCTCGGTGGCCTCGTGCTGGGCCAGCGGGGCGGTCGGGACGCCGAGCTTGTAGTCCTGGGTCCAGCGGTGGCCGTCGGTCTTGACCTCGACGGCGACCCGGGTGGACAGGGCGTTGACGACGGAGACGCCGACGCCGTGCAGACCGCCGGAGACGGCGTAGCCGCCGCCGCCGAACTTGCCGCCCGCGTGCAGCACGGTCAGCACGACCTCGACGGCAGGCTTCCCTTCGGACGGCACGATGCCGACCGGGATGCCACGGCCGTTGTCGATGACCCGCACCCCGCCGTCGGGGAGGATCGTGACGTCGATGGTGTCCGCGTGGCCCGCCATCGCCTCGTCGACCGAGTTGTCGACGACCTCCTGCACCAGGTGGTGCAGGCCGCGCTCACCGGTCGAGCCGATGTACATGCCAGGCCGCTTGCGGACCGCGTCCAGCCCTTCCAGCACGGTAATCGCGCTGGCGTCGTACGAGGTCTCGGAGACCTCGCCCGGCTCACCGGCCGTGGACGGAATGTTCTCGTTGGGGTTGCCGGAATCGGCCACGAAGCGCCCTTTCTGGCACAGCACAGGCCGTCCTCCGGACAGGCGGGAGCGGCTGCGTCGTTCGGCTTGTATCGACGACTCCCGCCTCAGCGGCGGGATTACTCACCAGTCTACCGGTAGCGCCGACATGATTGGGGGTTTGCCGGTACCTGAGTCCGGCTGTGCCGCCCTGAATGAGCGGCTGACGACTCCCCATATTCGGGAAGGGGCTCCAAGAGGCCCTGAAGGGCTTTGAGCGCTTCGGGCTGTCAACCTCCCGCTACGGTGAGGGACGCTCCGGCCGTACCGTCCGGTTTCCTCCCGCGCGAACCCTGACGAACCCACCCACAAGATCGCCCGGTACACGACAATTTTACGTCGAAAGTGCAGCTCAGAGTCGCCATCGGGCCGGCGGCACAACCGCCTGCGGCCTCAGCCCGGCGGCCCGGCCGCGCGACCGCCTCCGGCCGACGCCCCGAGGCTCATCCGTAGGTGTCGCCCGGGCCCTTGCTGCCGGGAGCCCGCAACGGGCCGTACCGGCGCTCCGGACCACCCGGCCCGACCACCTTGATCATCCGTACGGTGCCCTGCCCCAGATCCGCGTTCAGCCGGGCCACCAGCTGCGGGGCCAGCAGCCGCAGCTGCGTCGCCCACGCCGTCGAGTCACAGCTCACCGTCAGCACCCGGGCGGCCGGATCCTCGTCGTACCGCAGCGGTACGCAGTGCTTCGCCAGGTCGTCGCCGACGATCTGCGGCCACCGCCCCATCACCCCGCCGACCGCCGCGGGCGTCTCCCAGCCCCGCTCGGTGATCAGCCGGCTGATCGCGGAACCCAGCGCCTGCGGATCCCGGCCGTCCGACCGCGCCCCCGAGCGCAGCCCGCCGCCCCGTCGGGCCTGCTTCCTCTGCTGCGCGGCCGCACCCCGCGCCCGGGCCTGCTCCTTCGCCGCCCGCAGCGCGACCCGGGCGAGATCGACCCCGGACGCCTCGGGCGCCTTCGGGCTCCCGGCCTCCGGCGTACCGCCGTCCGCGCCCGGCTTGTCCGCCTGCTCGTCGCGGCCGGTCATACGCGCTCCACCTCGCCCGCCGTCACGGCGTACCGCGTCCCCGCCAGCACGCCCGGCACGTCCTCCGCGACCGCGGCCGTCACCAGCACCTGCTCGCCCGGGGCCACCAGCTCCGCCAGCCGCTCCCGGCGGCGGGCGTCCAGCTCGGCGAAGACGTCGTCCAGGACCAGCACCGGCTCGTTGCCCTCGGAGCGCAGCAGTTCGTAACTGGCCAGCCGCAGCGCCAGCGCGTAGCTCCAGGACTCGCCGTGACTCGCGTACCCCTTCGCCGGCATCCCCCGCAGCCCGAGCAGCAGATCGTCGCGGTGCGGGCCGACCAGCGTCACGCCCCGCTCGATCTCTTGCTTGCGGACCCCCACGAGCGCCGCGATCAGCTGCTCGTACAGCTCGTCGCGGGTGCGCTCGGGGCCCACGTCATCGCCGACCGAGCTGCGGTACTCCAGCGCCACCGGACCGCCGCCCGGCGCCACGTCCCCGTACGCCTTGTCGGCCAGCGGCTGGAGCGTGGCGATCAGGTCGAGGCGCTGCGCGAGCAGCTCGGCGCCGACCCGGCCCAGGTGCTGGTCCCAGACGTCCAGGGTGGACAGGTCCATCGAGCGGCCGCCGTGCCGCCGGGCCATCGCCGCCGACTTCAGCAGGGTGTTGCGCTGCTTGAGGACGCGTTCGTAGTCGGAGCGGACCCCGGCCATCCGGGGCGAGCGCGCGGTGATCAGCTCGTCCAGGAACCGCCGCCGCTCGCCGGGGTCGCCCTTGACGAGGGCCAGATCCTCCGGGGCGAACAGCACCGTCCGTACGATGCCCAGCACGTCACGTGGTCTGACCTGCGAGGACCTGTTGATACGGGCCCGGTTCGCGCGGCCGGGATTCAGCTCCAGCTCGACCAGCTGCGAGCGCTCGCCCTGGGTGACCGCCGCGCGGATCACCGCCCGCTCCGCGCCCATGCGCACCAGCGGGGCGTCCGAGGAGACCCGGTGGCTGCCGAGGGTGGCGAGATAGCCGACGGCCTCGACGAGATTGGTCTTGCCCTGCCCGTTGGGCCCCACGAACGCGGTGACGCCCGGGTCGAGAGGGACCTCGACCCGGGCGTACGAGCGGAAGTCGGCCAGCGAGAGATGCGTGACGTGCATGGTGGCCGGCCTCTCCCGTGGTGCTTCCTTCGCGCAGGCTGTCACGCCTGCTGGCGCCGCCGCCGCTCCGGCGGCGGTCCGGTCAGTTCTCGTTCTTGGACTCGACCGCGTGCCCGCCGAACTGGTTGCGCAGCGCGGCGATCATCTTCATCTGCGGGGAGTCGTCCTGGCGCGAGGCGAACCGCGCGAACAGCGACGCCGTGATCGCGGGCAGCGGCACCGCGTTGTCGATCGCGGCCTCCACCGTCCAGCGGCCCTCGCCCGAGTCGGCGGCGAAGCCCCGGAGCTTGTCCAGGTGCTCGTCGTCGTCCAGCGCGTTGACCGCGAGGTCGAGCAGCCAGGAGCGGATGACCGTGCCCTCCTGCCAGGAGCGGAAGACCTCGCGCACATCGGTGACGGAGTCGACCTTCTCCAGCAGCTCCCAGCCCTCGGCGTAGGCCTGCATCATGGCGTACTCGATGCCGTTGTGGACCATCTTCGCGAAGTGGCCGGCGCCGACCTTGCCCGCGTGGACGGAGCCGAAGTCGCCCTCGGGCTTGAGCGCGTCGAAGATCGGCTGGACCTTCGCCACGTTCTCCTCGGTGCCGCCGTACATCAGGGCGTAGCCGTTCTCCAGGCCCCAGACACCGCCGGAGACGCCGCAGTCGACGAAGCCGATGTCCTTGATGCCCAGCTCGACGGCGTGCTTCTCGTCGTCGGTCCAGCGCGAGTTCCCGCCGTCGACGACGACGTCGCCGGGCGAGAGCAGCTCGGACAGCTCGTCGATCGTGGACTGGGTGGCGGCACCGGCCGGGACCATGACCCAGACGACCCGCGGGCCCTTCAGCTTGCCCACAAGCTCTTCGAGACTGTGGACATCGGCGACATCCGGGTTGCGGTCGTAACCGATGACGGTGTGGCCTGCGCGGCGGATGCGCTCGCGCATGTTGCCGCCCATCTTGCCGAGGCCGACGAGACCGAGCTCCATCAGAGATTCCTTAAGCGTCGTGGCGATAAGCGTCGGGGCTGTTTGCCCCCACGGCCGAGCCTACGCCCGGCCGGGGACAGCACGGCGGGCCCCCCCCCCCCCCCGCGGGCCCCCCGGAAACTGCCGCGGCTACGTCCCCCGATCGGCCGGAAACGCCGGGACCGGGACCGGGGGATGCCGGGATCAGCCGGAGAGGCGCACCGGCATGATCAGGTACTTGTACGCGTCGTCCGCCTCGGCGTCGACGGCCGGGCGGCCGCTGAGCAGGGCGGGCTTGGTGGACGTGGTGAACGAGAGCTGGGCGACCGGGGAGTCGATCGCGCTCAGACCGTCCAGCAGGAACGTCGGGTTGAAGGCGATCGAGATGTCGTCGCCCTCCAGCACCGCGTCGACCCTCTCCACAGCCTGTGCGTCGTCGCTGGAACCGGCCTCCAGGATGAGGACGCCCTGCTCGAAGCTGAGCCGTACGGGGGTGTTGCGCTCGGCGACCAGGGCCACACGCTTGACGGCCTCGACGAAGGGGGCCGTCTCGATCACCGCGACGGAGTTGAACTCGGTCGGGAAGAGCGTGCGGTACTTCGGCAGGTCGCCTTCGAGCAGCCGCGTGGTCGTGCGGCGACCGGCGCCCTCGAAACCGATCAGGCCCTCGCCCGCACCGGAACCCGACAGCGCCAGGGTGACCGTGTCGCCGCTGGTGAGCGCCTTGGCGGTGTCCAGGAGCGTCTTGGCGGGCACCAGGGCGACCGCGGAGGCGTCCGCGTTCTCCGGCTTCCACAGGAACTCGCGGACCGCGAAGCGGTAGCGGTCGGTGGAGGCGAGGGTGACCGTGTCGCCCTCGATCTCGATCCGCACACCCGTGAGCACGGGCAGCGTGTCGTCGCGGCCGGCGGCGATGGCTACCTGCGCGGCGGCAGAGGCGAAGACCTCACCGGGGACGGTGCCCGTGGCGGTCGGCATCTGCGGCAGCGCGGGGTATTCCTCCACAGGCAGTGTGTGGAGGGTGAAGCGGGAGGAGCCGCAGACGACCGTGGCCCGTACACCGTCGGTGGAGATCTCCACCGGGCGGTTGGGGAGGGCGCGGCAGATGTCGGCGAGCAGCCGGCCGGAGACGAGCACCGTGCCGTCCTCGTCGATCTCCGCGTCGACGGAGACCCTGGCGGAGACCTCGTAGTCGAAGCTGGAGAAGCTGAGAGCCCCGTCCTCGGCCTTCAGCAGAAGGCCCGCGAGAACGGGCGCCGGCGGACGGGCCGGGAGGCTGCGGGCCACCCAGGCCACCGCCTCCGCGAGTACATCGCGCTCCACCCGGATCTTCACCGGAACCGCCTCCTGCTGTTGCTCGCTCGCCCTGCTGGCCTTCGTCGTCTGGATGGGAGCCCGCTGCCGAGGCGGCGGATGCTCCGGGGTCCAGTCTGACGCACGGCACCGACAGCCGTTGCTGCTCGGGGTCAAGTCGGGCCACGAGCTTCGCGGCGGTCGACGGTCGAGTTGTACACAGGCCCCACTTCGAAGCGGATTCCTGGCTAACTCTGGGTGGTAGTAGTAGTAGGCCTTGTGGATACCGTGGATAACGTCGTTTGCGCAGGTCAGCGACTGTTTTTTGTCCACCGGTCCTGTGGGTGGCGCCCGTGGACAACCGGGGCTTTCTGTGGACGGGCGAAAGTTCTGCACACCCGATGCACAGGAGGGGGCCACTTCTCCCCAGGCCTGTCCCCAGCTTTACCCCCGTTCCCCACAGCCCAACCCAGCCCCTTGGTGTGACGCCTTTCACTCCGGGCGGTGAGAGCGTGTGTTGCGTTGCCGAACAGTGGACAGGGGTGTGGAGAAGCAGGGCGAAGCTGGGGACAACAGGGCTCAGCCTGTGGGCCGCCGGTGGACAACATCGGCGGCCTCCTGTGGACGGGGAATCTGTCCACAGGCTGTGGATCATCGTTGACCACTAATCCCCAACCACGTGACCTGGCCTGATGGAGTATCGGCAGCACGCCCTGTGGACGCAATATGGACAACTTCCCAGTCCCCAGGCTGTGGACGGAAGATTTCTCCCACATCTGTGGAGAAAGGCCTCTGAGCTGCTCGTATTCGAACAGCCCCGGTGTCGAGGAGACCGCTGCGACGGCTCCCGGGATCCCTCAGGAACGGCGAAAGGCGCCTCGCGCGGACCGTGGGAGGTCGGTGCGAGGCGCCTTTCGAGGCCTTGAGAGGGCTTCGTCAGCCGTTCTTGATGCGGTTGGTCAGCTCGGTGACCTGGTTGTAGATGGAGCGGCGCTCGGCCATCAGCGCCCGGATCTTCCGGTCCGCGTGCATCACCGTCGTATGGTCGCGGCCGCCGAACTGCGCGCCGATCTTCGGCAGCGACAGGTCGGTCAGCTCGCGGCACAGATACATGGCGATCTGGCGCGCCGTCACCAGGACCCGGCTGCGCGAGGATCCGCAGAGGTCGTCCACGGTGAGGCCGAAGTAGTCCGCGGTCGCCGCCATGATGGCCGGTGCGGTGATCTCCGGTGCCGACTCCTCGCCGCCCGGGATCAGATCCTTCAGCACGATCTCGGTCAGCCCGAGGTCCACCGGCTGCCGGTTCAGCGAGGCGAAGGCGGTCACCCGGATCAGGGCGCCCTCCAGCTCACGGATGTTGCGCGAGATCCGCGAGGCGATGAACTCCAGGACCTCCGGCGGGGCGTTGAGCTGCTCCTGCACCGCCTTCTTACGGAGGATCGCGATCCGGGTCTCCAGCTCGGGCGGCTGGACGTCGGTCGTCAGACCCCACTCGAAGCGGTTGCGCAGCCGGTCCTCCAGCGTCACCAGCTGCTTGGGCGGCCGGTCCGAGGAGAGCACGATCTGCTTGTTCGCGTTGTGCAGCGTATTGAAGGTGTGGAAGAACTCCTCCTGCGTCGACTCCTTGCTCGCCAGGAACTGGATGTCGTCGACCAGCAGGATGTCCACGTCGCGGTAGCGCTTGCGGAAGGTGTCGCCCTTGCCGTCGCGGATCGAGTTGATGAACTCGTTGGTGAACTCCTCCGAGCTCACGTACCGCACCCGGGTGCCCGGGTAGAGGCTCCGCGCGTAGTGCCCGATGGCGTGCAGCAGGTGGGTCTTGCCGAGCCCCGACTCCCCGTAGATGAACAGGGGGTTGTACGCCTTCGCGGGCGCCTCGGCGACGGCGACGGCCGCGGCGTGCGCGAACCGGTTGGACGCCCCGATGACGAAGGTGTCGAAGAGGTACTTCGGGTTCAGCCGGGCATGCGGTTCGCCGGGGCCCGGCGCGGGGGCCGGCTGGGCGCCCATCGGGCCGGGCACCGAACCGCCGGTCCGCCCGGGGCCGTGGACCGGACCGGCCGGGCGGTGCTGCTGGTCCTGGCGGTGGTCCTGCCGGTCGGGGCGCTGCTGCTCGTACCCCTGGTGCTCGGGCGGCTGCGACCGGTAGTCGTGGCCCGGCTGCTGCGGGCGCCCGGCGCCGTACGGCTCGCGCCACTGCTCGGCAGGCTGCTCCCGGTACTGCTCGTTCTCGCGGTACTGCTCAGCCTCGCGGTACTGCTCGTTCTCCCGGTACGCATCGCTGTCGCGGTACGGCTCGCCGGAGGGCTGCTCGCGGTCCTGGTACCCGCCGTGCCGCGGCTGCTGCCAGGAGAGGTCCTCCTGGGTACGCGGCCAGGCGCCGGGCTCCGGCCGCTGCTGCTGGTAGTCGGGGTAGGCGGGCCGGGCCGTCGGCATGCCGTCGTCGGAGGGCCGGTGACCGTATCCGTCGTACGCGTCGCCCCGGGGAGCGTCGTCGCGCGGCTGCGCCGGATAGCGGTGGCCCTGCTGGCTCTGGTGCGACTGATGCATCGGGGGCGCCGGCGGGGCGGGCGGCTCGCCCGCGGAGTCGTCGACGGTGATCGCGATCCGGATGGGCCGGCCGCACTCCCGGGTCAGCGTCTCGCTGATGAGCGGCGCGAGCCGGCCCTCCAGGACGCGCTTGCCCCATTCATTGGGGACGGCCAGCAGCGCGGTGTCGGCGACGAGTGCCAGCGGCTGGCAGCGCTCGATCCACTGCTTGTCCTTCGGCTCGATGCCCTGCTGGCCCTCCCCGAGGAGTTGTTCCAGCACTCGCGGCCACACTGCGGCAAGATCGGCAGGTACGTCAGCCACAAGGCACGCTCTCTCGCATGTCCCACGAATGTGTGGTTCTCGGGACGGGATGGGTCGGGTCGGGTGAGGCCCGGCAGTCGGGAAGGAAAAGAACCGGAGTTCAGCCACGGTAGTCAGGCCGACCCGCGCGGTTCAAGTTGTTGTCCACAGGCTGTGCACAATGGGGGGTCGCGCGGAGCCGGTTTGACCGGATGGCGTAGCCGCGCGTACCGTGACCAGGTCGAGTTGTCGATGGCTGCTGCCGCCTGCCTCCGATGGGCAAAGATCACGATCTGTGATTGTGAAGCGGTGCACTAAGGCGTTTACGCGAGTTCCTCGTGGGCGCACGGTGACAGCCAGGCGATGTCCCGCCAAGACACGAATCATTTCTGGAGCCCCCGAGTGAGCAAGCGCACCTTCCAGCCGAACAACCGCCGTCGCGCCAAGACCCACGGCTTCCGTCTGCGCATGCGTACCCGTGCCGGCCGTGCGATCCTCGCGAACCGCCGCGGCAAGGGCCGCAGCAGCCTGTCCGCCTGATCGCTTACAGGTCCATGACGTGCTGCCTACCGAGAATCGGCTGAGGCGGCGCGAGGACTTCGCGACCGCGGTACGACGAGGACGTCGAGCCGGACGTCCGCTGCTCGTCGTCCATCTACGCAGCGGTGAAACGGACCCGCACGTGACGGGGGAGACTCTTCCCGCGCCGCGTGCGGGTTTCGTTGTCAGCAAGGCCGTGGGCAACGCGGTCGTCCGTACCGCGGTGAAGCGGAAGCTTCGCCACCTGGTCCGCGACCGGCTGCCTCAGCTGCCCCCCGGTAGCCTTGTTGTCGTACGGGCGCTGCCCGGTGCGGGCGACGCCGACCATGCACAGCTGGCCCGAGACCTGGACGCCGCTCTCCAGCGGCTGCTGGGAGGGGGCGCGCGATGAAGTACCCGCTGCTTGCTCTCATCAAGCTGTACCAGTGGACGATCAGTCCACTCCTCGGGCCTGTCTGCCGCTATTACCCGTCGTGTTCCCACTATGGATATACGTCGATCGACAGGCACGGTGCCATCAAGGGAACAGCGCTGACAGCCTGGCGCATCCTGCGGTGCAATCCGTGGTCACCCGGCGGTGTGGATCATGTTCCGCCCCGTAAGCGTCCGCGGTGGCACGAGCTGCTGCGCAATGCCGTGCGCGGCGAAAAGGGCGGGGAGTCCGCCGCTGATGTGCCGTCCGGGGGGTCGGTCTCCGAACCTCCGAGCCCGGCCGCAGAGACCTCGCCCAATGCTCAAGGAGCCTGATTAGTGGACACGATTGCCAGTCTGTTCAGCTTTATCACCACACCCGTCTCATGGGTCATCGTTCAGTTCCACAAGGTCTACGGGGCGCTCTTCGGCGACGACTCCGGCTGGGCCTGGGGCCTGTCGATCGTGTCCCTGGTGGTGCTGATCCGGATCTGCCTGATCCCGCTCTTCGTGAAGCAGATCAAGTCGACCCGCAACATGCAGGTGCTCCAGCCGAAGATGAAGGCGATCCAGGAGCGCTACAAGAACGACAAGCAGCGTCAGTCCGAAGAGATGATGAAGCTGTACAAGGAGACGGGCACCAACCCGCTCTCCTCGTGCCTTCCCATCCTGGCGCAGTCCCCGTTCTTCTTCGCCCTGTATCACGTGCTGTCTTCCATCGCCTCGGGCAAGAAGATCGGCGCGATCAACCAGGACCTGCTCAACAGCGCACGTGAGGCGCACATCTTCGGCGCCCCGCTCGCCGCGAAGTTCACGGACAGCGTCGAGAAGGTCACCGCGCTCGACGCTTCCCTGACGGACGTCCGGATCGTCACCGCGATCATGATCGTGCTGATGTCGGCCTCGCAGTTCTTCACCCAGCGCCAGCTGATGACGAAGAACGTCGACCTGACGGTGAAGACCCCGTACATGCAGCAGCAGAAGATGCTGATGTACATCTTCCCGGTCATCTTCGCCGTGATGGGCATCAACTTCCCCGTCGGTGTCCTCGTCTACTGGCTGACCACCAACGTCTGGACCATGGGTCAGCAGATGTACGTGATCAACCAGAACCCGACGCCGGGCAGCAAGGCGCAGGACGCCTACCTCCAGCGGGTCCTCAAGAGCGTGACCTCCCACGGCGAGGTGCGAGGCCGTACCCGCCGCAAGATGGTCAAGGCGATCGTCGCCAAGGGTTCCGACCGCAACGACATCGAGCGCAAGTTCATCACCGGTCTCGGCAAGCTGGGTCTCGCGGCCCAGGAGGACGGCTCGGTGGCGAAGAGCGAGACCGCCACGGCCGAGGCCGAGGGCGGCCAGGCGCACAAGCGCCAGCAGCCCAAGCGGCAGACCAAGGCGAAGCGCCAGACGACCGGTGCCACGGCCGGCGGGGCCAAGGAAGCGGAGCCTGCGGCAGCCGGCTCCAAGACCTCGCTCCAGAAGAAGGACGCACCGCAGGACGACCAGCCGAAGTCGGCGGGCAAGCCCGCCTCCGGCTCCTCACGCCAAGCCAAGTCCGGACAGCGCAAGGGCCCGCAGCGGCCCAAGCACCCGTCCAAGAAGTAAGAAGGAGTCCATCCGTGACGGAAGGCACCACTTCCACGGCCGCCGCTGAGGCGGGCAGCGACACCCTGACCCGCCTGGAGCAGGAGGGCGAGGTCGCGGCCGACTACCTCGAGGGACTGCTCGACATCGCCGACCTCGACGGCGACATCGACATGGACGTCGAGGCGGACCGGGCCGCGGTGTCGATCATCAGCGAATCGGCACGCGACCTCCAGAAGCTCGTGGGCCGCGACGGTGAGGTCCTGGAGGCGCTCCAGGAGCTGACGCGGCTGGCCGTCCACCGGGAGACCGGCGACCGCAGCCGTCTGATGCTGGACATCGGCGGTTTCCGGGCCAAGAAGCGCGAGGTCCTCGCGGAGCTGGGTGCCAAGGCCGCGAACGAGGTCAAGAGTTCGGGGCAGCCGGTGAAGCTGGACCCGATGACGCCGTTCGAGCGCAAGGTCGTGCACGACGCGATCGCCGCGGCCGGTCTCCGGAGCGAGTCGGAGGGCGAGGAGCCGCAGCGCTTCGTCGTCGTTCTCCCGGCCTGACCGGATCCTTGTACTGTCGGCCCCGTCTGTTCGCAGGCGGGGCCGATCTTTGTCAGCCTGATAGTCAGCCACCCACAGTGCGCTAGTGCGGTATGGAAGGACGGTCCCCGTGACGGAGGCAGCAGAGCTCCCCCAGGCACCCGCGGAGGCGCGGGCGGTGTTCGGAGAGCTCTTCCCGGAGGCTGTCCGGTACGCGGAGCTTCTTGCGGATGCCGGGGTCAAGCGAGGCCTGATCGGGCCGCGTGAGGTCCCCCGGCTGTGGGAGCGGCACCTGCTGAACTGCGCGGTGCTCTCCGAGGTCGTGCCCGAAGGCGTCACCGTGTGCGATGTGGGCTCGGGCGCGGGTCTGCCCGGCATTCCGCTGGCTCTGGTGCGCCCCGACCTCAAGATCACCCTGCTGGAGCCGCTGCTCCGGCGGACGAACTTCCTCCAGGAGGTCGTCGACCTGCTCGGCCTGGACCATGTGACGGTCGTGCGCGGCCGGGCCGAGGAGGTCCTCGGAACGCTTCAGCCCGTCCAGGTGGTGACCGCCCGTGCCGTGGCTCCGCTGGACCGGCTGGCGGGCTGGGGCGTTCCCCTGCTGAAGCCGTACGGGGAGATGCTCGCGCTCAAGGGCGACACCGCCGAGGAGGAGCTCAACGGCGCCAGGGCCGCGCTCAGCAAGCTCGGTGTGCTGGAGACCGAGGTGCTCCAGGTCGGTGAAGGCGTGGTCGATCCGCTCTCCACCGTTGTTCGTGTCGTGGTGGGCGAGAGCCCGGGCGGTGTGAGGTTCGCCGCAAAGAGGGCCAAGGCCGCTCGGACGGGGCGCACGCGCAGGCGTCGCTGAGGAGCGCCGCGAAACGACGTGGCCGTCCGGTCGAGCGCTCCGGACGGTCGGCGTGCGGAGTGTCGTGGCCTGGTAGTTGCTCGGCAGGGGCATCGTGTTTCACGTGAAACGTCGCTCTCTGCTGCAGGGAATCATCGGCCGCGGGGGGGGGGGGGGGGCCCCCCCCCGCCCCCCCCCCCGCGGGCGGGGGGCGGGGGGGGGGCCCCCCCCGGCGTGCGGGCGCTCGCGCGCTGGGCCTTCGGTGAACTCGGGCTGTACCGGCTGGAGCTGGGCCACCGCACCGACAACCCCGCCTCCTGCCGGGTCGCGACCCGGTCCGGCTTCGCGCCCGAGGGCATCGACCGGGCCAAGCTGCGGTACGGCGACATCCGGTACGACGTCGAGCGGCACGCGCGCCTCGCCGACGATGATGTCAATTTTGATTGACGTGCGAGGGGTGTCAATGTAGGTTGACATCATGACCGAAGCAACGGATCTGGCCGCACGCGCCGGTGACCGCGACCCGCGCGTCGGGCTGCGGGCGGTGGCCGCGCTGCGGCGGCTGCTGGAGCAGCTCGAAGCCGTACAAGTCAGAAGCGCCCGTGTTCAGGGCTGGTCGTGGCAGGAGATCGCCGCCGAGCTGGGCGTCAGCCGGCAGGCCGTGCACAAGAAGTACGGGAGGCGTTGATGTTCGAGCGATTCACCCGAGGGGCCCGCGCCACCGTGAAGGGCGCCGTCGCCCAGGCCGAGCGGGCCGGGGCGGACTCCGTCACCGAGGAGCACCTCCTGCTCGCGCTGCTGGAACAGGAGGGCGGCCGCGCCGCGTTCGCCGTCACCGCCCTCGGCCTCCACGACCGCCGCGCCTCCCTGGACGCCGCCTTCGCCGAGGCCCGCCGACGCGGCGGCCTGACCCGGGCCGACACCGACGCCCTCGCCGGCATCGGGATCGACGTCGGCGCGATCGTCTCCCGTGTCGAGGGAACCCACGGCGAGGGCGCCCTCGACACCGACCGCGGTGGCCGCCGGTGGTGGTGGTCCGGGCACCGCCCCTTCGCCCCGGGGGCGAAGACCGTGCTGGAGAACTCGCTCCGGGTGGCCCTCGGCCGCGGCGACCGGTTCATCGGCGAGGAGCACCTGCTCCTGGCCCTCACGGCGAAGCCGGGGGTCGTCGCCGACGTCCTCGCCGAGCACGGGGCGACCTATGCGGCCGTGCAACGCGCGCTGTACGGACCCGACGCCGACGGGGGCGACGGGGGCGACGAGGGTGACGGGGGCCAGGGGCACGCCCTGGCCGGGTGAGCGGTGGGGGGTGGTGTTCCTGGATCACCCCCCACCCTCAGGCCTTCTCGCCGTCCTCGCCGCCCTCGTCCTTTGCCTTCAGCAGCGCCTCGATCCGTGCCGTCGCTGCGCCCAGATGGCGGCGGGCCTCCGCGAGCTGGGTCTCCGTCACCCCGTGATCGCGGGCCGCATCCCGGATGCCGTCGCGGAACCGGTCCAGCAGGCGGTCCAGATCGCGCACCGGGTCGCCGGTCGTGGGGGGGGCCTGCCCCCAGTCCGCACCGGGATCCGGCACCTGGACGGACGGGGCGGCCTCCGGCTCCGGCTCGGGCTTGCCGAACGGGGGCCAGGCGCCGGTCCGGGCGAAGCCGCCGAGCTGGCCGGTGATCTCCGCGAGGCCTTCCCGGACGCCGGAGGGCCAGTCGCCCCGGGCGAAGTGCTCCTGCACCTGACGGGCGGCGGTCTGCATCTGCTCGCGCGCCTTGTCCTGAGCCTCCTTGGCCTGGCGGCGGGCCTGCTGCGCGTCCTCGCGGGCGCGCCGGGACTCGTCCTTCGCCCGGCGGGCCTGCTCCTTCCACTCCTGCTTGGCCCGGCGCAGCTCCTCCTTCGCCGTGCGCCACACCTCGCTGTCGCCGAGGTCACCCAGATTGCCGAAGTCCCCGAAATCTCCGAAGGGGGAGGGCGGGGCGCCCTTGGTGCGGCCCTTGCGACTCTCGGCCCCCGCCCCCGTACCGTGCCGGGACTCCGACGCTGCCGCCCGCATGTCGCTGCGGAGCCGGCCCGCCGCGCCCCGTACGTCGTCGCGTATCTCGGCGGCCAGCTCGGAGAGCGAGTCGCGGATCTCCAGCTCCAGGTCGGCCAGTTCGGCGCTGCGGCCCGCCAGTTCCTCGCGTCCGGCGTCGGTGATCGAGTACACCTTGCGGCCGCCCTCGGTGGCGTGGGTGACCAGGCCCTCGGCCTCCAGTTTGGCCAGCCGCGGGTAGACCGTGCCGGCGGACGGGGCGTACAGGCCCTGGAAGCGCTCCTCCAGCAGGCGGATCACCTCGTAGCCGTGGCGAGGAGCCTCGTCCAAGAGCTTGAGGAGGTACAGGCGCAGGCGGCCGTGGGCGAATACGGGGGGCATGTCAGAGAACCTTTCCGGTCGGCTCGGCGGCGTACGCGTCGTCCTCGGCGGGCGGCCTGCGCAGGAGAGCGATCGAACCGGACACGGTCGTCGCCCGCAGGGTTCCCGTCCCGGCGCCCAGCGTGCCGGTGATCTTCTTGGCGCCCCACTGCCCGCCGACCCGCAGGTCCTCGAAGGCGTTGGAGACGGCCCCGCTCGCGGTGTTCGCCTCGACCTTCGCGTCCGCCGGGTGCGGCAGCCGGATCGCGATCTCGCCGGACACCGTGGTCAGCCGGATGTCCGTGGGCTTCCCGGACGGGTCGACGTCCAGCACCATGTCACCGCTGACCGACTCGGCCCGGACCGAGGCCCCCGCCCCGTCGATCACCGTCAGATCGCCGGCCACCGACTGGAAGCGCAGATCCCCGGTGACGCCCTGGGCCTCCAGGCTGCCCGACACGGACTCCCCGCGCACCGCGCCGGTCAGCCCGACGAGCGTGGAGTCCCCGGTGATGCCGCGGACCTCGGTGCGGCCGCTGATGCCGGAGACGACGGCCCCGGCGCCGATCACGCCGACCTCGACGGAGGCGGCGGCCGGTACGACGAGCGTGACGACGGCGCTGCGGCGGCGGCCCTTGGGCTCGAACCAGCGCAGGAAGTCCTGCCAGGGCAGGTCCTCGTAGGCCACGGTGAGCCGGCCGTCCTCCTGGGTCACGATCAGCGGCGGGCCCTCGATCGCGGAGATCTCCAGCCGGGCGTCCGGCTCGTCGGTCCCGACCACGTTGACCGTGCCGTCGACGATGCGCACCTGGAGCGCCGCCACCGGATCCTCGAAGGAGAGCTTCCGCGGCTCATCGATGGTCCATGTCGACACAGGCATGGATGTGACCTCCCGGAAGGCGTGGCAGCTGGCAACGCAACATATCGCGTCTCGTCCAGGACACGATATATCGCGGATGGGTGAAGTCAAGGGGCGCCGGACCCCGGCGACGGTCGGCACCATGCCTGCAAACGCAATCAAATGTGGGCAAATTGCCTTAGCGTGTGAGCCATGAACGCGACATCCACCGGGGCCCTCCTGCTGTGCCGGGCCGACCCCGAGACCGTACGGCCGCTCGCCCACCTGCTGCGCGAGCAGATGCTGCTGGTCCGCGCGGGCGAGGAGTGGAGCGTGCTCGTCCCCGAGGGGAAGCCCTGGCGGACCGGGGGCGCGGAGCAGGACGCCGAGCCCGTCGACCGGGTGCTCGGCGGCTGGGCCGGCGCGCTCGCCGTCGGCTCCACGTGGCCGGTGCTCGCCCTGTGGTGGGACGCCGACCGGGCCGGATACACCCTCGCCGCCGGGTTCCGCCGGCCCGTGGGCTACGTCTGGCTGGCCGACGGCACCCCGGTGGGCGAGGACGAGGCCACACGGACCTTCGCCGCCCGGCTCGGCCTCGACCCGGTGCTGGACGTACAGGCGCTGGAGGAGCTGACCCGCCCCGATCCGGACGCGAACGCGGAGGCCCGGCTGCGCGGACTGCTCGCCGTCCTCACCCGCACCGGTCTGACCCTGCCCGCCGGACTCTCCCCGGGCGAGAGCGCCGACCGGCTGCGCAGCGTCGCGGCGGCGCAGCGCCAGGTGGACCGCGTCGAGTGGGCCGGCTGGCGCGATGCCGTACGGGTCGAACTGGACGCGGTCGAGAGCAGCCGGGTCGGCCCGTGGGTACGCGGCCCCCGCGCCCGGGCCGTCGCCGCCGTCCAGCTCGCGGCCGGGCTCCCGCTCCTGCTGTGGGGCGCGCGACGCCGCAGCGGCGGCTGGGCGGCGGCCGGTGCGGTGCTGCTGGCGCAGGGCGCGCTGGGACTCGTCTACGAGCGGGCCAGGGCCGGCGCGGAAACCCCGTAGGAGCAGGCGTTACGCGTCCTCGTCGTCCTCGTCGTCCTCGTCGTCCAGCCGGGCCAGCCAGGTCGCGAGGCGCTCGACGGGCACCTCGAAGTCGGGGTTGAGATCGACGAACGTACGCAGCTGCTCGGCGAGCCACTCGAAGGTGACCTCCTCCTCGCCGCGCCGCTTCTCCAGTTCCTCGATGCCACGGTCCGTGAAGTACATGGGAAAAGGATAGCGAGGCCCGAGGGCCATGGAGACGCCGGAGACCCGGCCCCGCGACGAGCGCGGAACCGGGTCTCCGGGGTGATCGGCGTTCAGGTCCTCAGGCTTCGAAGACCTCGTTGACCAGCTGCGTCTGCTCCGCCTGGTGGCGCTTGGCCGAGCCGACCGCCGGGGACGAGCCGTGCGGCCGCGAGATGCGGCGCAGGCGCTCGCCGTGCGGCACGTCCGAGCCGACCGCGAGGTCCAGGTGGTCGATCAGGTTGAGCGCGATGAACGGCCACGCACCCTGGTTCGCCGGCTCCTCCTGCGCCCAGAGGTACTTCTCGGCGTTCGGGTACTTCGCGATCTCTGCCTGGATCTCCGCACCCGGCAGCGGGTACAGCCGCTCCAGCCGGATGATCGCCGTCTCCGTGTCGCCGCGCTTCTCCCGCTCGGCGTCCAGGTCGTAGTAGAGCTTGCCCGCGCAGAAGACGACCTTGCGGACGTTCTCGGCCTTGACCGACGCGTCGCCGATCACCGGGCGGAAGCCGCCGACGGTGAACTCCTCGATCGCCGAGGCCGCCGCCTTCAGACGCAGCATCGACTTCGGGGTGAAGACGATGAGCGGCTTGTGGTGCGGGTTGTGCACCTGCCAGCGCAGCAGGTGGAAGTAGTTCGACGGCAGGGTCGGCATCGCGACCGTCATGTTGTCCTGCGCGCACATCTGGAGGAAGCGCTCGGGGCGGGCGGAGCTGTGGTCCGGGCCCTGGCCCTCGTAGCCGTGCGGCAGGAGCAGCGTGACGCCGGAGGTCTGGCCCCACTTCTGCTCGGCCGAGGAGATGAACTCGTCCACGACGGTCTGCGCGCCGTTGACGAAGTCACCGAACTGGGCCTCCCAGATGACCAGCGACTCCGGACGGGCCAGCGAGTAGCCGTACTCGAAGCCCATCGCCGCGTACTCCGAGAGCAGCGAGTCGTAGACGTTGTACCGGGCCTGGTCGTCCGCCAGGTACAGCAGCGGGGTGTAGTCCTCGCCGGTGACCTGGTCGACCAGGACCGCGTGGCGCTGGCCGAACGTGCCGCGGCGGGTGTCCTGGCCGGCGAGCCGGACCGGGGTGCCCTCCATCAGCAGCGAGCCGATGGCCAGGGTCTCGCCCATGCCCCAGTCGATCGTGGCGTTCTCCACCGAGGCCGCGCGACGCTGCATCTGCGGCATCAGACGGGGGTGGACGGTGATCGACTCGGGGATGTTGACCTGCGACTCGGCGATCCGCTTGACGACCTCGGCGGAGACGGCTGTCTCCACGGCCACCGGGAAGGCGGCCTGCGGCTCCGGGACGTGCGGGGACGCCGGCTGCGAGGTGGCCTCGCGGACCTCGGCGAACACCTTCTCCAGCTGACCCTGGAAGTCCTGGAGCGCCTGCTCCGCCTCTTCCAGCGTGATGTCGCCGCGACCGATGAGGGACTCGGTGTAGAGCTTGCGCACCGAGCGCTTCTTGTCGATCAGGGTGTACATCTGCGGGTTGGTGAACTCCGGGTTGTCGCCCTCGTTGTGACCGCGGCGGCGGTAGCAGATGAGGTCGATCACGACGTCCTTGTTGAACGCCTGCCGGAACTCGAAGGCGAGCCGCGCGACGCGGACCACGGCCTCCGGGTCGTCGCCGTTGACGTGGATGATCGGCGCCTCGATCATGCGCGCCACGTCGGTGGCGTACATCGAGGAGCGCGAGGACTCCGGGGCGGCGGTGAAGCCGACCTGGTTGTTGATCACCACGTGCACGGTGCCGCCGGTGCGGTAGCCGCGCAGCTGCGACATGTTGAGCGTCTCGGCGACGACGCCCTGGCCCGCGAAGGCCGCGTCGCCGTGGAGCGCGACGGGCAGGACCGTGAAGTCCGTGCCGCCCTTGTTGATGATGTCCTGCTTGGCGCGGGCGATGCCCTCCAGGACCGGGTCGACCGCCTCCAGGTGCGAGGGGTTGGCGGCCAGCGAGACCTTGATCTGCTCGCCGTCCAGACCGGTGAAGGTGCCCTCGGCGCCCAGGTGGTACTTGACGTCGCCGGAGCCGTGCATCGAGCGCGGGTCGAGGTTGCCCTCGAACTCGCGGAAGATCTGCGCGTACGACTTGCCGACGATGTTCGCCAGGACGTTCAGGCGGCCGCGGTGGGCCATGCCGATGACGACCTCGTCGAGGCGGGCCTCGGCGGCGGAGTCGAGAACGGCGTCGAGCAGCGGGATGACGGACTCGCCGCCCTCCAGCGAGAACCGCTTCTGGCCGACGTACTTCGTCTGCAGGAAGGTCTCGAACGCCTCGGCGGCGTTGAGCCGGCGCAGGATCCGCAGCTGCTCCTCGCGCTCGGGCTTCGGACGCGGGCGCTCCACCCGGTCCTGGAGCCACTTGCGCTGCTTCGGGTCCTGGATGTGCATGAACTCGATGCCGGTGGTGCGGCAGTACGACTCACGCAGCACGCCGAGGATGTCGCGGAGCTTCATCATCGTCTTGCCGGCGAACCCGCCGACCGCGAAGTCCCGCTCCAGGTCCCACAGGGTGAGGCCGTGCTCGGTGATGTCGAGGTCGGGGTGCTTGCGCTGGTGGTACTCCAGCGGGTCGGTGTCGGCCATGACGTGGCCGCGGACCCGGTAGGAGTGGATCAGCTCGAAGACCCGCGCGGCCTTGGTGACGTCGTCGTCGTGCGAGGCGTCGATGTCCTTGAGCCAGCGGACCGGCTCGTAGGGGATGCGCAGCGCCTTGAAGATCTCGTCGTAGAACTCGTTCTCGCCGAGCAGCAGCTGGGACAGGACGCGCAGGAACTCGCCGGAGGCGGCGCCCTGGATGACCCGGTGGTCGTAGGTCGACGTGAGCGTCATGACCTTCGAGATGCCGAGCTTGTTGAGGGTGTCCTGCGAGGTGCCCTGGAACTCCGCCGGGTAGTCCATCGCGCCGACGCCCATGATGAGGCCCTGACCGGGCATCAGGCGGGGCACCGAGTGGACGGTGCCGATGCCGCCGGGGTTGGTCAGCGAGGCGGTGACGCCGGAGAAGTCGTCCATGCCGAGCTTGCCGATGCGGGCGCGCCGGACGATGTCCTCGTACGCCTGCCAGAACTCGAAGAAGTTGAGCGTCTCGGCCTTCTTGATGGCCGCGACGACCAGCTGGCGGTCGCCGTTCGGCTTCACCAGGTCGATGGCCAGACCGAGGTTGACGTGCTCCGGCTTGACCAGGGTGGGCTTGCCGTCCTTCTCCGCGAAGGAGTAGTTCATCGACGGCATGGCCTTGAGGGCCTGCACCATCGCGTACCCGATGAGGTGCGTGAAGGAGATCTTCCCGCCGCGGGCGCGCTTGAGGTGGTTGTTGATGACGATGCGGTTGTCGAAGAGCAGCTTCACCGGGACCGCGCGGACGGACGTGGCCGTCGGCAGCTCCAGCGAGGCGTTCATGTTCTTCGCGACGGCGGCCGAGGGGCCGCGCAGCGTCACGTACTCCGGGCCTGCCGGGGCCTCGGTGGACTCCTCGGCCTTGGGCTTCGCCTTGGCGGGCGCGGCAGCGGGCTTCGCCGCCGCGGGCTTCGCTTCGGCGGGGGTGGCCTTCGCCGGAGCGGGCGCGGCCTTGGCCGGAGCCGGCTGCGCGGGGGCGGCCGGAGCGGCCTTCGCCGGAGCCGGAGCGGCTGCCGGAGCGGGCGCGGCCGGGGCGGCTGCCTCGGTCACCGGGGCCCCCGAGGCCCCGGGAGCGGGCTTGTCCGCCGTGCCGGCGGCACCCGGCTTGTAGTCGGCGAAGAAGTCCCACCAGGCACGATCGACCGAACTGGGGTCCTGGAGGTACTGCTGGTAGATCTCGTCGACGAGCCATTCATTGGCGCCGAAAGCCGCGGCCGGGTTGGTGCCCGGGCCGGCTTGGTCGGTCGAGACGCTTGAGTTACTGGGGGACTGAGACGACACGGCGGCAACCGCCCTCTTCCGCTTCACAAGGTGATGGACAGCGGAAATCAAGGCTACGCCCCCCGAACCGTTCCTTGCAGGCCGGGCCGGTGCTTCGTCGTGCACATCACATCGAAGGGCGGGTTTCGGCGCAGGAAATGGCGGGAAACAAGCGAGGTTCCACTGCACTTCGGGTACGCAGGACCGGGGAGACGGTCCTGCGACCGCGTCCCCTTGAGGTCCCTTGCTGGCTGGACACTGATGAACGTGCCCTTCCGGTTCGACCCTATGCCAACAAGGTCGTCAACCGCGCGGCTCGGAGATTCCCGGGAGGGTGACCTGGATCCGGCAGCCCCGAGCGGATTCGGCCACTCCGATCCGGCCGCCGTGCAGATCGACCGCCCAACGCGCGATGGCCAGGCCCAGTCCCGTACCGCCGTCGCTGCCCGGACCGTGCGGCGAGGGCGCCTGGCCCCGGTTGAAGCGCTCGAACACCCGGTGCCGCTCCGCCTCCGGAATGCCGGGCCCCTCGTCGATGACCTCCAGCTCCAGCGACTCCGGGTAGGCCCCGCGCCGCGCCAGCACCGTCACCCGGCCGTGCGGCGGGCTGTGCTTGACCGCGTTGTCGATGAGGTTGGCGACCACCTGGTGCAGCCGCTCGGCGTCCGCGTGCGCGGTGAGCTCCGGCGGCGAGACGTCCAGGTGCAGATGGACGTCCGTACGGGAGTGATTGCCCGAACCCGACGACAGACGTCGCTGGGAGGCGGCGAGATTGGCCTCTTTCAGTACGCCCGACAGATACGGCCACACCTCGAAACGGCGTGCCTTGAGTGCGACGACCCCGTTGTCCAGGCGCGACAGGTCCAGCAGCGTCTCGACCAGCCGGCCGAGCCGCTCCGTCTGTTTCAGCGCGGTGCGCATGGTCTCCGGATCGGCGGCGGACACCCCGTCCACCACGTTCTCCAGCACGGCTCTCAGCGCCGCGATGGGGGTACGCAGCTCATGGCTGACGTTGGCGACCAGCTCCTTGCGGTGCCGGTCCTCCGCCTCCAGATCGTCCGCCATGCGGTTGATCGTCTGCGCCAGGTCGCCCAGCTCGTCCCGCCGCCCGGCGCCGCTCACCCGGCGGGTGTAGTCGCCGTGCGAGATCGACCGGGCCACCGCTCTCATCTCGTCCAGCGGCGCGGTCAGACCGTGCGCCACGAACTGGGTGATCAGCAGCGTGGCGATCACCGAGAACACGGTGATGAACTGGAACTCGGTCCGGGTCCGCAGGGCGACGATCAGCAGCCCGGTCGTGATGAACACCGACACCACGACGAGCGTGCCCAGCTTGGCCTTGATGGAGAAGGGCCGCATTCCGGGCCCTGGCCAGGTCATGGCGCCGGAGTCTCCAGGGCGTAGCCCACGCCGTGCACGGTACGGATCCGCTCCGCGCCGATCTTCCGGCGCAGCGCCTTGATGTGGCTGTCGACCGTACGGGTGCCCGAGGCGTCCGCCCAGTCCCACACCTCGGCGAGCAGCTGCTCGCGGGAGAGCACGGCGCGCGGGGTGTTGGCGAGGCAGACCAGCAGGTCGAACTCGGTCGGCGTGAGATGGACGTCCTCGGCGCGCACCCGGACCCGGCGCTGCGCGTGGTCGATCTCCAGCTCACCCAGACGCAGTATCCCGCTGCGCGGCGTGACGGCGGCCAGCGCGGCCCGCTCCACCCGGCGCAGCAGCACGTGCACCCGGGCGGCCAGCTCCCGCATGGAGAACGGCTTGGTCATGTAGTCGTCGGCGCCGACCCCGAGGCCGACCAGCATGTCGGTCTCGTCGTCGCGTGCGGTGAGCATCAGCACCGGCACCGGACGCGCCGCCTGCACCCGCCGGCAGACCTCCAGGCCGTCGAAGCCCGGAAGCATGATGTCGAGCACCATCAGGTCGGGCTGCCAGGCCTCTGCCGCGTCCACGGCCGCGGGGCCGTCCAGCGCGGTCTGCACGAGGAAGCCCTCCGCCCGCAGCCGGGCGGAAATGGCGTCGACGATCGTGGCGTCGTCCTCGACCACCAGCACCCGGCGCTGAGCCCCCGGGGTGGCCGCGACGCCGTTGTGGGTGGTGTGTGTCTGTTCCATCGCCCCGCCCCTGCCCGTTCTCGCGGGAGCCATTCCCCCCGGAGGCACGGTCTTCGCTCGTGGATTTCGTGGGTGATCCCGTGTGCCGGTCAGCAGCGTAAAGGCAGCGGAGGGCTCCCGGCTACGCAGGGTGTTGCCCCGGGGCCACGCGTTCGGGCCGGGCGGGCGGGCGGATCGTCGGCCTTGTGCCGGTTGGCCCGTGCCACCGCCGGGCCGTGCATACCGGGTGGGGGGTTCAGGCGGCCCGCAGTGCGAGATGGACCACGTCGGGCACACCTCGGGCAACGGCCACCTCTTCCGTCCTAACCCCGCTGAACCCGGCATTCCGCAAGGCCTGCTCGAAGGCGGGCGACGGCTGTGCGGACCAGACGGCGAGCACGCCGCCCGGGGTCAGCCGGTCGTGGCAGTGCGCCAGACCGGCGGGGGAGTAGAGACTTCCGTTGCCCTCCGTGACCGTCCAGTCGGGCCCGTTGTCGATGTCCAGGCAGAGCGCGTCGTAACGCTCCGTGGTGGTACGGAGGTGGGCCACCAGGTCCGCGCGCAGGATCCCGGCCCGGGGGTCGGCCAGCGCCGCCCCGGAGATCCGGTCCAGCGGCCCTTCCCGGTGCCAGTCCACGATCGCCTGCTCCCGCTCCACGACCGTGATCCGCCCCCAGCGCTCCTCCTCGGCGGCCCGCAGCAGGGAGAACCCGACGCCCAGGCCGCCGATGAGCACGGAGGGGCCGGGCCGCCCGGCGGGCAGGGCGGCCAGTGCGGCGTCGATCAGCAGCCGCTCGGAGCGCCCGTCGGAGGTGTCCATCAGGAAGCAGCCGTTGGCGATGATCTCGAAGTGCTCCCCGCGCTCCCGCAGCACGACCTCACCGAAGGGGCCCTCGCGGCGGTCGAGGACGACGGGGGCTTCGGTGGAGCGCACGGGCAGCGATCCCGTCGGTTCGGGGGCGGGCCAGGTGGATGTCGCGGACATGGGGGCGGCTCTCCGGTATCCGGTCGTGGCGGTCGGTGCCCGCCCATCCTGGCCCGCCGCGTGGGGCGAGGGCCAGCACCTTTCCGGCTCCGGGGAGGGGAACAACTGCCCGCCGCCGAGCGCTCCCGTACGAAGAGGCGTGCGCTGGTGAGAGGTGCGGCGGGCGTACTGATCGCTCAGAGCGAACAGCGGCCGGGGAACATTCGGCGACTCACAAACATTGAGTGCACATAGCTCAACTTGCCTGCCGAAGGGGAGATCATGACTAACGAGTCCCAGGCGTTCACACCGATCGACCTGCCCGTGCTGCCGCTCGACGACGAGGTCGTCCTGCCCGGCATGGTCGTGCCGCTGGACCTGTCCGACACCGAGGTGCGCGCCGCCGTCGAGGCCGCGCAGGCCGCGGCCCGCCCCGGCGGCGGCAAGCCCCAGGTGCTGCTGGTCCCGCGGATCGACGGCACCTACACGGGGACCGGTGTCCTCGGCACCGTCGAGCAGGTCGGACGCCTGTCGGACGGCGATCCGGGCGCCCTCATCCGGGCCCGTGACCGGGTCCGCATCGGCGCCGGGACCAGCGGTCCCGGCCGGGCGCTCTGGGTCGAGGGAACCGTGCTGGAGACCGCCGCCCCCGACCCGCTGCCCGGATCCGCCGCCGAGCTGGTCAAGGAGTACAAGGCGCTCGCCACCACTTGGCTGAAGAAGCGCGGCGCCTGGCAGGTCGTGGACCGGGTCCAGCAGATCGACGACGTCTCCGCGCTCGCCGACAACTCCGGATACTCGCCGTTCCTCACCACCGCCCAGAAGGTCCAGCTCCTGGAGACCGTGGACCCGATCGCCCGGCTGAAGCTCGCCATCCAGTGGCTGAGCGAGCACCTCGCCGAGCAGGACGTCGCCGAGTCCATCGCCAAGGACGTCCAGGACGGCGTCGACAAGCAGCAGCGCGAATTCCTGCTGCGCCGCCAACTGGACGCCGTACGCAAGGAGCTCTCCGAGCTCAACGGCGACCCGGAGGACGAGTCCGACGACTACCGGGCCCGCGTCGAGGCCGCCGACCTGCCCGAGCACGTCCGCGAGGCCGCGCTCAAGGAGGTCGAGAAGCTGGAGCGCTCCAGCGACCAGTCGCCCGAGGGCTCCTGGATCCGCACGTGGCTGGACACCGTCCTCGAACTGCCGTGGACCGAGCGCACCGAGGACGCCTACGACATCCGCGGCGCCCAGGAGGTCCTGGACGCCGAGCACGCCGGCCTGGCCGATGTGAAGGAACGCATCACCGAGTACCTCGCGGTGCGCAAGCGCCGTGCCGACCGGGGGCTGGGTGTGGTGGGCGGCCGTCGCGGTGGCGCCGTGCTCGCCCTCGTCGGTCCGCCCGGCGTCGGCAAGACCTCGCTCGGCGAGTCCGTCGCGCACGCCATGGGCCGCAAGTTCGTCCGCGTCGCGCTCGGCGGTGTCCGGGACGAGGCCGAGATCCGCGGCCACCGGCGTACGTACGTCGGCGCGCTCCCCGGCCGGATCGTGCGGGCCATCAAGGAGGCCGGTTCGATGAACCCGGTCGTCCTGCTCGACGAGATCGACAAGGTCGGCTCCGACTTCCGGGGCGACCCGGCCGCCGCCCTCCTCGAAGTCCTCGACCCGGCCCAGAACCACACCTTCCGCGACCACTACCTGGAGGTCGAGCTCGACCTCAGCGATGTCGTCTTCCTGGCCACGGCCAACGTGCTCGAAGCCATCCCGGAGGCCCTGCTCGACCGTATGGAGCTGGTCCGCCTCGACGGCTACACCGAGGACGAGAAGGTCGTCATCGCCCGGGACCACCTGCTCCCGCGCCAGCTGGAGCGGGCGGGCCTGGAGAAGGACGAGGTCGCCCTGGAGGAGTCGGCGCTGCGCAAGCTGGCCGGCGAGTACACCCGTGAGGCGGGCGTACGGAATCTGGAGCGGGCGGTGGCCCGGCTGCTCCGCAAGGTCGCGGCCCAGCACGAACTGGGCGACCGCGAGCTGCCGTTCACGGTCACCGATGCCGATCTGCGGGGTCTGATCGGCCGGCCGCACCACGTGCCCGAGTCCGCCCAGGACCCGGCCGAGCGCCGCACCGCCGTACCGGGCGTGGCCACCGGGCTCGCGGTGACCGGGGCGGGCGGTGACGTCCTCTTCGTCGAGGCGTCGCTCGCCGACCCGGAGACCGGGGCGTCCGGTCTGACCCTGACCGGTCAGCTCGGCGACGTCATGAAGGAGTCGGCGCAGATCGCGCTGAGCTTCCTGCGGTCGCACGGTGCGGAGCTGGAACTGCCGGTCGCGGACCTCAAGGACCGGGGCGTGCACATCCACTTCCCGGCGGGCGCGGTCCCCAAGGACGGCCCGAGCGCCGGCGTCACGCTGACGACAGCCCTGGCCTCGCTGCTCTCCGGACGCCTCGTCCGTACGGATGTGGCGATGACCGGTGAGGTGTCGCTGACCGGCCGCGTCCTTCCGATCGGCGGCGTCAAGCAGAAGCTGCTGGCCGCGCACCGGGCGGGCATCACGACCGTGGTGATCCCCCAGCGCAACGAGGCCGACCTGGACGACGTCCCGGCCGAGGTGCTGGAGAAGCTGGAGGTCCACCCGGTCACCGACGTACGCCAGGTGCTGGAGATCGCCCTCGCCTCGGCCACGGCCCCGGCCGAAAGGATCCCGGCCGCGGCCTGACCGCCACGCTGTGACGGGCGCGGCATCAGGTACGCGACCGGTACGGACGGCCCGCTTCCCGAGTCAACGGGGGCGGGCCGTTCCGCGTGCCGTGACGGCCGGCCCGGGCGCTCAGGGGCGGTGACTCAGGGGCGGTAGATCGTGCCCGGCTGCGGCTCGGCGGGGGCCATCAGCTCGGGGACGGTCACGAGGGTGTAGCCGTCCTTCTGGAGCGCGTCGATGATCCCGGGCACGGCGGGGACGGTGCCTTTGTAGATGTCGTGCAGCAGGATGACGCCGTCCTTGCTCGCCTGGTCCAGGATCCGCTTCTTGATCAGCGCGGAGTCGTTCGTCGAGTAGTCCTTGGCGGTGGCGCTCCACAGGACCTGGGAGAGGCCCAGGTCCTTGCTGATCTCCGAGACGGTGTCGTCGGTGCGGCCCTGCGGCGGGCGCATCAGCCGGGGCTTCCTGCCGGTGATCTTCTCGATGGCCACCTGGGTCTCCTCCAGCTCGGCCCGTATCTCGTCCGGCTTCCGGTCGGTCAGCACCTGATGTGTCCAGGTGTGGTTGGCGACCTCGTGGCCCTCGTCCTCGATGCGCTGCACCACGTCGGGGTGCTTGACGACGTGGTGCTTGCCCAGCAGGAAGAAGGTGGCGTGCACCTTCTTCTCCTTGAGGATGTCCAGCAGCCGCGGTGTGTCCTCGCCCGGGCCCGCGTCGAAGGTCAGGGCGATGCACTTCGCCTTGCGGCAGTCCACCGGCCCGAACTCGCCCTTGGCGTCGGACGCCGCCTCCCCGCGCGCCGAACCGGGCGCGGTCGTGTCCATCGAGCAGCCGCTCAGCGTCAGTGTGAGCGCCGTCACCAGCGCCGCAGCCAACCTCATCCCTGACGACGGCATCTTTCCGGGCACGACACATCACTCCTCTGTACGGGAATCCGCACAGGTGTGCGGTACGGCGATGACTATACATAGTGCGTATACATTGAGTGCATAGTGGGGTTCGAGGTGCCGGGAGGTCCCGGATCGGTGGCCGGGCTGCCGCCGGTGGTCCACTCCTGCGAAATACTGGCCGAGCTGCGGCGATGGCCGGTCGCGGCGGCAGCTTTCATCGGCAGGGAACCGTACGAGGGGTACTGACGTGCGCGGAGACGACAGCGAGCCGGAGCCTGGTGCGCCCGAGGGGCCGGGCGCGCCCGGCGTGAGCGGCGTGGACCATGAATTCCTGGCGCTGGAGCGTGAGCTGGCGGTGTTCCTGCGCCGGGCGCGCGCCAGCTCGGGCGAGATGGCCCGGGAGGTCCACCCCGAACTGGAGCCCGCCGCCTACGGCCTGCTCGTCCGCCTGGAGGCGGCGGGCCGGCAGCGGGCCACCGGGCTGGCCGCCTACTTCGGCGTCGGCAAGGCCACCATGAGCCGCCAGCTGCACTCCCTGGAGAACCTCGGCCTGGTGGCCCGCGAGCCCGACCCGGCCGACGGGCGCGCCTGGCTCGTCCACCTCACCGACGACGGCCTGGCCCGCTTCCGCAGCGTCCGGGACGCCCGCCGGGGGCGCTACGTACGCAAGCTGGCCGACTGGGACCGGGCCGAGGTCGCCGAACTGGCCCGGCTCCTGCACCAGCTGAACGCCCGCGCGGAGAGCTGACCGGCTCCGGACCGTCGGTCAGTTCAACTCCGGCAGGTTCCGGTTCGGTTCAGTCCAGCTCCACCAGGAGCGCGGTGGCGTCGTCGTGCGTCTTGCCGCGCCCCAGCCGTACGCGCCCGGCGGCCGCGTCGGCGTCCTCCAGCTCCCGCACCCGGTCGATCAGCCCCTGCGGCCCCGCCTTCCGCAGCAGCCCCAGCGTGCCCGCCCAGTCGCCCTCGCCGAACACCTCCGTCCAGCGGGCCGCGCCGTCCGTGAGTGCGGCGAGGGCTCGCACGCCGGCCGCCGGGGTGCTGCCCGTCACCGCGCGCGAGGCCACCGCGGGATCGGCGGCGGCCGTGAAGAAGCCGCCCTCCTTGTTGCGCACGGTGGCGTCGGCGATCTCGTTCGAGGCGAGCGAGCCCGGCGGCAGCCGGGTCAGCCGGTCGTCGAGAACCGCCAGGACCGCGCCGTCGCGGGACTCCAGCAGCAGGACCGCGTCGGACAGCACCAGGTGCTCGATCGCGCGGCCGCTCCAACGTGCCAGAGCCACCGTCGCCTGAGGCGTACGTGCGTGAGAAAGGTCACAGGTGGCCCGATGGGCGTCGGCTGTACGGGAGATGGCCGCGGCCAGGATCTCGGCCAGAGTCAGATCAGGGCGGGAACCGGACAGTTCCACCAGCGCACCGCCCAGCCGCGCGGTGAACCACGGGACCGAGTGCACACAACCGTCGTCCCCGCGCGGCGGTGTGACGCCGTCGAGCAGGACCAGCACACCGCCCTGGCCGGACGCGGGAAGGGCTCCCGAGGCCCAGTCCTCGTTGGGGCGTTCGGGGCTGCCGGGCGCGGTGGCGAGTTCGATGCGCATACCGTCAGTCTGCACGAGCCCTTCACCTGCCCTGCACGCGCCTGAAGATGGCCTGTACCAGCAGGTCAACACGGGCGCGCCAGGTGAAAGGAGCGGCTCCGAAGCGGGTGCGGGCGGGCATCCTGCCAAAGGCGGAGCGGAACTTCCACCCCGCCCTCCACGCATGGTCAGGGGGCCGCTGGGGGAGACTTGTTCGCCAACTCCAGAGTGATGTTCACTCCTTCGAGTGGCGGAGCGGTTGATGCGCGCCCCCCTCTCAAAAGCGCTGGAATGGTCAGAAGCCGTACCAGGAGCGGGGCGCCCTTCCATGTGACCGTGCGTCACCTCTGCTTCAAGGGTGGACGAGTCAAGATTGCGAGCACCGGTGCAGAAGAAGCGGCCGCGGAGCAAGGGCACGACGCGCGACGGTTCCGGGGCGACGCCTCCGGCACCCGGTGCGGACGAGCGGACCGTGGCGGAGAAGCGGACCGTGCGGGTGCGCAGCCGACTGGTCGCCGGGGTCGCGGTTGTCGGCGTCATCGTCGTGGCGGCGGGCGCCCCCGCCGTGCTCGGAGCCTCCGCCGATCTCACCGAGTCCCAGCGGCTCGTCACCCTCGCCGAGCTGAACCAGCAGGCCGTCACCCTCGGGCACTCCCTCGCCGACGAGCGTGACGCCGTCACCGCGTACGTCGCCGACGGCCGCGCCGAGGAAGCCGACGGCGGCGACGGCGCGAAGAACCGCGCCGCCCGCTCCACCCGCGTCGACCAGCAGATCGACGAGATCCACGAGGCGGCCCCCGCGGCCCTGCGCCGCGACCTCTCGACGGTCCCCTCCCTGCGCCGCTCCGCGCTGAGCGGCAAGGGCTCGGCCCTGGAGGCGCACCAGGCGTACTCCGACCTCATCGCCAAGCTCCACGGCATCGCCGCCGAACTGGCCGAGAAGACCCCGCCGCGCGCCGCCGACGCCACCCGGGCCCCGCTCACCCTCGGCGGCGCGTCCGAGCAGGCCTCCGCCACCCGCGGGCTCCTCCTCGCCGCGCTCGCCGTGCCGAGCCCCGAGCCCACGGCCCCGCAGACCGACCCGTTCACCGGGCTGCCCGTGCAGACCCAGGACGAGGGCGTCGTCCGGGCCGACCGCGAACGCGACGAGCTGAGCGCCGCCGCCCAGCAGGCCCGCGTACGGGAGCTGGCAGCGCTCGCCGACTTCGATCAGGCGGCGGACCCCGAGGCCCGCGACAAGCTCTCCGCGACCGTCACCGGATCCGAGGTCAACGACGCGGAGAAGTACCTCACCCGCCTCACCGGCCGCCCCGAACTCTCGGACGCGGAACGCCGGGTCGACCCGGCCAAGCTGGAGGCCGCGCTCTCCGCCCGCGTCGACCGGATGCGCAGCGTCGAGTCCGCGCTGACCACCGGCCAGGTCCGGCACCTGGAGGGCCTGCGCGACGACGACGTCACCGCCCTCGAGCTGGCCATCGCCCTGCTCGGCGGCTGCTTCCTGCTCGCCGTCGGCGTCTCCACCGCCGTCGCCCGCACCCTCACCCAGCCGCTCGCGGTCCTGCGCATCGGCGCCGCACGCCTGGCCGAGGACCCCGAGAACGCCGAACCGGTCCGCTACACCGGCCGCAACGACGAGTTCGCCCAGGTCGTCCGGTCGATGAACGCCCTCCACGGCAAGCTCACCGACCTCCACCAGGACCTCGGCGGACGCGTCGAGAGCCTCAGCGCGGAGCGCTCCGGCCTCATCAAGAGCCGCGAGTCCCTGGCGCAGCAGCGGACCGAACTCCAGGAGCGGACCGCCGAGCTGACCACCCAGCTGGGACAGCTCAAGAACACGGTCCACCACACCTTCGTCAACCTCTCGCTGCGCACCCTCGGCCTCGTCGAGCGGCAGCTCGGCGTCATCGAGGGCCTGGAGGAGCGCGAGCAGGACCCGGAACGCCTCGCCACCCTCTTCAAGCTCGACCACATGGCCACGGTCATGCGCCGCCACAGCGAGAACATGCTCGTCCTCGCCGGCGCCGAGCACGGCCACGGCCACGCGGGCCCGATCCCGCTGGTCGACGTGGCGCGCGCCGCCGTCAGCGAGATCGAGCGGTACGAGCGGGTCACCATCCAGTCCCTGCCGCCGCACGCCCAGATCGCCGGGTTCGCCGCCGACGACCTGTCCCACCTCCTGGCCGAACTCCTGGAGAACGCCACCTCCTTCTCCCCGCCGGACTCCCATGTCGAGCTGTCCGGCTGGCTGCTGGAGAGCGGCGAGGTGATGCTCTCCGTGTCGGACGAGGGCATCGGCATGTCGACGGTCCGAATGGAAGAGCTGAATGCCAGGCTGGCGGACCCGACCTCGTTCGAGGCCGGTGAGCAGAACGCCGACGGCGCCGGACTCGGTCTCCAGGTGACGTCGTTGCTGGCCGCCCGGCACGGGGTGCGGGTCCAGTTGCGCGAGCAGAAGGGGAGTGGAGTGACGGCCGTTGTCGTCCTGCCGCAGGCCCTGCTGCCCAAGACGCTGCCCGCCGCCACCCCGCCCGCCGTGCAACTGCCCGGCGACGCCCCCACGCTCAACCTGCCGGGCTCGGTGGCGGAGGCCAACTCCAACGCGCTGCCGAGCCGTTCACCCCTGCCGGCCGCGCTGCCCGAGCCGGGTACGCCCGCCGGGGCGGGGTCGGCCCCGGAGCCGGAGGCGACCTCGGAGGCCGAGGCGGCCGATTCGGCGGCGGAGGACGCGCCGGGCCTCGACACGGCGAACGCTCAGGTGCCGGTGATCGAGCCGGAGCCGGTGATCGAGCCGGTGGCCGAGGCTTCGCCTGCCGCCGACCCCATGATCGCCGCCGCCGAGCGGACGGTCCGGGAGAACGCCGAAGCCGAGACCGGATCCGAGCCGGGGCCCGAGGCTGCGTCCGAGTCCGGGCCCGAGACCGCGCCCGAGCCCGAGCCCGCGTCTGCGTCCGAGCCCGCGTTCGCGTCCCCGCCTGCGTCCGACGCCGACGCCGACGCCGACGCTGAGCGCGACGTTGAGACCGACTCCGAGATGACGATGCAGTTCCGGCTGCCGAAGCCGCCCTCCGCGCCGGTGGTCCCGGTGGTCCCGGAGGAACAGGCCGCCCCTCCTGCCCCGGCAGCCCCCGCGC